>JAFGFI010000234.1 GCA_016931185.1 Anaerolineae bacterium
AGATAGTCATCCGCGCCAAGTTTCAGCCCTTCAATACGATCCTGAACCTGGCTGCGCGCGGTAAGGAATAAAATGGGAACGGTAGAACGTTCACGCAATTTTTGACAGACATCGCGCCCATCCATTCCCGGCATCATGACGTCGAGGACAACAATATCCGAAGGGGCCGTTTGAAATAATTCTAATCCTATTTGACCGCTATGAGCTGTCTCGACTTCAAATCCATATACCTCTAGTGCCATTTTAACCAAACGTAATAATCCCCTATCATCATCAATGATCAGAACTTTGCCTTGTCCCCCGGTCTTTTTTGTCATCATTTTCTATCTTATATTTTTGTGATATTGTAGATATTAAGTTGAGTGCCTGAGTCGGTCTATAAGCCGGATTCTGTTCCTCGCAGCAGGAGGTACACTCCTCATCTACGACGTGATCATCTATCTAGGATGTTGGTTACCCAACATCTCGTGCAGCCTACCCGAAAGTTGCTCCCTGTAGGGAATTATTTCCCGCAAGGGAGAGGATGCGGACAACATCCCAGCTCAGGCTTTCCTTTCTGCTTGGCCTTGCTCCCGATGGGGGTTGCCTGGCCATACCCGTTACCCGGTATGCCGGTGGTCTCTTACACCACCTTTTCATCCTTGCGTCCGATCTGTACCACTGGTATAGATCAGATCCGCGGTTTGTTTCTGTGGCCCTATCCCCAAGTCACCTTGCCCGGGTGTTACCCGGCACCGTGTCCTATGGAGTCCGGACTTTCCTCATGGTAGTTTTAATGACTTGCAGATACAAGTTATTAAAAACTACCCGCGATCACGTGACCCACTCAGGCATTACATACTGTATACTATGAATTTGTAGTTTGGTCAACTGTCGAGCGTGTCGATTGTATTTCCCACAAGATAATCTCCGGCGGCGCGAGAAAACGCGCGCGTGGTGCGCCCAACCCTTCCATACCTAACCCACGACTGACGTAGAGTGTGGTGTGATTTTGATAGTACATTCCCATTTCATAACGTTTACCCCAACGGGAACTGGTTGCCAATGCGCCATAAATGGGGATACGGATTTGTCCTCCGTGTGTGTGTCCGGCCATATATACATCAACGCCCAGCTCGGCTGCTGCGGGCATCATATCTGGTGTGTGATACATCAAAATTGTACATGCAGTGGGAGGCGCCTGGTTTATGAGGTGTGTCAGGGCAGCTTGATCGCGTTGTGCATTATATGTACAGCGAACCCCCATTAGCCATAAGGTATTTCCCTCATACATAATTGGCACGGCTTCATCGTCCAACCAATGAATGGATAATCCATCAAAGATGTGGGGGACGATGGCGGCTACATCTACTACAGGACTGCCTGTGACGGCGTAAACACCTAATGGAGCCTGTAACTGGCTGAGGAGTGCGCGCACGCCGGTTTGTGCTTCGGGATCGTAAACTGAGGATAAGTTCAGATAGTCTCCTACCAACAAGATGAGATCGGGGGCGTGTTGTCGGATGGCAGCTAACATTTGAGTTTCCCTGGGAGAAGTTCTTTCAAAGTGAATATCGGTAATTTGCAGGATACGCAGTGGTGGGTCACGGTGCCAGGTTTCAACGTGATAAGGTATCTGTGTTATACTAAGTCGGAAAGGTTCAACCCATGTCGCGTAAAAGGCAATACTTCCCAGGATAACTTGTAATGCGAAGAGTATCCCTAGACTGGGAGGCGTGGCGGCGATGTATGCGCCTAACCATGAGAGAATTGTGTGGATCAGTGTAAGACTTAGTAATGAGGGGGTGACCGGCCCCCAGGAGCGATTGTGCAGTGGAAGTAATGCCAGCATTGTCCATTCGGCGCTGAGGATAAGGGTAGCGATGACGGCTGCCGGAATACACAAGCTCTGCCAGGGCCAACTTGCAATGGCTACTAATGCGATCCAGGCCGGTAACAGTTTGCCGGGAGCGATAAGTCCCAGTTGTCCGGTCAGCACTAATGCGCGATGTACCCACGAACAACTTCCATCTTCACGGTCGGGTGGAGGAATATGAAGGGTCATATCAGATCATTTTGTTTCAAACAAGCGAGCGATTTCATCGCGGGAGAAGGCCGGCAGGGGATAGATACCGGTCTGAGTGTGCAACACAACCCCTGGTTCTTCACGGATATATCCAATGACAGTCGCCGCGATGCCGGCGGTATTGAGCGCGCGGGTGATGGGCGCAGCATCTTCCATCTTTACCGCGGCCAACAGGGAGCCGGAGGCGATGAGACCTAGTGGATTTAATCCCAGTGCGTCGCAGAGCGCGCGGGTGATGGGATAAATCGGGAGGGCATCAGCATCCAGAATTGCCCCCACTTCTGCCGCTGCTGTGAGTTCGTGGATGCCGGTCGCTATGCCTCCCTCGGTTGGATCGTGCATTGCGTGGACTTCGCCAGCAGTAGTTGCAATGGTGGCATCACGCACAACACTAATGCCCGGTTTATGGAGAAAATGGGCGGCCTGTTCCAGGTCAGCGGCCGGAAACAGTCCGTGCAATCGCTCCCCGGCTTCATGCGCTAACAGCGCGGTACCCTCTACTGCGATACCCTTGGTAAGGATTAGCGCGTCACCGGGACGCGCGCCATCGGAGCGAATAAGCTTATCAGGACATACTTCACCGAACATTGCACCAACCACAATAGGGCGATCCAGACCATGGGTGATTTCGGTATGTCCCCCTACGATAAGCACGCCTAATTCCTGTCCCGCACTGTGGATTTCTTGGAAGATACGTTCAACCAGAGCACGATCGGTTTTCCCTTCCGGCAGGAGTAATGATGCGATAAACCATTGCGGTTGCGCGCCCAAGCAAGCAATGTCGTTGGCATTGACATTGACAGCGTACCAGCCAATTTCATTGGTGGCGAAGGTAATAGGATCGGTTTTGGCAACTAGGTAACGATTTCCAAAGTCAAGCACAGCCGCGTCTCGTCCTAACCCTGGTCCCAAGATGATGCGTGGATCATGGGTGTCTGTCGTTTGAGCAAGCAATTTGATTAGATCATCCTGGGGGAGTTTACCGACCGGGTAGTAAGGGTTCGTGTTGTTCAAAGTGAGTCTCCTGCTGGTTATTCGCTGATAAGGATGGCAATTTCGTCAATAGCGGAACTATAGGTATGGCCTGAAGCGTAGATTTTTACCGATCGGATTGCAACGGGGGTGATCCCCTTCTCGCGCAAGAGTGGCAAGAGATCGGAGGATTCATAATCATACCAAACACCGAGTTGTGGAACCTGGATTTGCCTGGCTTGCCATTCACAACTTTGACAAATAGGTTGATCGTCCCCTCTGACCGCGTAGAAACCCTGAAGCCATTCTCTTTCAGTGTTATTATCATCAACAAAACCGATCCTTAACATGATGGGACATTCACTGGCATAGGATCCACAAGTGCCGAGTGAGTGTGCATCAATACGCACGCGCGCCCGTACTCGGACCGATTGCGCACCTCGTAGGTCCTGGTTGATTTCCTGGATAATGCCCGTCTCTGCAAACCCCAATCCTACTCGCTTAAACGTGATGATTTGCTGATCTTCATGGAATTGAACTTGTTCGATGGTTCCTTCGCTTTCATTGACCATCCCAACGATATTATACTCTTGCCAGGTTTCTGTTAATGGAGTTTCAAAGTTCCCGTTTTGATTGTATAGAACATTGCGTTCTCCGGCGGAAACCTCCCCGATATTGTCAGCAGTGAGTTCGATGCGTTGTAAGTCGGTGAGGATGAAGGTTTCTTCTGCTCCGGGGCGTGGAACGCGCCCTTGTCCGCTACGAACCGAGAATACAGTACGTTCTGCCGTTACCGCCACAGCATACGCTCCTTCATACATTTCTACACTACCATGAGGTGTTTGTACGGTGACTACAGCGGCGCGTCCATTACCATCAATCGTGAACCGTAAATTGGGGCCATAGACTACTGTAAGGGTCGCATGGTGGGGTAAGGCGCTAAGTGTAAATCTGGGGGTACGGGCATTTTTAATCGTGATGTCGGCAGGCCCATAAAGTTGTACGGTGATAAAAGGCAATGTTTCTGGCTGGTTTTGTTGATAGAAGAATAGAAGTGCATCAGCATTGGATTGGAGTACAATGTGATCGCGGGGTGTAACCTCTACAGTTTCTGAGATGAGGTTGGGCAGATTATTTCCTGGCTTTTGCAAGGAAATGGTACCATTGCGAGGTTGCAATGTTAACTTTAGCGGTTGCATTGCGTTCAGAATATACCAACGCAAAGTTAAGGGTGTGCCAATTGTTAACGTAATACAGCCTAGAAATGAAAGTATCAGAATTAACCAGGCAAGATTTTCGATTTTTTTGAACATAATTATACGTAATGGATGCGGAACCCTATATGATTACCGGTAGGGGGGGGCCATGTAATATCCAGGTCACTGACGAGACTGTGACTTGGACCTCTACGAACAATTCGTATGAAGTGTTCCAACAGGTGACGTTCCCCCTCGGCCCAAATTTCCACAGTCCCATCATATTGGTTTTGTACCCATCCTAAAATTCCCAAGCTGAGAGCGTTTTTCTGGGTGAAGTAACGAAATCCTACTCCCTGGACGTCACCGTGAACAATTATATGTACAGCCGTCTGCGAGTTTGTTTCTATCATATCTCTTCCTTTTGCCGATACGTCCTTCATTCTATCCAAGTCAGGCCATCTGGCAAGTGGTATTTTAATCCAAGTTGCTATCTTACAAAACAGAACCGGCTCTTGACACCTTAGATTCTATCAATCCGGGTTAATAAAAAGTGCAATACACATTGTCATTACGCCAAAGGGCACTATAATGGGGGATACTTATGAGTTTCGATCAACAACCTTTAGTGGCGTTTAATGCGCATTTGTTGACCCCTGAAGCTTCCTATCGCAGCGCGGGGGTGGCAGCCTATATTGTAAATCTCCTGCGTCATCTTCCTGATGTGGGAGATGGTTTGCGTTATACCGTGTTGTTAGGTCAGGGACGGTTGCCGGAAGAAGTTTGTCGTTTGCCGGAGTTGCGCTCAATGATCGTTACCCGACATCCTATGCTGCGTATTTTATGGGAGCAGATGGTGATGCCGTGGGTATTGCGTCATCTGCACGCTGACTTGCTCCATGCTCCGGCCTTTGTGGGACCGTTATATGCTTCATGCCCACAGATTGTCACAGTTCATGATCTGAGTTTTTTGCGCTATCCACAATTCTTTCGCCGGGGAAATCGGTTCTACTTGGGCGCACTGACGGGGATTTCCTGTCGTCGTGCGACGGCCGTGATCGCCGTCTCTGATTTTACAGCGCGTGAAGTTACTACATTATTGAGGGTGCCGCGTGAGCGCGTGCATACGATCTATCATGGTGTAGATCCTAATTTTACTCCGCTTTCCACAACTGAAGTGGTGCGTTTCCGCCAGGAAATGCAATTACCTGAACGTTTTATCCTTTATTTGGGTACGCTGGAGCCACGTAAGAATTTAGTGTCATTAGTCCGCGCCTTTTCTAACTTGTATGAACCCGATGTGCATTTGGTGTTGGCCGGAGGTCGGGGCTGGTTGTACGAGGATCTGTTTGCCGAAATTGAGCGATTGAATTTGCAGGATAGGGTTCATTGTCCCGGTTATATTCCCGCTGAAAAGTTGACCCTCTGGTATAATGCGGCTGAGGTATTTGCTTATATTTCAACGTATGAGGGATTTGGTTTACCCGTTTTAGAAGCATTGGCATGTGGGTTGCCTACATTGGCGTCTTCGACCACTTCCCTGCCAGAGGCGGCTGGAGATGGGGCATTGACAGCACCGCCGGCTGATGCGGATGCAATTACCGGTGGGCTTCATCGCCTTTTGAATGATGCTGATTTGCGGGCCTCTTTACGAGCACGGGGACTGGCACATGCTGCCCGTTTCTCTTGGGCTGAGACTGCACGGCATACGGTAGAGCTTTATCGTCAGGTCATTGCTTCCTATAGGCAGGATTAAGATGAATGGCAAACGCAATAATTCAGTGGCTTTATGGCTCATTATCACAGATGTATTGATTATTAATCTTTCGTTCGCTCTGGCCTATTTGTTGCGGTATCGGTTGCAATGGTTTAAGGATGTTCTGTTTGACGCACCTTATCGCGCCTATTTCTTCCCCTTCATCCTCTTGTTTTCGATAACTGTCCCGCTTATTTTGGCAGGTGAAAAAGCATATACGCATTGGCGCGGCCTAACCTGGCTAGATCACGTTTACCGGGTGAGTAATGCTGTAACGACGACATTGGTGGTGACGTTGGCCCTGGCATTTGTGTTGCGACCCCTGGTTTATTCGCGACTGCTGTTGTTGGAAGCCGGTATCACGATGATTGCATTGTTATCGATCAGCCGTGCTTTCGCCCTTTATGTGCAGAGTCTGCTGCGGCGACGAGGGATTGGAGTCAGGCGCATTGTGATTGTGGGTGCTGGGGAGGTGGGCCGGCGCGTAATGCGTTCTGTGGTCGCGCGTCCTGACCTGGGATACCAGATTGTAGGGTATGTAGATGACAATCCGGTAAAGGGAGAGGGAGAGATCGGCCGCTTTAAGGGTCTGGGCGCGTTAGATAACTTGCCGGTTATTATTGAGGCTGAGAAAGTTGACGAAGTGATCATTACGTTACCCTGGAATTATCACCGTCGTATCCTAAGTATTTTGCGCGAGTGCGAGCTTAGGAAGATCGAGGCGCGTATTGTGCCTGATTTATTTCAACTCAGTATGAGCCGGGTTGAGGTCAGTGATTTAGGAGGGGTCCCATTAGTTTCGGTCCATGAAATTGCCTTTAGTCGTGGTGAATTATGGCTCAAGCGGGTGATGGATTTGCTCATAGCCGGGATATGTTTACTGTTCGGATGGCCCATTTTTGCCTTGATCGCACTGATGATTAAATTGGATTCCCCAGGACCGGTGTTTTTTAAACAAGAACGGATTGGACATAACCATCGTCCGTTTATCATTTATAAGTTTCGTTCGATGCGTTGTGGCGCGGAACAGGAAGTGTTGCAGTTACAGGAGCTTAATGAGGCGGATGGCCCCTTGTTCAAAATCCGCGACGATCCGCGCCAGACAAGGGTGGGGGCTTTTTTGCGTCGCTCCAGTTTGGACGAACTTCCACAGGTCTTTAATGTTTTGCGCGGTGAGATGAGTATTGTGGGACCCCGTCCACCTATCCACTCTGAGGTAGAACAGTACCAATCGTGGCATAAGAAACGTTTAGCTGTTCCCCCAGGTATGACCGGTTTGTGGCAGGTGAGTGGACGTAGTGAGTTAACATTTGATGAAATGGTGTTGTTAGATATCTACTATATCGAGCATTGGTCGCCGTGGTTAGATTTGACGATCTTACTGCGTACCGTGCCCAAAGTTCTACTGGGAGAAGGAGCCTATTAAATAGGAAAGTAGGATTCCGTCTGCTCTCTGACTGCTTTTAGGAGGAAATATTAACAATGAACCAATGGACGCTGACATCATCAGAACAAGATTCCCTGCTCGCATTTCTGCGTGATCTGGTACGTACACCCAGTTTGCCGGGTCAGGAGGAAGCAGTTGCTACCCGAGTGCTGGAAGAGATGCACCGCTTGGGTTATGATGAAGTGGGAAGAGATGAGGCCGGCAATGTATGGGGGGAGATTGGATCTATTGAGGGCCCTGTGTTGATGTTAAATAGTCATTTGGACACAGTTGAGGTTGCTGAACCAGATGCCTGGACTGCCGATCCCTGGGGGGCGGAAGTTCGCAATGGACGTCTTTATGGTGTCGGGGCCAGTGATATGAAAGCCGGACTTGCGGCTACAGTGTATGGAGCTGCTTTATTGGCAAAGCAGCAGGCTACTCAGAAAACTCCTTTAGCCGGGCGAGTTCTGGTGGCCTGTGTGGGCTTAGAAGAGTCTGCTGAGGGGACGTGTACCCGGGTCTTACTCAAAACTCGCCGATTACCGAATTGGGTCGTTATTGCTGAACCTTCCAATCTCCAAGTTGTGCGTGCACAACGGGGCCATTTGGAAATGCGACTCACAGTCAAGGGGCGTTCGGCGCACTCTTCCACCCCAGAGTTAGGCGAGAATGCGATTTACGCGGCTTCACGGGTGATCTTTGGCCTGGAAATCTTGGCCGAACAACTTAACGTTGATCCGTTTTTAGGGCCGGGAGTATTAGCGGTGACGGATATTCAGTCGTGTGCGGTCAGCCGTAATGCAGTTCCCGACCGTTGTGATCTGATCATTGATCGCCGTCTGACGTTAGGAGAAACGGAATCACTGGCTCTGGCTGAGGTGCAACGGGTTATTGCTCGCGAGGGTATCAATGCTGAAGTTCACGTAATCGAGGAGGAGATTACGACCTATACAGGTAAAGTCTATCCCGTGCGAAAGTGCTCTCCTCCATGGGCATTGGATGAACACCATCCATTGGTCGTGGCAATGGTACAGGCTGCACGAGATGTGGGATTGCGCCCGACTATTACTAAGTGGCATTTTGCTACGGAAGGAGCGTATACGGCTGGTGTGGCTCAAATCCCTACCATTGGGTTTGGCCCTGGTTATCCTGAGTTGGCGCATACATGTAATGAATATGTGGAATTGGCTCAAGTATATGCCGCTGCCAGCGTTTACGCGGCGTTGGGTGCTCGTCTGTTAAAAGCAAATTCACCGAATCCTGCCAAAAAAACAGAATAAAATACAGTTTCTAATGTAATATTCATAAAAATTGTAGAAAATCTAATTTATGAGATATAAATATGCATTTAATTGATATCGCTTCTGAAATACAACAGTCGTTGGCGTTAAAAAGGCCCATTGTCGCGCTGGAATCTGCGCTAGTTACGCATGGATTTGCATATCCAGATAGTGTGAAGATTACACAGCGAATGGCAGCGGCGGTGCGTGAGGAAGGCGCGGTCCCTGCTGTGATTGGGGTGTGGAATGGTGTGCCTACCGTGGGGTTATCTGATGCGCAAATTGAGATACTGGCTTCTGATGAGACAGCAGTCAAAATAAGCGTGCGCGATCTCCCCTTGATGGGCGTGCATAGAGGACATGGCGGCACTACTGTGGCTGCCACAGCTTTACTGGCTCATCGTGTGGGAATACAGGTTTTTGCTACCGGGGGGATTGGGGGAATACATCGTGGGCATCCTGAGGATGTTTCTGCAGATTTGCCGCTTCTAGCCACTACACCCATTATTGTAGTGTGCGCGGGAGCAAAGTCTATTCTTGATTTACCTCGCACATTAGAATATTTGGAAACCTGGGGGGTACCGGTGTTGGGATGGCAGACGAATGAGTTTCCCGCATTTTATAGTCGCACCTCGGGGTTGTTAGTAGATCAATGCGTGGATCATGCTCAGCAGGTCGTGATGGCTTTCCGAACACAGCGCGCGTTGGCTTTATCCCAAGGGATGTTAGTGACCGTGCCGGTGCCGGCCGAGGATGAAATACCGGCTGCCGAAGTGGAGCCGTTGATTGCACAGGCAATAGTAGATGCGGACGCTTTGGGGATTTCTGGCAATGTGATCACCCCCTTTATCCTGGCCCGGATGGTAGAGCTAAGTCAGGCACGCACTCAGTCTGCTAATGAAAGTTTATTGGTCAACAATGCCCGAATTGCAGCACAAGTCGCCTGTGCGATGGATTTAACAATGGGGTGAGCCTTGCACAGTGTTACCTTTGAGTCTCTTTCTGAATGGCCCACCATTTCTGAATGGCCTACCATTTCTGAATGGCCTTACGGTCGTTTAGTTATTGATGGCGTCCCAACCTTAATCCAGGCTGGGACGTTGCATTATTTTCGTTTGCCACATTCTCAACTCTGGCGTCCGGTGTTAGAACGAATACGCCTGGCAGGCCTTAATACGGTAGTACTTCCGATTCCATGGGCTTATCATAGCCCGGCTCCTGGGTTGTATGATTTTACCGGCCCACGCGATCTACGATTGTTGTTAGATGAAGTGGATCGGGTGGGATTATGGCTTGTAGTGCTTCCAGGTCCATGGGTGGATGCCGGTTTGGATGCGGGAGGATTACCTCCCTGGTTTTTGCGGGTATCGAATGCTATTCCCCACTGTGTTTCTAACATATTGCCGAAGCCTTCTTTTCCTTTCTTACGTGGTGTGTGGGAATGGTGGGAGCGGGTTTTCCCATTTTTCCGGGCACACAAAAATCTATTGCTGGTTGAAGTCAATCCGGGTTCTTGTGCTAACGGACAAGTTTTGGAGCGTTACCGTCATCCTTTAGAAGAGATGGCGCGGAAATTGGGAGTGAAATCGCCCGTTATATCCAGGGCAGGGATGGGGGCAGTGAAATCGCGTATCACCCTTTCTGAAGGGCGTACCCTTTCTGAAGGGCTTGCTGGTCATCAAACCCTGTTGCCTTTAGTGACCGGGCGAATGGCAACCTGGGGGGGAGATGCGAGTGAAAAAAATACGCAAATTATGGACCATGAGTATCCTCGTTCATCAATAGCTTGTGCTGTGTGCCGGCATCCGCTGGGCTATACGCTTTCCCCGGTGCATAGTGGCGTGACGTGGGGGTATTGGAGTTCGCCGCGTTTAGGATCCGGTTATGGTATTGGCGCCCCAGTAGGAGAAAGTGGCGCGCCATTTCCAAACGGGACTATGGTTGCTACTTACTATCAGGCCCGGCGTGCTGCGTTGGTGAATGAGACGTTGGGAAGTGTGTTGCGGACTTCTTTACCTACGGAAATGTTATATACTTCTATTGATGGGTGTGTATTTGGGGCCTTAAGTGATGGTACTACCACGGTTGCCTTTTTAGAATCGTCGCCTGGCGTACAGCCTCGGCTATCGTTGCCGGTGGGGGATGAATTGTTGACGACGGAACCGGTAGTATTGCCGGATACTTCCGGCGCGGTCCGTTTGTTGCCATTACAGTGGCCCCTGGCGGGTGGTATGTTGCACGCAACGACATTGGAACCGGTGTTAAGGACAGTGGTCGCTGGACGGTATCTGTTGATCCTGGCAAATGCCGCTGGAGGGGATGTGTTGCTCTCAGATGACTTCCGTGCTCGGCATACACGTGGTCCAGTAAGTACCCGGCGGATTGGAGATAAATTGGCGGTGCGCTTTGAACCGGGACGGTTAGCTTCACTCCTGTTAGACGGTCCAGAAGGTCCTGTGCAGCTTCTTGCGTTGGATTCTCATTTTGTGGCGCGCGTCTGGCCGCTGGATGACGTGTGGCGCACCAGTGCCCTGCCACCCGCAGTCTGGTCACCCGGTATTGAAGAGCCTGCACGCGGACTGATAATGGGGCCGGATCTGGTATTACCACGTGCCGATGGTGGGTTTGACTACGCAGTACATGAAAAAGGATTCGGGTATCGTTGGGGGCCTTGGCGCGGCAGCGATCCGCGAACCTGGTTGGCACCACTCACCTGGCAAACTCCTCCTTCTGTATATCTGCCTGTGCTGAGGTGGGAATCAACACCAGGTGCGCCGGAGGTATTGCCAGATTATAAGGATCAGGATTGGCAACAGATCGTGCCAGGATCCTCCCTGGCGATGGAAGCGCATGGTATTTATTACGGATTTGTATGGTACCGGGGGCGTTTTGAGGGCCTGGCAAGTGAGGTGACGTTGCGTTGTATGCATGCGTGTGATCTGTTTTTCAATGGCCGGCACATTGCAGCGTTAAATGAGCCTCCTGGTAGTCTGGAACCAGTGGCCAAGACGGTGCCATTACCTCCATCTCTATTGTGTGAACCGGGACAAGGACCAAATGTCCTGTCTGTACTTGTGGAATTTCTAGGACGGCAATGCACATGGGAGGCCGCGACCCGTCCTCATGGATTATTGGAGTGTACCCTGGATAACGGTCAAAATGTATATTGGCGTATCCGGGGCGGGGTGAGCGGAGAGTGTTCGGTTCAGGGGTTTACTGGTTTTGCTAACTGGCTTCTTGAGGATAAGATTTTTGCCTCTAAATCTTTATATGATCAGGGAACCCCTTTCCTAAGTGCGTGTAGCCCCTATGTCACGTGGTATCGTGCAACCTTTACCCTGGATTGGCCGGAGGAGATAGAGGCGCCGTTGTTCTTGCATTTGGAACAAGTGTCAGCTAAAGCTTACATTTTCCTTAATGGTCAGTTAATCGGACGTTACTGGGAAGCGTTCGGCACTCAATATCGCTTTTGGTTGCCTGATGGAATATTAGGCCGCCGCTCAGAAAATGAGCTATTGATTGCGCAGTGGACCCGTGGCGCAGAACCCGGACTGGGTGTCGCCCGTCTTGAAGCCGGGGTAGTGATGCAGTGGCATCGGGCTTAAATGCGGGTTGAGATTGTGTGACCTGTGGTTGCTTGTATTATTAGGGTTAGGGGTATGGAATGAACTTATATCTGTGGCGCGAACGTGGCGTATTTTCCCTTGAGTTCCAACCGGGATTGCTCAACGTTTTGCTTACGGTAAGCTACATTATGCTGTTGTCGTATGCCTTATGGCGACGTCGTGCCGACTTTCAGCGGATGAGTAAGCAGACTTGGGTGATTTTAGGTGCGATCCTGTTGTCGATGATCCCCACCCATTCTCTGTTCATCCTATATCGTGATACGGTGGGATTGCCAGTTGCTGCTGGCGGTATGTTACCCACAACACCGGCCATACCACTTGTGGGCTTTGCCCTGGTGGCAGCGGCGGCTACCTGGTTGGGCCCTGGACCGGGGATAGTCGCGCACTTGTTTTCCGGTGTCTTATGGGCATGGTTTTATCCCGTTACTTATGTTGATTTATTAGCAGCTTCATTCTGGGGTTATGCTATTGGTGTTTGTTTGTACCAACCCTATAAGGGAGAACCATTTGATCTGTTACGTCAACCTCTTATTGCGTTTCCCCTTTCCGCTATTTTTGCCGTTTTTTTGTTATCTGTGGGACGCCTGGCCAACAATTTGCCTTCAGAGGAACTGTTAGTTGTTGAGTATATCCTGGCTATCTGGTCGGCCGAATTTCCAGTGTGGTTGTTGGCGACTTTGATTTTGGGCGGCCTCTTCCAGCTTATTTTTCTCAATGTGGAGTGGCGACCCACTCAGCGGGCAGATGTGGTGTCGATTTACAGCAGTTCCCTACGTGCCCGTTTTATGTTTATTAGCCTGCCCCTGGTCTTGTTGAGTATTTTGCTCTCGGTATTATCTGTAACCGGGCGAGCGATAGATCTGGCGCGCGAACAGTCGTTAGATGAGATGCGCCGTAGTGCTGAGAACGCAAGTGAGGGCATCGCGCACTTTTATTATACCGGCTCTAATCTCCTTTCGACATTTGTGGACGATCCGACATTGTTGGATCCTGCCTCACGAATGCACATATTAGAAGTCGACTATCAGGTGGTTCCGTTTTTCCATGAGCTGTTGCTGGTGAGTCCTGAACGGCAAATTATTGCAGCCGTCCCTGACCCTTTGGGAGAAGTGGTGTTTCAAGGATTGACCGTGGAAGAACTGATGGCCGTTGAGCAAGCGTTGGAATTTGGTATTTCGCAGGTAACTCGTTTAACCCAGTTACCTTCTGGCCTGAACGGGTTAACCGTGGTGCAGCCTATAGGGGATGAGCTGCCGCCGGATGGATTTATGTTGGGGCGGGTGCGCCTAGATGTGAACCCGGAAATGAGTCGCGCTTTGGATGCATTGCAATTGACGCGAGGGAGCGGAACGGGATTTATTTTGGATGAACGGGGATTGATTATCGCGCATCCTGAACCTACTCTTGTGCTGCGCCCCTGGGATGAAAACACTACTCCGTCGCGTTATGAGACACTCTCCGGGACCGCTTATGAGGATGTAGTTGAAGGACAGCGTGTGTTAGTGTTTATTGATGACGTAGCTGGCACGCCTTATCGGATTGTACTCCAACTGCCCTTTTCTGCGGTTCTGGATACCGCGGCCACAATATCAAGCCCTTTGCTTGTAGTTCAGGTGGTGATGGGGATGATTTTGTTGGTGGCGATTCCCCTTTTATCTACACGCATTACACAGCCACTTAATACATTAGTGGATGCCTCTAATCTGATCGCGGCTGGGGATTTGAGTGTACCGGTAGATATTTCCGGAGAGGACGAAGTTGCCCGGTTAGGTAATGCCTTTGAGAAGATGCGGTTGAATTTGCAGGCTCGATTGAATGACTTGTCGCTCTTGTTAAGTGTGGCACAGTCTGTTTCTGCAACGTTAGATCTGGAGCGGGGGGTACCCCTGATTCTTGAAGGGGCGTTGGAAGAAACAGGCTCTGTTGTAGCTCGCTTTGTTCTGTTGGGTGGAGCAGACCGCTCTCAGCGTGTTTTTTCAGTGGGAGCGGTGGATGTGTCTTTTGAAGAGCTAGATCGTGGTTTTGCAAAAGTTTTAATGCGTCGTCAAGAACCATTGATTATTCGTGATCTCATACGGGCGAAGGGATCTGTGTCTACGATAGGAAATTTACACAGTGTGGCTGCTTTTCCGGTACGTGCTCAGAATAGTACCGCTGCTATCTTGTGGGTGGGGGCGAATGTTGAAGATGCTTTTGATGAAGCGCGTATCAATTTCTTATCAACGTTAGCTAATCAGGCGGCTGTTCTGGTAGAGAATGCTCGACTATTCCAGGCCGCAGAGGGTGGACGCCGGCGTTTGGCTGCAATCCTGGCAAGTACGACGGATGCAATTTTGGTAACTGATTCGGAATCGCGGCTTTTATTGATCAATCCTGCTGCGCAGCACGTGCTGAGTATTAGTGAGTCGGCGCATCGTCAATCCCTTGAGGATTTAGTGATTCCTGATGTTTTGTTGACGGCTTTGACGCGCGTGGCTGCTACACATGTCGATGAGTCCCAGGAAATGCCGGCGATTGAGGTGCCGATGGAGGATGGGCGGACGTTTTACGCCAGTATCGCCCCCATCATAGGGACAGAAGGTTTGACAATGGGTCAGGTTGTTGTTCTACGCGATGTGACGCACTTCAAAGAATTAGACGAGATGAAGTCGGAATTTGTGGCAACGGTCTCCCACGATTTGCGCGCTCCTCTCACGTTTATTCGCGGCTATGCCACAATGTTGATGATGGTAGGGGAACTGAACGACAAGCAACACGAGTATTTACAGCGTATTCTCGAAGGAATTGATCAGATGAGCGCGTTGATTGGCGACCTGTTGAATCTGCGCCGTATTGAGGCCGGTGTGGGGATCCGTCAAGAACCTTGTCGCTTGGGTTTGATCTTAGTGGAGTCGGTAGATACGATGCGCGCGCGCGCGACGACAAAAGGGGTGACGTTGCGCCTTGAACCGGCGGAAGGTGCCCCCACCGTTATTGGGGATCGTACTTTGCTACGTCAGGCGGTGAGTAATCTGGTGGACAACGCGATCAAATATACGTCCGCCGGTGGTCAGGTCAGTGTTGGATTGGATGTTAAAGATCAAGAAGCACACATCCATATTTCGGATACCGGTATTGGTATTGCCCCGGAGGACCAAGTACGTTTGTTTGAGAAGTTCTATCGCATTAAACGACGTGAAACTGGCAATATTCAGGGTACAGGATTGGGCCTGGCTCTAGTAAAGTCTATCGTAGAACGTCATGGCGGGCAAGTATGGGTTGAGAGTGTTTTAGATCAGGGCAGTACTTTCTACATCGCATTGCCGATTTCGGAGGATACGTGAGAAATGTAAGGCTTCAGTTTTCCCCAATTGCTCACTAAGACTTCTGTGGTTTGGTCTGAACTGCAGGATGCGAAACTTTAGCAGACACTCGAACTGGAATAATATGACGTGACTTGTCACAAAAGTGTGGTAGACTGCATAGAGTTTATAGGAGGGCTATAGCCCTTTCACAACTGCGCGGTTGCGTACGTACAAAGTTCTTTAACAATTAAATACCCTATATTCGTTGGACCCGTTGTCCTTCCCTCATTGGGACGGGGTTTCCCGACAAGGGCGTCCCCTTTACAGCCATTCTTTAAGGAGAACACCTGTGGAAATGCGACATAAGTCTAACGAAGTCTTGGTTGAGCGGCTCTTGCCGCACGTGAACGATGATCCTGATGACCGGGCCATTGCCTGGGAAGAGTGGTACGCCAGTGTAGGCGCACCCTCGGTGTTAGCGTTTGTTCGTATCCAGAATGATACATCGGTTCCCGATGCGGACATTTTGCAAGAAGCTGTCGTCACAGCTTATGAGGAGGTGGAGCGAGGGCGATATGAGCCACGCTTGGGTATCCCCTTTACCGCTTACGTTAAGGGTATTGCACGAAATAAGATCCGCGAGGCGCGGCGGCGTACCTGGCGTTTTACACCTATTGAGGAGACGCCTGCTTACCTGTTGGAAAGCGATACCTCTCACCTGGAACGTACCGTTGAGCGGCGTGAGCAGCTTGCACGCTTGTATGATGGTATTTTGCAGCTCCCGGTTTGTCGCAGACAGGTCTTGCAAGGCTACCTTACGGGTCAGAGTACACTTGAGATTGCCGAAGCGTTGGGAATGACGGAGGAAACAGTCCGCCAACACAAATCTCGCGCGTTGCGTAGTCTGCGTAAATTGCAATATCAATGACGTTCATAGACCAGGACTTTGGATACTAGTGTAGGGGGATCTGGGCGAGCAAAACAGGTTCCCGCTCGCCCAGACTTCCCTACCACGTGGATGCTGTCTCCCCCGCTTCTCCTGCAAAGGTGGGAGGTCGCCGGCATCAGGGTTGTAAACTCCGGTGATTAGTGATAAGCAATCAGGGATTAGGGCTACTGGATCGAAGGATATTGATCTGATCCTTGATCCCTTATCACCAATTATTTTATTGAAATACGGGCCAACGAGACGAATTCGGAATTTAAAACGATGTGTTTTGGGATTTGCTGATTTCCCAATTTTGTAGCGGCTTTTCAAAACTTGGAGCCTTTTAATTCTCAAGTTTGGATTCAAAAGCACTCGGAAAAGTAATAGCAAGAAATTGCTCTCCTAATGCTTTTTCAAAACTTGGAGCTTCTTATTGGAATTTAAACCGGCGCTTGATTGGATTCAACTCTCCAATTTGGGTGATTAAACGCCCCCAAATTTTAAAAAAGCTGGTGTCAAATTTCCGATTAGAATTTTTAGATTTAATCCCGCCTTTTGGGTTTTGAGAATTGGAATTTCATTTGTAGTGTTTGGGAAAGTCGGTTAAATGCTCAAAATAGAACTTTTCGCCACTTGGATTTAAGTCATTAAATAAATGACTTGGGAACCTGCCTGATTCAAGATTTGGCGGATAAGCTACTTACAAAAGACCACAGAGTATCTCTATAAAAAAAGTGCCCCCGATAACTATCGGGGGCACTTTTTAGTGTGTCGAATCTTAGCTGTAGCCGGTCACCCGGCCGGGCCATCAAAAGATATTATACCTGCATTTTATAACGGGAAATTGTAGGATAAGCGCGGCGTACCGCCAGATAAAGCGGAACTCCCACCAATCCCCCACTTATGCCCTGGATCATGTTGGGTAAGAGTTCAGATACTGCCCCTCCTATTCCCACCAAGATCATCCCAGCAACAAAATATCCCCCAATGACGATCAGCGCGCTTAGAACGGCGGCCAGGATCATTTTGCCCGTATTGGCCTCGCGGTTGATTATAGCTCCTACTATCCATCCTTGTATCCCATGAACCAGGAAGGAAAAGAGCGCCCATTGCATATAACCGCTGGTGATATCGGCTAACGCTGTGCCTAAGCCTCCCGCGACTGCTGCAACACCTGGCCCAAAGGCTAATGCCGCAAACACAATACCCGCGTCTCCTAGGTGAATATATCCTTGGGCAGGAGTCGCAATCTGCACTGTGCGGGTCAATACAAAAATTAACGCGGCCATTAATGCCGTCAATGTTATCCGGCGTACATCTACTGGGCGTGACATTATACAACCTCCTCAAGTCTGACTAGTTTTTATGTTCGCGCCGCCGAGATCTGCGATCTTCATCGTCATCCTGGACAAAGATATTGAGAATCACACTGACAACACTCACGATCAATGACCCCCAAAACGCGGGCCAAAATCCATCTACGTAAAATCCTACCCTAAAGATGGTGTTGGCTATCCTTGAAGCCAGTAACAAAGTTACAGCATTAATAATCAGCGTAAATAGTCCTAATGTTAAAATAATCAAAGGACAGGACAGGAATTTGAGCAGCGGGCGTATGAAGGCGTTGACCAAGCTCAAAACTATCGCCATAGCAGCGTAAACTACCCATCCAGAGCGGCTGTCTACCATAATCCCTGGTACCAAAAAAGCGGCCACAAACAGCGCAATTGCGACAATTGCCCAACGGACTAACAGTCTCATAAGTTCTCTCCTTTAAGATAATATCTCACTTATTAGTACGCATCTCGATTGTTAGAAGTTTCAAGAAAGACTGAATTAGGATTGGAAGTTTAGGCGCAATGGCGCCTTTTTGCCCTATCGCTCCTCTATGGGTACATAGGCCCGGTTTCGATACCCTGTATAGGCGCAGACCGGACGGAAAAGCCGGTTGTGCTCATATTGTTCCATAATGTGTGCCGTCCATCCCGGGACACGGCTGATGGCAAACAGGGGAACAAATAAATCCAATGGCAGGCCGAGCAAATACATCAGGGGCGCACTGTAGAAATCTACATTCGGAAATAGCCCCCTTTTTATCGCCATCATCTCTTCTATTGTCACCGCTAACTCGTACCAGTACATATCCCCTAATTCCTCACAAACTTCATACAACATCCGGCGCACATACACACAGCGGGGATCGGAGGTTTGGCGATAAACTCGGTGTCCAAAGCCCATAATACGCCGTTTTTCGGCCAGGGCTGCATCAATGTAAGGTTCTGCATTATCTATACTCCCGATCTCTAACAACATTTGCATAGACCTATGATTGGCCCCTCCATGCAGCGGCCCTTTGAGTGTGCCAAGCGCAGTGGTCACTGCTGCATACATATCCGACAGTGTGGAGGCCGTAACTCGCGCGGCAAACGTGGACGCATTAAATCCGTGATCGGAGAGCAGCAACATAATCAAATCCATTGCGCGCGCTACTTGTGGGGTGGGACGTTTCCCATGTAGCATATAGAGAAAATTTGCCGCGTGGCTCAGGTCAGGATCGGGAGCGACTCGTTCTAGTCCGAGCCGGCACCGGTGGTAACTGGCGACGATGGTGGGGAATTTCGCGGTTAAGCGCAATGCTTTCGCTTGATTGACTTCTGGTGCGCGGTCATCGGTATCTTCTTCCAATCCAGAGAGCGCGGATACAGCGGTGCGCAGCGCGTTGATGGGCGTGATCGTGCGCGGAATGATGGTGAGTAAGTGTTGGATACTTTCATCAATTTCCCGCTCGGCGACCATTCGTCCCGCGAATTCGGTTAATTGTACCCGTGTAGGCAATTTCCCTGTCCACAACAAATAGACGGTTTCCTCATAAGTTGCGTGCTGGGCAAATTGTCCAATATCAATGCCCCGGTAACTCAGTGTGCCATTCAGTCCATCTACTGCACTGATCTGGCTTTCAGCAGCAACGACCCCCTCAAGTCCTGCTTTTACCGGTACGGGCATTGCAGTTGGTAATTCCAAAGCCGTTAGATCGCGTTTTACGACAACAACATCATTCACCTCATCTTCGATTTTCGTAGCCATTGTCTCCTCCTTAATTTTGAGAGCTGACCGAAATATAGATAGAACCATCCAGAAATTTTTAGAAATAAAAACAGCCTACCTTATGCCGGTAGGCTGTGTCCCCCAAATTTTGTTATACTTCTCGCCCACGCGGCATTAACCATCCCCCCTAATAGGGGCCGGCTTACGCTGCGCGCGCTGAGGTAAGATCAGTACTATCATCGTTTTCCTGGTAACAAAAAACCAGCCTATTTTGTGATAGGCTGGTTGAAATTTACTTTTATCCCTGGTTTGCGGTTTTCCCAGGTAGCATCAACCAGCCTCCCAAATAGGCGGCAAGTACTGCTGATTAGGGTTAACGCGCTTCATTGTGAACATGACAATCGCATCCATTTATAGTTACAAAACTCTTATTAGCATATCATGGAACCAAAAATTGTCAAATTTGAATAGGACTAATCAAAAGTCGGGGGTTTCGAAGAAATCCTGGCTTTCTCATTTTGCTATTCAACCTCCAGGCGCGTGACTGCAATTTGCGTATTGTAAGCATCCGGGACATTGTAGCGCACCTGTCCCCATATATGGATGACAGTACCGGTATCGCGCAATGCTTCGATTTGTACACCGAGATCCTCTTCTCCCCAGATTCCAAAGCGGCTGCCATTTTGATCTAACATCTGGAAGTAATCGTCAAATTGCGCATTTTGCTCTATGCTGACGACCACACCCACCCAATTATCTACCGATTCAGTCACGATCTCTGGCGCTTCTGGTTTCTCATCAACTGTCAGGTGTGTAATAAGGATTTGTTTACCATTGTAGTCGGGCACATTGGTGACTAAGTTTCCCCAGATGTGTACCTGTTTTCCAGTATCGCGTAGGGCGGTAATTTGGGCTGCTATGGTTTCTTCCTGTGCATCAATGCCAAAGGCGCCACCCTCGAAACTTAACCACTCGAAGTAATCGTTAAACTGCGCGCCCTGGGATGTTCCCCTGATCACACCTACCCAGTCTACCACACGCTCACTTGTCGTGACATCAATATCAGCTATTGTAGTCTGCGCATCACACTCTCCTCGGAAAAATGCCCATTCCTCACATTCTTGACCGTTGGAGAACACACACATTCCGTACTGATTACCCTCCGTATCTGTATGGATTTCGAGGTGACCACCCTGTTCATTACAGTAAACCGAAGCTGGATTCGCCATACCGGTGACCGTAGCTTCGGCGGCTTCCTCTGTGATTATCGCTTCCGGAGTTACCGTTTCTAGTTGTTCCATATCTCCGTCTCCAGCAGATTCCACTGCCAGGGGCTGGCATCCGCTTGCCGACATAACACACAACACCAAAAACAACGTTAGTCCTAAAACCTTACTTTTCATCATTTGATACCTCTCACATTTAAAATAGGTAACGACTTGAATAAAAATGTCGCTTTTACTTTTCGTCATTTTACTTCCCTAATTCTGAATTTTAAACGTGACAGGCAATCAAAAGGTTCCCGATATGTGGTATTTTGTTTTTAAAACTCGCCATCTGACCAGGAATATATTTTAGAGTATGTCATATTGCAGCAAAAGAGGAAGGGATCATGATTTCTAAAGTTATTCGGTCGCAGTGATCAAGTTTTCAATATTTAGCCAGCCATAAGCTACTTCTTTGACTTCAATCCCAAATTCCTCATTGCCACCCCAATCTTTTACCCCAATTGCCTGACCCCCTAATCGTTCATACATAGAACGCACCAAGTTCTTTTCCAGGGTCCACAGCATCAGTGATGTACATCCTTTTTGTTGCAATTGTTTGGCTATGGCTGCGATGAGCTGCTTTCCAATGCTTTGTCTCTGGTATGAATGGTGCACATGCAGTGCCACTAATTCACTATCGTAAGGGGGAATATCACTGGGACCTGGTCTGCCCAGCGCATAACCCACGATCTCACCCGTGTCAGTCGCGGCTACATAGAGTATATCCTCTGTCTCAGAAGAAAGCAGATCACGCCAGTCCTGCCCTTCTTCTTCGTAGGTGAAATGATCCAGGTAAGATTGCGGGAAAATGCCGGCATAAGCCCTGCGGTAACTGTCAACCTGAACTTTTGCCAGTCCTGTGCTATCTTTAATATTCGCTTTGCGTATATTCACCATTCTTCCTTACCTTCTTTTATATCGATGAGTATGCCTTTAAAAACGTATCAATTTCTTTGCGCCATGGGATTGAGGGCTGTGCCCCCATACGCTGCACGCACAGCGCGCCACCCGCACTGGCAAAGCGCACTGCCTCCACCAGCGGTTTCCCTTCTGCTAAGGCGACGACGAGGCAGCCGCAGTAGGTATCACCAGCGGCGGTAGTGTCCACCGGTTCAACCGGGAAGGCGGGGATGTGAACCCTATCTGATGTTTCCACCGTTGCCACTACCGACCCAGCGTTTCCGAGGGTAATAATGGCTGTATCTACACCCAGGTCGCGCAATTTGTGGGCTGCATCTTTGGCAGAGGCTATGTCGGTCACTGTGACCCCGGTGAGCTTGGACGCTTCTGGTTCGTTTGCTACTACAATACTCACCTTGCTAAGCTGTGAAATATCAAAGGAATTTGCCGGGGCATAGTTCCAGACGACGGGTACATCTTCTTCGGCGGCAATGTCCAGGGCGCGCGCAATAGATTCTGGGGGAATCTCAAACTGCATTAGCACGTAGGCCGCGTCCGCGATAAGGTCGCGAACTGCATCTATCCGTTCCGGTGTCAACCAGCCATTCGCGCCCGGCGCAACCGACAGATAATTGTGTCCCCCTTCGCCGATCATGACCAGCGCAGTACCGCTGGAAATCCCCGTCTCGTGGTAGATGGTGTTCGTTTTGACACCACTCTCCTGGAAACCGGCAAGCATCCGCTCTACGTAAGGATCATCTCCGACACAATTGACAAAGGTAACATCACCGCCCGCGCGCCCCGCTGCCACTGCCTGGTTAGCCCCCTTACCGCCAAACGTCTGCATAAACACCGCGCCGGTTACGGTTTCATCCTGGGCTGGCAGGTGATCCATTTTCATGATAAAGTCAATATTGGAACTCCCGATAACGACAATAGATTTGGACATACAAACCTCCATATTGAATAATGTGGCTGTGTGACAGGCTGGGATGTCTGTCCTAAAAAGCCATCATTTGGTGAAAAAGGTTTTTTATATTCTGTACCAGGTCGGGTTGGCGTTGGTCCAGGAATCTAATGAATTCCGCGCCACCTTCATAAAACACGACCCGATCAAAAGGTAGATGCTTCCCGTTGTGATTTTCTTCAAGCTGCAATTGGTTCCGAATTTGATTTTCGATGAAGCGTGCAAATCCTTCCTTCCATTCCTGCCAGATCATATATTCATAATCACATTTCTGCAAGACTGCCTTTGCCGATGCGCGGTACTCTGACACTGCGTCTGGTGTATTTACAGTCAAGGCGTCTAAAAACAAGGTATACCCTTCTATAAATCCGGACGCGGAATAGGGAAAGGGATAGTTCAGTTCCCACATAAAGTTGTTTTCAGCCTGTGCAACACGGGCTACTTCAAGCGTTTGCTTGAGGTCTGATTCGCACATTTGCCACTGGTAACAGTGGATAAATTCATGGAAAATCGTAACATAGCCTTCCAGCGTGTCAAAGACTTCCCCGGTGACGACGCAAGCAGGTCTGTTATTGTAACATTCAAGTGGGAATGCTGCTCTCACACCGGCAGGAATAGGCATCGGAGTTGGAATTTGGAGAATCGGTATATAGCGTTGTTGTGAAGGTGATATGTCGAAAATATAAAACTGGTTGTTTTCTACCAGCGCGATAGGAAACATTGTGTACAAGCCAGGATGTATATCCTTGATAAGTGTGTGAATTTCAACAACCTGTTGTAGTTTGGCATGATACTGCGAGGCTAGTGTGTCTAGATTTAAAGTATTTGTATCGAAGTTCCACGTTTTGTCGCTTTCTTCAGTTTGCATAAGGTTTTCCTCCCAAAATCGTTACCCCAATTTTACTCTCAGTATTAAGATAAGCATAATCCCCATCGCCATCTGTCTCAAAACCTATGCCATCTGTAATTATTGGCAGTCTGGTAGCTTCCGCCGCGCATGACGTTTTTGCCCACAAGATCTTGTCTTGCGGGCAAAACTGTCCGGCTGGTATGTAGCAACTTGAGTTATATAGTGGAAAGTAATCATACGAAAAAGTGATGGATACCCTGAAATGGTTTTTTGACTTTCCCCATTGCTTACGGTAGAATGACTCTGGTTGTTGGCTGTAGGAACAACTTGAGGTTGTAGGAATAGCTTGGGGCTGTAGGAACAGTCTGAGGAGGAAATCATGAAATTACGGGAAAAGTATAAAAAAGAAGTCAAGACATTTGTGAAAGTATGTCGCCGGTTGGCGCGCAATATGTACGTGACCGGTTATGGTGGCAATCTGGCCTGGAAACTTGAAGATGATCTGTTACTTATTACGCCCACGCAACGGAACAAAGGGGATGTAGGTACGCGCGATGTAGTCTTTGTCAATCTTGCGGGTGAGATAGTGGAAGGGGAACGCCGTCCCACCGGAGAGCTGCCGATGTACCTCAAGTTCTTCAATGAACGCCCCGATATTGTCTCGGTGTTACATTGCCACCCCCCATACGTCTGCGCGATGGCGATTAGCACAGGTAAAAACTGGCTGATGCGCGCGCTCTATCCTGAGACGACGACCGAGATTGGCCCTGTACCCGTTGTCCCTTACGCATTGCCACTGACCGAGCAACTGGCCGAAAACTTCGGGCCTTATCTGCAAAAGTACAATAGTTTTATCATGGAAAATCATGGTCTGGTCACAATGAGCCGGGGCGATATTCGTTGGACGGTGATGAATGTAGAATTGCTGGAATCGACTGCGCAATCCATTGTCTTGGCCCTACAGACCGGTGGAATTAAGGAACTCGGCTTTGAAGAAGTGAAGGATTTAGGGTTGGTGATGGGAAAGCGCAATCTGCCGCTTTTTGGTGCGCCAGGCGTGAATACATCCTTGGAGGCTTTGTATTTCGAAGAATCTGTATAAATAGGATTCTCTGTTAAAGAGGGAAAATTTTAGCGCGCATAACTGGGGATGGTTCAAGTTACCCTTACACTTTATGCCTTATCCAGCGTAAAAGTGTAAAGGTAAAAAGCAAGGTTTCTGAACCTTGCCCATAACTGGCAAGGCGATAGGAGCAATCGCGGCTATATCTCAACCTGTGCGCGATCAATAGGTTTTTTTGAATTTTGATCTGTGGTTTATTTACGAGGAGGTGTACATTGATCGATGTGGATCCTGATCGCAAGTATAAGTTGGATGCTTTCCTGGCAGGGCCTCTCCTGGCACGGTTTGCCACTGCATCTGCCACTACGTTGCAGCCGCACGTCGTGCCGGTGTGGTATTTGTGGGATAATAGCACTCTCTGGATCAGTTCTTACGAAAGTACCCGCAAAATCGGTGAGTTGCAGGGCAACCCCAAGTGCGCCGTCATAATTGATGTAGCAGAGAGTCAACATGGAGTGTCAGCAGTTCTCTTCGAGGGAGAAGCCGAGATTCTGCGTGGACCCCGCGCCTTTGTGGAGGAAATGGCGACCCGTATTTACACCCGCTATCTCGGCCCGGAAGGAGTGTTAGCATCCGACCCACAATCGTGGATTTACTCACCGGAGAATCTGATTATCAAACTTGTACCTCAATTTTTAAAAATGTGGTAACAGTATATTAAGAATATTTCGTTTGAGTTAACGGGAATATCAAATGTAAAAAACACAGCAGGATTTTTTTTGATATTTTTCGGTTTCGGGCGCAGCCCGAAACCGAAAAATCCCCCGTTTTCTTGTGCCTTTAGGTGCAACTGTTATGGTTTGTGTCTTGCATAATTGTGTTGCTCAAGTGAAACAAAACATACTATATCATTATGGAGATAAATATGATGGCTGAAAAGAAAACTATGTTAACTTCACGACTGTATGGCATCCGTGATCTGCGCCTGGAACAAATGCCCATTCCTCAACCTGGCCCGGGCGAAGTGTTGTTAAAAATTGCCACGGTGGGCACGTGCGGTTCCGATGTTCACTATTATTTGGAAGGCGGCATTGGCGATGCTATCGTAACCGATCCGATCACGATGGGGCATGAATTTTCTGCCTGGATCGTGGATCTGGGCGAGGGGGTTGAAGGACTGGAACCGGGTCAACTCTGCGCGGTCGAACCGGCGATCCCCTGCGGTAAATGCGAGTATTGCCTGCACGGGCATCCCAATATCTGTCCCGATGTGCGCTTCTGCGGCACACCGCCTATTGATGGTGTTTTCGCGGAATATGCCGTGATGCCTGCCGAAAACTGCTTTCCCCTGCCAGCAGGATTCAGTCCAGGGGATGGCGCACTGCTTGAGCCACTCGGTATTGCCATCCATACTGTAGACCTGTCGCACCTCAAAATTGGACAAACTGTCGCCGTGCTGGGCGCGGGGCCGGTGGGACTGCTGACTGCCGCCGTTGCCAAGGCTGCGGGCGCGGGTGCAATCTATGTCACAGAACCCATAGCTCACCGGCGGCAATTTGCACTGGATTACTGTGCTGATGCCGTTTTCAACCCGGAAACAGAGGATGTGGTTACTGCGATTATGGAGGCTACCGGTGGGCGTGGAGTAGATGTAGCCTTTGAAGCTGCCGGTGCAGAAACGACCCCCGATCAAGCTGCGCGTGTTGCGCGGCCCGGTGGCAAAGTGATTGTGATCGGTATTCCTTCGGATGACCGGATGCTGATGACGGCCTCTGTCGTGCGCCGCAAGGGCCTCACCATTAAGCTCGTGCGCCGGATGAAGCACACCTACCCCCGCGCCATCCGGCTAGTACAAAGCGGTATGGTAGACGTGGCTCGCCTGGCTACCCATACCTTCCCGCTCGAACGTATTCAAGAAGCATTTGAACTGGTGGCGGGGTATAAGGATGGGGTATTGCGGGCGATGATTGAGATAGAAACGGATATGGACTAGCCGTAGAGATTTGTGTTAGTTATCTTCTCTTCTTATTAAAAATAAGGGGGTCAAAATGGGGGCGCATATTCTGCTTGCCGGAGAAAGCAATTTTGAGATATGTATCCAACGGGGTGTGTATGGTTGTGTTATGCCAGACAAAGAATGGAATAAGGCAGAAGTCATAGCAGGCGTTTTATCAATTCGCCCTGGTGATTTACTTTTTTTCTACGTAAAAAACAAGGGTGTTTATGGGGTATGGAAAGTTGTCGGAGATGTGTTTTTTGATGAAACACCAATATGGTCTAATGACGAACAAATGTACCCCTATCGTTTTTGTTTTGAGCCTGCCTTTGGTGCGTTTTCAAAACCCATATCCTTAAATGATATACTTGACCTTTATGATAAACATCGTATTTGGACTTTTGATTTAAATCCGGTGCAGCGTAAAAACCAGTATAAGATTACTATGAAAGAAGCACAAGAGTTGCTCCGACTACTTTTGCGTAATAATCCTATTCGGCAAGAACAAGAATCTATAGTAGAACCTTACATTCCATCCAATCCTATAAAGGTTGCAGTAGAATTTCCATCAAAAAAACAGGGCAGAATCCAATATGAAGGCTGGCTTAATGCTTGGTTTATGGATTCCTTAACTAAGGGGCATTTAAAGAACATTCTTGGCGATTACAAGGAGTTTTTGAATCTTGTCCCTACCACATTTAATAAAGTAATGGATATCTTTTTGACTCATGTCATGACAGTTGGTTCGATAGATGTTATATACAAATATACTTGTATCGAATTAAAAACAGAACGGGCTACTGAAAGTGACTTAACCCAAATACTTCGTTACGAAGATTGGCTTGCCAGAAAGCTAGCTGCAGGTGATAATGAAATGATTCAAAGTGTACTTGTGGCTTGGTCTTTTGCTGGTAATGTAATTGAATATGTAAGCAATCGGTGTCGGATTGAAGAGAAAACTATTCGCCTAGTTTCATACAAAATTAATGATGAACAAAATGGTATTGAATTAGAAGAAGTTGATCTTGACACTTGAAGAAAAAGACTCATATAATTGACAATATCTATATTGGTCTGGACGATGGTGCAGTTGAGAAAAAAACGAGAAAAGCACTTTTTTAAAAATTGACTACTGCCTGTACTTGTAAATTAACTCTTTATTCCGAGATGTAGAGGTGATTTGCAAGAAACATGTTTTTTCATTCTACACCATGTTGTTGACCATTACAATTAATTGATAATATTATTCTCTTGGAGTCGAAGATATTTCCTAAAGGGTATCATAATGAGTGTATCTATATTACGACAACGATACCATCATCGTATTTGTGAAGAAATTGTTAGATTTGACAGAGAAGAAACTATTGTATATCCCAACTTTGCCGATAAGAGCAATAAATCAAGCAAAGCTATTGCATTAGCAATTATGGATCGTATAGGGTATTCTCCAAACTATCAAGGTATTACTGAACAAACTGCCGATAGGCTTTTCGAATCCATCACTAAGGATTTTCTGCAAGAAAGTTTTGAATTGTTGCGTCACTTACGACCAGGACAATGGTATTATTTGACCGAGGAGCCAATTTTAGTTTCTAACCACTATTTCCACTTAAATGATACGGAAAACATTATTGAACAAAATAGATCCTTAATCACCGCGCTGGGTACAGATTACATCATTCATCCCGACATCGTGATCGGCAGGTATCCTGTCTCGGATGAAGAAATTAATCAACAAAGTGAGGTGATTTCCTCGGATAACCCCTTTGCTAAATTAACACCGCTCAGAGAAGCCAATGCTGCACAACAACGGTGTATTTTACATGCCAGCATTTCCTGCAAGTGGACGTTGCGCAGTGACCGGGGGCAAAATGCTCGTACCGAAGCCCTCAATCTGATCCGCAATCGCAAAGGTCCACTTCCACACATTGTAGCAGTAACAGCGGAACCCTTGCCCACGCGCATTGCCTCTCTGGCTCTAGGAACAGGCGATTTAGATTGCGTGTATCACTTTGCCCTCAATGAGTTACATGCAGCGATTGAGGAGATAGAGAATGAAGATCAACTGGATATGCTGATGATGTTAGTTGATGGCAGACGATTGCGAGACATCAGTGATCTCCCCTTTGACTTAGCCATTTGATTTTGTAGTATATATTAAGGGTTTTTCATGTTCTCATATCCTCATTCGCTCTTGACACTTCTGATATCTAATGTATAATATACAATATAGAATAATAAAGATGGAGTAGTATTTTGACAACGCGATTGGTAATTTTGGGACTGCTGCGCGAGCGACCGCTCTATGGCTATGAACTCAAGCACATTATTGAAGAGCATATGGGTGACTGGACCAACATTGCTTTTGGCTCGATCTATTATGCACTTGGGAAATTGGCCGATGAAGGCTTTGTCGAGCAGGTCGGCACTGAGCAAGAGGGTAACCGGCCTTCGCGCCTGGTTTATCAGATCACCGAGGAGGGGCGTGGCGAATTTTTGCGCCTGCTGCGTGAGGTCTGGACCACATCTGAACGCCAATACTTTGCTATTGATGTGGGGTTGGCCTTTATGGATGCCTTGCCGGCAGCGGAAGTTAAGGGGTATCTTGCGCGGCGCATCGCACTTCTGGAGGGCATCTTACACCATTTACACGAGCATCAACAAGAGCAGATGGCAAGCCCCGAAGTCCCCGCGCCGGTCCGCGCGGTTTTTGAACACTCACGGCTGCATATCGAGGCGGAGTTGACCTGGACGCAGGAGGTGCTGCACCAGGTAGAGCAGGGCGTTTATATTTGACGCTCTTTTTTTAATCATAATTCAAGATTGTATATTAAACATTGTATATAGGAGGTTGAAATGAAACGCATTCCTGAGAGTGAGGCTATTTCTGAAATGGCGGATGCCCGCCGCTTTAACGAGTTTATGGGCAACAATCGTTTCCGGCAGCAAGAATACCGCGAGTTGGCGCAACGTATCATGGAGTTGGGGATCCCGGCCGGCGGTAAAGTGCTGGATGTGGGGACAGGGACGGGCTTTGTCGCTATGGAGGTCGCCAAATTGGTGCGCGAGCGTGATATACGGGTCGTCGGGTTAGATCTTTCGCCGGCGATGTTGACGTTAGCTGCCGAAAATGCACAACGTGCTGGTCTGAATGATACATTGACATGGCGCGAGGGCAATGCTTATGCTATGCCTTTTGCGGATGGCGAGTTCGATTGTGTGATTTCCAACGACTCGCTGCACCACTGGGAAGACCCGGTCGCCATTTTCAACGAGATCGCGCGCGTTGTGAAACCTGAGGGGCGCTATCTCATTCACGATTCCCGGCGGCTGGAAACATGGTGGCCGAAACTGTTCGCTTGGGGCATCGGGTTGATGATTCCCCCGGACTTCCGGGTGCATTACTGGGGATCCATTCACTCCTCGTATACACCGGATGAATTGCATACATTAGTTGCGCGTTCGCAATTGGCGGGATGGAAGATTGAGGCCGGGTTTATGGAGTTGGCGGTTGTAAAAAAGTAGGTGTTGACCTATCAATTCTTTATATTCAGGGGGTGTGACAATGCCTAGATTGGCGAAAGGTGGCAAATGGACGTATGGATGGGTCGTCGTGGGATCAAATCGGAATATCGCAATTCCACCCCAGGCATGGGACAAGTTTGGCTTTCAGGTAGGAGGTATCGCAATCTTTACGCCTGGAAGCCGCACCTCCGGTGGATTTGCGATCAGCACGCCGGAACTTATTGCGGAGAGTATCGAAAAGACCGGGGGAAGGGGATTACGTGAATTAGGGCAAAGTTCGTTTGATAACAGAAGCGTCGCGATACCACCGGAAGTACAGGTAACGCCGGGTGTACGGCTGTTGGCCGTGCTTGGCAGTCGTTATGGGTTGGGCTTTGTGGCGCGTGGCCCGATCTACGAGGAAGCAATGCAGCACCCTAAGTTGGAAGTGTTCGAGGGAGAGTAATGTGGATTCTAACTACCGGACACTTTTTATTAGAGTAACGTATCTACTCCAAAAGTTATATTTTGAACTGGATTGTGCGGCTAAAGCCGCCGGAAAAGTAGGTATTTTTGATTTCGAGCGTAGCTCGAAATCAAAAATACCTACTTAAAAACGATTTTAGTCGCGCAATCCCACCCAATTGCGGTTAAATATCCTGCTGTGAAAAAGTGTCCGGTAGCTAGACATTTGTTTAATAATTCATTAACAAAGAGCCTTTAAAATATGAGTGACGAATATGATATTATTAAAATCGAGGTATGCAACCAGTGAGTAGAAAAATCGTAATATGTTGTGTGCATCGGCGCAAACCAAGTTCAGAGGGGGAGTGGATATAGCCACGCGCACGCGAATTTTAAGATTGTTGGGAGGGTTACTCTCAATTGTAATACTATTGGGAATTATATTGCCTCTACTGCCATCTTGGTTTCACTCCTGGGGGGCGACGGAGGTTGAAGTCGCGCGCAGCTACCCCGGTGATGATATTTTGCCCGTGCCGGTCCTCTTCTGGACGCACACAGTAACCGTGGATGCACCGCCTGAGCAGGTCTGGCCATGGATCGCGCAATTGGGTGACCGGCGAGGTGCTTTCTACAGTTATACGTTTATTGAGAATTTGATCGCGGGGGAAAAGCTCTACGTTAATGCTGATCGCATCTTGCCGGAATACCAAAATCCGCAACCCGGTACTCCTCTAATTGATGTGATGTTTGTTGTGCGCGCAGTTGAGCCAGGCCATTGGATGCTAGGTGAAGGCACAGAGGCACTTGGCGACATAGGTTGGACATGGCTATGGTGGGTGGAACCATTCGGTGATGGCCAAAGTCGTTTTATCGTCCGAGGACGTATTCAGGCGCCGGCCGAAATGGATTCAGGGCGATTCATTTGGCTGCTTGACGCGGGGAGTTTCGTGATGGGGCGGCGGATGATGGAAGGGTTAGCGTTGCGAGCTGAAGGGCGTGCTGAACCTCCGGCAGTTGAGGCGTTGGAGATTGTTTTGTGGACGGGGGCATTATTTGCTGGTTTGGGCGCGGGTATATGCTTCCTCTGGCGACGGCCCTGGCAGCCGTTGCTTGTCGGTATTGCGGCAGTGCTAAACTTGGTTTGGTTTACGTTTGGAATGCCGGCTTTATGGATACGTTTGCTGGTAGATTTAGTACTGTGGGCAGTGTTGGTGTTCCTGACCCACATCTACTCCAAGTGAGGTATTGTATGAACATTCTTGCACTTGTCAGCAGTTACAGGAAAAAGGGTAACACGGCCCGCATTGTGCAGATGATCGTGGCTCATCTGGATGCTATGGCGGAACGTCACAATGAATCACTGACATTCGAGACACTCTATTTGGGAGATATGGATCTTCAGATGTGCCGGGGATGCCGTACTTGTTTTGACCAAGGGGAGGAGAAATGTCCCTTGAAGGATGATATTCCGGCTATCAAAGCGAAGATAGATGCTGCCGATGGGATCATCTTCGCCAGCCCGGTCTACGTTGATGATGTGAACGGCATCGCCAAAAATGTGCTGGACCGGCTTGCCTACCTGTGTCATCGTCCGGGGTTTGCTGGGAAGTGTGCTTTTCCGCTCGTTACGGTGGGGAGTAGCCCAACCCATCACGCACTACGCACTTTGAACGGCGCCCTGCTCACCTGGGGCTTCCATCTGGTGGGGCAGGCGGGATTCAAAATGGGCGCGCTTATGCCCCAGGCGGAAGTGGGCAGCCGTTTCCAATCAGAGACGGCGAAAGTGGCCGAGAAGCTGTTCCGCGCTGTCGTGCAACAGCAGGCGCAGCGTCCTTCGTGGATTTCTCTGATTGTATTCAAGGTGCAGCAATTGGCATGGCAGCGCGAACCGCCGGATTCTTATGATTACGCCTATTGGAAAGCTCAGGGCTGGCTTGACCCGAGCTGCACGTTCTATGTTCAGCCGCGCGCCAGTCGGGTGAAGGTAGCGCTGGCGCGGCTGGTTGGGGTTGTGGCGGCGCGGGTATTGACGTAAATCCGGACGTACAGTATAGAAATTGCAGATCGCGCCTCAAAATATATCCTGGGCGATCTGGTATTTATTCAATCTGCCTACCCTGCCAATGATTTGAATGTCATTGTACTATTTCGTTCCTGCTGAATGGAGTATATTGTGAACATCTATTCAAGAATTGTAGTTATCGTTATCCTCTTTGTCCTTAAACTCATCCTGGGCATTTGGTTGACCCTGACCGGTAAGCCATATAATGGGATTTTGGTAACGATCCACAAACTCATCTCGCTGGCGACGGTGATTTTTATCGGCGTCGCCGTGTATCGCTTGCGCGAGGGCGTTGGCCTGAACACTGTTGAACTCGGCGCGGTAATTGTCACCGGCGTGCTATTTTTCGCGGCAATCATCTCCGGCGGCCTGGCAAGCACCGAGACCCTGGCGTATCCGGCCATCATACTCATCCACCGGATAGTGCCGTTCCTGAGCATCCTCGCCACCATCGTGACACTATATCTGTTGATGTCGCCCCAACGGTGAAAACCATGATGAAAAACGCATCCCGCATCACTGCCTCCACCCTAGGCGTTTATGCCGGATTGCTCGGCGCAGTCCACGGCTACTTCGAGATTCTTCAGGGCAATACTATGCCTGGCGGATTGATGATCAGCGCCATCGGCCCGCCCTGCCGGCCAGAACTGGCAACCCACGCCTGCTTCCCTGCACTGACCCTCATTCCCAATTTCCTGGTCACCGGCATAGTTGCCCTGGTTATCGGCCTCGTCGCTGCTATTTGGGCGGGGAGCTTTGTCCAACATAAGCGCGGCGGCGTGATTTTGATGCTGTTGTCTGTCCTGCTGCTCGTCGTGGGCGGCGGTTTCGTTGCCCTGTTCATCGGCCTGATGGCCGGGTTTGCGGGAACCCGGATCGGTGTGCCAGCCCACCAGCAACTCTCAAAGCCCCGGCGCTTGCTGGCAAGCCTGTGGCCCTGGCCACTCGTCGCCTACTTTGTGTGGGTGTTCCCGGCGCAGTGGTTGTTAGGACATTTCTTCAGCACATTCTTGCTAAACGCCATTCTGATTTTTTTCTTTTGCTTTGATCTGGGATTGCCGTTATTGGCCGTTTTCGCCGGATTGGCGTATGATCAGAAGATGATATGAAAGACACACAAACGTGCCGTATTTTCTCGACTACCTGCCGCCACAACTGCACCTGGTTTTCGTCACTTGCGAAGACCTCAACCTCTTCCTTGTCTGCCTGCGCGCCAGCAGTCAACTGACCGCGCTACCGTGCGCTTTCGGGCGCGTCAGCCACGCATAGTACCACTGCGCGAGACTTCCAAGTCTTACATAGCGCACTGACCTCAAATTCCGCTGCGTGTTGCTGTATAAAGGCATATCTCATGTGGCCTGGGGGTGTTTTTCCCTCTCTCTATCGTCGCGCCGTCCGGCTGTTTGGGTGGACGTCAAAATTCAGCGGAGGCAACGCGCTATGGAAAGCGCGGTTACAGGGGTACGGTTGGAGAGGAAGTTGCATAGAAAATATGTTCTGGTATCATGGGGGGGCAAGCAAACGCGTGTCTCGTTGGCGAATAGCGAATAGCGAATAGCGAATAGCGAATTACGGGCAATCATAGGTTGCTTTACGGTTTACAATCTGAGGTCACAATGGCAAAACAAGAGATCCGCTGGGTGTGCCAGCAGTGTAATTGGAGTTTTGCGCGGCAGATGGGGAAGTGTCCCAATTGCGGCGCGTGGGGGTCGTTGGTGGAGACAGTGGTGGAAGAAGAGGTGACCTCGCCCGCCAGGGGGGCGGCAAGTGGCCGCACCCGTCAGCATCCACAGCCCCTCAGTCAGGTGAATGCGGGCGCCCTGGAACGAATTTCGGTGACAATGGGCGAATTTGCGCGCGTGCTGGGTGGAGGACTGGTCCCCGGTTCCATTGTGCTTATCGGTGGGGAACCGGGTATCGGGAAGTCCACGTTGTTGCTGCAAGTGGCGGCACAGTTGGGGCAAGCTGACAGGCCCGTGCTCTATGTCTCCGGGGAGGAATCCCCGAGACAGATTAAGATGCGGGCCGAACGGCTGGAGGTGCAGGGCGACCCGCTGCATCTGCTTTCCGAGACCGATGTTGACGCCATCTTGACACAAGCGGACGGGATGCTGCCGGGCATGCAAGCGTTGGTGATTGACTCGGTGCAGACAATGCAAGTGGGGGAACTGTCTTCGGCGGCGGGCAGTGTGAGTCAGGTGCGCGAGGGTGCGGCGCGGTTCCAGCGCTGGGCCAAGATAACGGGTGTGCCGGTATTCATCGTGGGGCACGTGACCAAGCAAGGGGCTATCGCCGGGCCGAAGGTTTTGGAACATATCGTGGATACCGTGTTATACTTAGAGGGGGACCCGTATCATACATACCGGCTATTGCGCAGCGTGAAAAATCGCTTCGGGGCAACGTCGGAAGTGGGGGTCTTTGAGATGGGAGAGCGGGGCTTGCTGGAGGTTGCCAATCCATCCGAGGCGTTCCTGGCGGAGCGCGTGGTGAATGTGCCCGGCTCAGCTATTGCGGTGGTGATGGAGGGGACGCGCCCGTTGCTGGTGGAGGTGCAGGCGTTGGCGAGTACGACCAGCTTTGGCAATCCCCGCCGCACGGTCAATGGTGTGGATTTTAACCGGTTGCTGCTCGTGGTCGCGGTTCTCACCCGGAGGGTGGGATTGCGGCTGGCCGAGCAGGATATTTTCGCCAATGTTGTGGGCGGCTTGCAAGTGGAAGAACCGGCGGCAGACCTGGCGATAGCCCTCGCGCTGGCGTCCAGTATCCGGGATAAACCGGTGCCTGCCGATCTAGCGGTGGTAGGTGAAGTAGGTCTCTCTGGAGAAGTGCGCTCCGTGGGACAGTTGGAAGCGCGCATCAACGAGGCCGTCCGCCTGGGATTTAGCAAAGTGATGGTCCCGCGCAGCCTGCGCCGGCCTAAATTACGTCTACCGGAGGGCGTGCAGCTCATCCATGTGCGCTCGGTGAAAGAGGCGATGGATGAGATTACGTGAAATGTGACACGTGATGCGTAAAACATAATTTTTGGGGAGAGCGTAGTAGGGATTTGTCTGCCGTTTGCTGCTGATTGGCAATAGAGGAATTAGGAATATGACTAAACGTAGTGCGTCTTCTGGCTCGCGTCGTAGCACGACGAGTACGCCGGCTAAAAAGAAGCCGGCTGCAAAAGGCCGTCCGGCTTCTCGCAGCCGAGGGGCTTCGAAGCGTAAGCCAAGCGAGCCTTTAATTAAACTTACACCTGACCAGAAGTTGGATTTGCTGGGCGGGTTTTTGATCTTTTTCGCGCTGCTGACGTTGCTCAGTCTGCTTTCGGCGCAGCAGGGTACGCTGACCGGAATCTGGATTTCGTTCTTGAGCCTGCTGTTTGGGTGGGGGATGTACGTAGTACCCGTTTTCATTGGGGCAGTAGGGTTATGGTTAATTTTGCGCCGTTTTGAAGATCGTATCCCCTGGCCGGAGACCGAGCAGCTTGTGGGTATCATGTTGGGATTCTTCGTCGCGCTGATGACGATGCACATGGTGGTGCATTTGCTGGAACCTCAGGTAGACCTTTACGCGCTGCAAGATGAACTTCCCGGCGGTGGGTTGGTAGGCGCGGTTATGTTGGATGCCGGCCTGGACGCCCTGGGGCCGGCAGGCGTGACCATCACGCTGGTGCTGGCCTGGCTGGTTGTGGGCACGTTCACGGCGGGTATTTCGCCCGCCGACATTATTGAACGGTTGGTAGAGGGTCCGAAGGCTCCCGTTATTAACACAACCGCGAATCAGAGAACGCAGCTTCCCCTGCCGGATGAATCACTGCGGGTGACCGGGCCTTTAGAGGGGGAAGATGAAGATTGGGATGGGCCGGTGGACTGGGATAGTTCGCCAGAAGAGGTATCACCGTTGCAAAAATCCCGGCGCGGGCGTAAGCAAAAAGAAGATGTGGGCCAGGGCAGTCCAGACGAGGTGAAGATCCACGTTGCCTCCCGTTCCGCAAATGGGAAAGCGGATCGGAACGGTTCGTTGGATAATCTCAACATTCGCGATCCGAATCTCTCTTCTGCCAGTTCTCAAATATGGCGGCTCCCGGTCATCGGCGACATTTTGAAACCGGGCAGTGAGCAGACCTATAGTGAAGACTTGATTCGCAAACAGGTCCATATCATTGAGAACACGCTGGAAAGTTTGGGCGCGCCTGTGCGCGTGCGTGAAATCAACCAGGGGCCGGTGATCACTCAGTTTGGGGCAGAACCGTTATTCCTTACGAACCGCTCAGGCAAAACCACCAAAGTTAAGGTGAGCAAGATTGCCAATTTGGCGGATGATCTCGCGCTCGCGCTGTCGGCGCGCAGTATCCGTATTGAGGCCCCTATTCCGGGAAAAGGTTTGGTAGGCATTGAAGTTCCCAATGAGGAACCGGCGGTGGTCTCACTGCTCGATACTATGGAGTCCGAGCGGTTTGCCAAGCTCAAGGGTCGGCTGCGCATCGGGTTGGGCCAGGATGTCTCCGGGCAGGCGGTCGCGGCGGACTTGCGGCTGATGCCTCATCTGCTCATCGCAGGCGCGACGGGGGCCGGGAAATCGGTTTGTGTTAATGCTGTTATTGCTGCGCTGCTGCTGCAAAATACCCCGGATACT
>JAFGFI010000235.1 GCA_016931185.1 Anaerolineae bacterium
GCTAATGAACTTTAAGAAATTATTTCGGTAACGCGCTCCGCCGGGGCGTCAACGCCCCGGCTACATCAACCACGCCCCCTGAAGGGGCCTCATACGGCCTAAGTCGCGGTCTAAGCCTCGTTTACGGGGCGTGTTCCTGTAGCCTGGCGGTTAACCGTCAGGCGCTGATCGCAGTGTACTATTACCGGATTATTTTCTTAATCTTCATAAGCCTCAAATCAAGAGAGTATTTTTTGTCTCCGGGTAAGGTCTGAAAACCAAGAACACTTTTAACAACGATCTGCAATTTCTGATTTGGGTGCGTTTCAAATGAGTTGGAACACACCCTTCTGATTTATAACATATTGCATTAAAGTCAAGCGCTATAAGACTTCCACCAACACTACCGATGTTTCCACCTGCCGCTCCGGGATATTCCAGTATTGCCGCAGCAGGCGTTCTTTTTCCTCGTAACTAACGATGCGAAATCCATGCTTTTCATAGAAACGAATGGCCCACGTTGCAGCCGCCCAGGTACCGATGAGAATAGGACGGGTAGAACGCGCGTGTAAATGCGCGAGAAGATACTGTATCAGTTTACTGCCGATACCCTGCCCGCGCCGCGCGGTGCGCACATAGGCGTGGCGAATTAACGTCACGTCCTTGACATCCTGAATTCCCATCACACCAACCAATGCGGTACTTTCAAATTGCACATCACCATCCTCATAGTAGCCCCAAAACTGCACCCCCGCGTCAACCTCGTGCCGGAGTTCTTTACGTGGCATATACGGCTCATGCCAGCGGTCGCCAGGGATAACACCCTTATACGCCTGCGCAGCATCATTAACAATCTCATAGATAGTTTCAAAATCATCATCAATGCATTGTCGAATCAAATCCAATCTCCCAAAATGATAAAATATGACAGATTGCACATCGCATTTCACACATCATGTTTCATGAACTATATTTTTAGCAATCTCCGCAATATGTCGTTCGTCCGTACCACAGCAACCACCGAGCATCTTAACACCGAATTGCACACGCAGCGCGATCATGGCCCGGGCAAAGGTCTCCGGCGCTTCAGTATCAAGACCGTCCAGTCCATCTAATTCCTCTGGACTTTTGGCCGAAGTATTGGCTTGCAAACCGATCATACGCTCTAACAAGGTCGTATCTTGCGTCATTTCATGCACCAGCGCGGACGCGAAGATACTTGGATGAACACAGTTTGCCCAGTACGCGAAAGGCCGTGGCGACACGTCCGCATCCATACGGGTGATGGCCCTATGCAGTGGCATGCCATCAAGCAGCGTGCCTGTAGGTCGCAGAACAAAACTCATAATATAGGGAATATGGGTTTCCGCCATTGCTCGCGCCATCCCCAATGCCTCGGAAAAGGCTGGTAAAGTCGCTCCCATCAGGAAATCCACGCCTGTATTAGCCAATGCATAAGCCTGTGATTGATGAAAGATAGTCGCATCCTCTATGGAAAGTGCATCGGCAGGATTATAAGCATCGCCGAGACAACCCATCAACCCCCCAATGAGAATCTTACCTGCGTAACCATCATAGCTCTCGCGGATGGATTGTAAAAACCGCGCGCAATCACCGTTCACAGTATCCACATCTGGTAACCCGGCCCGGCGCAACAATTCTGAGTTTGCCCGCCACGTTGGGGTAAAAGTAATCATAGGTAGGTTGTAGGCGTTGCCCACATCAAGATATTGCGTATAAATTCGCGTCAGTGCAGCTCGCCCGGGAGACGTATAAACCAGGCTCGCATTAGCAACGTAGGGATCGAGTTCTACCGTAGTATCACGCCGTATACGTTCAATCACCGCACCTTCCGTTAGAATAAAAGGGTAAGTGGCTACAATTCTCGCAAAGTTATTGATATATTTACTCATCATTCACTATTCGATTCCGGCAGGGTTGAGAAACCTTGCTTTTTATCTTTACACTTTTACGCTTGACAGGGCATAAAGTATAAAGGTAAATTGAACCATCCTCGATTTTGATCACTTACTATTTGCACTTTGCCGGCTCGCAAATTTACAGGTTCTCTACCCGTGCGCCACCTTCAGTCCATACTCTACCGCGTCGGCCAGCGCGATCCAACTAGCCTCAATGATGTTGGCCGATGCCCCCACCGTTGTCCAACGGCGGACCTCGTTTTGCATATCAATCATCACGCGGGTAGTGGCTGCAGTACCGGCATCACCATCCAGAATATGGACTTTGTAATCCGCCAAATTAAACCTTGCAAGGTGCGGATAGACGGGAACCAGAGCCTTGCGCAGCGCGGCATCCAACGCATTGACCGGACCATTGCCCTCCGCGGCAGTATGAAAAATCTGATCGCCCACACGCACCTTAATGGTCGCCTCGGCAAAAAGCCCCCGTCCCTCCCGATGTTCAACCACGGCCATAAAGTCTATCATATGGAAGGGAGCCTCATATCCCTCGCGGGAACGATGTAACATCATCTCAATAGAAGCCTCTGCACCCTCAAACGTGAAGCCTTTATGTTCCAATACCTTAATGGCTTGCAGTACATCGGGCAAATCTCTGAGTTCTTCGTGAGAAATACCCACCTCATCCGCTTTGCTGAGCAAATTACCCCGCCCTGCCAACTCCGAGACTACAACACGTGATTCGTTGCCCACTGTGTTCGGGTCAATGTGCTGGTAACTCAGAATGTTACGCCGCATCGCGGCAACGTGAATACCTCCCTTGTGCGCAAACGCACTCCGTCCCACGAAGGGCGCGTGGCGGTAAGGTGCCTGGTTCGCAATCGAAGCCACCGCGCGAGACACGTGGGTTATGTGCTGCAATTGTCCCTGTGGTAGCACAGTTAGCCCCATTTTCAACTCCAGATTGGGGATGATCGTACACAGATTTGCATTTCCGCAACGTTCACCGTACCCGTTCATCGTCCCCTGAACATGAACTGCTCCTGCGCGAATCCCCGCCAGGCTGTTGGCGTCCGCCATTCCCCCATCGTTATGCGCGTGAATACCTAATGCAACGTCGGGGAAAGTAGCCTGTACCTCCCCGACGATGTCTTCAATCTCCCATGGCATTGCACCCCCATTCGTGTCACATAGGACGAGTAGTTCTGCCCCACCCTCACAAGCAGCCTGGAGCGTGGTAAGAGCATATTCGGCATCGGCCTTGTAGCCATCAAAGAAATGCTCGGCATCGTAAACCACCTCTTTACCCTGGGCCAACAGATATGCGACACTTTCACGGATAATACGCAAGTTCTCCTCCAACGTCGCGCGCAACACATCCGTTACGTGGAGCGTCCAACTTTTGCCCACAATGGCTACAACAGGCGTATTGGCCGCCATCATCGCCTGGATATTGGCATCCTCATCAGGATATTTGCCCACCCGGCACGTGCTGCCAAACGCGGTAATTTTTGCCTGCTTCAAGTCCAATTCACGGACGCACTCAAAGTACGCGGCATCCTTTGGATTCGATCCCGGCCATCCCCCTTCGATATAATGTACACCCAGGTCGTCCAACAGCCGTGTGATTTTAAGTTTATCCTCCACCGACAGCGAAATTCCCTCAGCCTGCGTACCATCGCGGAGCGTCGTATCGTAAAGCCAGATCTGGCCGCCCAAAATCGGTCGTTTCTGCATCCTCCCTCTCCCCCTCTTCTATAACCGGATAACAAGGTAACAGGATGACAAAGAGAAACTCCTGCAATAACCTCCCCTTGTCATCTTAGCACCTTGTCTTCTTGTCCTTTTTTATAACTTACCTTGCCGTAATTTTTCCCTTGTATAAGGAACCAGCCCTCCCGTCTCAATAATCTCCATAATAAATGGCGGGAAGGGTGAAGTCCGATATTCCTGCCCTGTACGAGTATTGACAATTACACCGACCTTCAAATCCACCACGAGCGCATCCCCCTTTTGCGCGGCTATGGCAGCCTCTGGACAGGCCAAAATAGGTAATCCGATATTGATGGCATTACGGTAAAAAATACGTGCAAAGCTACAGGCAATAACACACGATACACCCGCGCCCTTTAATGCCAACGGCGCGTGCTCGCGCGACGAACCGCAGCCAAAGTTTTCTCCACCAACAACCATATCCCCCGGCTGGACTGCCCCGGCAAAGCTGGCATCAATATCCTCCATACAATGTTGCGCCAATTCTTCCGGCAACGACATATTCAGATAACGCGCCGGAATAATGGCATCGGTGTCCACGTTGTCGCCGTATTTCCAAACGGCCCCCTGTAATTTCATGATGATGCCTCCGTGATGCGTGAAATGTGAAACGTAAAGCATACAATATAATCCGGTGTAACTAGAATTTGCCTTCGCAACCTGCAATTTCTTTCTTCTGCCTTCATCCTCCCCTCTTTCATCATTTCACCTCATCAGGATGTACGATGTAGCCGGCTATAGCTGAAGCGGCGGCAACAGCGGGGCCAGCCAGGTATACTTCACTTTCGACGTGACCCATACGCCCCACGAAGTTACGGTTAGTCGTGCTGATGGCACGCTCACCGGCAGCCAGAATGCCCATATACCCCCCCAGGCACGGCCCACATGTCGGTGTGCTGACGACAGCGCCTGCTTCGATAAAGGCTTCAATAAGACCTTCGCGCAGTGCATCAAGATAAACTTGCTGTGTACCGGGGATCACAATGCAGCGCACATCGGGATGAACCTGTCTACCCGTCAGAATCTTAGCGGCGATACGCAAATCTTCCAGACGACCATTGGTACAAGATCCAATAACGGATTGGTCAATTTTCACATCACCGGCCATACTCACTGGCTTGACATTCTCCGGCAAATGGGGGAAGGCAATCTGTGGCTCCATATTACTTACGTCAATCTCAATGACCTGGGCATAAACGGCATCCGGATCGGTAGTGTAAATTGTATAATCCCGCTTAGCACGTTCAGCAACATAAGCGTGGGTGGTATCGTCCACCGCGAACAATCCGGCCTTGCCCCCGGCCTCAATCGCCATATTCGACATCGTAAAACGTGCCGCCATAGAAAGCCGCTCCACAACCGGCCCGGTGAATTCCATCGCCTTGTAAAGTGCACCACTGACACTAATCTGCCCAATAGTGTAAAGAATCAAATCCTTACCACTGACCCACGGTTGTAATTCACCTGTGTAGACAAAGCGCAGCGTCTCTGGCACACGCATCCAGATTTGTCCCGTCGCCATCGCCACAGCAATGTCTGTGGACCCCATACCGGTGGCAAATGCCCCCAGTGCACCATAGGTACAGGTATGCGAGTCGGCTCCCACCACAACATCACCCGGCAACACAAGTCCCTGTTCCGGCAATAAGACATGCTCAATGCCCATCTTCCCCACATCAAAGTGATTAGGGATAGCCTGTGCCCGCGCAAACTCACGCATCGCCTTGCACTGCTCGGCGGATTTAATATCCTTGTTTGGCACAAAATGATCGGCTACCAAAACAACTTTCTCCGGATCGAAGACTTTATCCACGCCCAGTTTCTCAAACTCGCGCAGTGAAATAGGTGCAGTAATGTCATTTGCCAACACAATGTCGACATCCACTTCAACTAAATCACCCGGCCAAACCTCCTGTCCCACTTGCCCCCCCGCAACATGCGCAGCAATTACTTTCTCGGCTAAGGTATGTCCTGCCAAGGTATCCTCCTTAAATATAACCATTAGATGTTGAGTGCCACTAATCGCGATAGGGGCAGGCTTAATGCTCACAAGTGCCACTAATCGCGCAGGATTCTTGTACATTAAC
>JAFGFI010000236.1 GCA_016931185.1 Anaerolineae bacterium
TCACAAGGAGATAAGAAATATGTCTGATAAACTGGCGAAATACAAACAAGCCGATTTCCCTATCCCTGAGAAAAATCGCCTCTGGCCCCTTTATGGGGCAGGATTTGAAAACCTGGGTGTTAATGGCAAGCTTATTGAGGTGCCAATGCCGGAGTATGGCCCTGATGAACTACTGGTGCGCCATGATGCTTGTGGACACTGTTTCTCCGATATCAAAGTGATCCGTGCCGGGCAGGATCACCCGCGCATCTACCGCAATATGAAGCAAGACCCTGTAGTGTTGGGTCATGAAGTCAGCGTTACTGTTGTGGGGGTAGGCGATACCTTGCGTGATCAATATCAGGTCGGTGACCGTTTTATTGTACAGGCCGACATTTTTGTAAATGGCGTGAGCAGCGCGTATGGCTACGAGATCCAGGGTGGCCTCTCGGAATATGCTATTATTGACCAGCGCGTACTTAATGGCGACCACGGTAACTATCTCATTCCTATCACCAAGGATAGCACGGGGTATGCTGAGGCAGCTCTTACGGAACCGTGGGCCTGCGTTATTGCTGCATATCAATTGCACTATCGCACCGCACCCCGTCCCGGGGGCACAATGTGGATTATCGGTACCGGCCGGGCCAAAGATGCTTATACGTTTAGTAGCGGCTTTGACGAGCTGGCACATCCATCAAAGTTAATGTTGACCCATGTGCCTGAGCGATTTGCAACGTGGCTTCAAGAACGCGCCGCGATCCTGGGAATTGAGATCGAACATATACGAGAATTGCCCGATCCTGCCACGATAGAGATTGACGATACACCCGTCTCCCCGGCAGAGGATACCGGTGGTAGGGGTACTGGGGTGGATGATATCATTATTTTGGGGGCCGATCCTGACATTATTGAACAGGCCAGTCCTAACCTGGCAGGATATGGGGTGATGATCATAATGGATGATGTACCGGCGGCGCGCAAAGTCAATCTCGACCTGGGGCGCATTCACTATAATCGCTGGCTCTATGCGGGGGGAACCGGACTGGATATTGCTAAAGCTTACAGTGACGTGCCCGCCCGCTCCACGCTCAAGCCGGGGGGCAAAGCTTGGTTTGTCGGTGCTGGGGGGCCTATGGGCCGGATGCACGTCCAACGTGCTATCCAGGCATCCGACGGCCCGGCCACCATTGTTTGTACCGACATTAGCGACGAACGCCTGGATGATCTCTGTATCAGTTTTGGTATGGAAGCGCATCATAAGGGCATCAACTTTGTATGCCTTAATCCAATGAACAAAGAATCATACGCGGAGAAAATAGAAGTACTTAAGGAGACTGGCTTTGATGATATCATCGTCTTGGCTCCTGTATCGTCTGTTATTGCCGATGCCGCAACCTATTTGGGCTTTGAAGGGGTGATGAATATCTTTGCGGGTGTGCCGCGTGGTAAGTTCGCCGACATTGATATAGGCGATGTTTATCTGAAAGGCGCGCGCATTATTGGACATTCGGCTTCTACTATTGACAATATGCGCTTTATGTTGGCGCAGGCAGAACAAGGGCAACTTTCACCCAACCGCTCTGTTGCCGCTATCGGTTCGCTGGAGGCCGCCTATGATGGTCTACAGGCGGTAGCGGACACCCGCTATCCCGGTAAGATTGTGATCTACCCGCATATCAAACCCCTTCCCCTTACCTCTCTCTCTGAATTAGAAAGTGTTTTACCCTCCGTCTATAATATGCTAAAAGACGGGCGCGAGTGGACGACAGAGGCCGAAGCAGAATTGCTCCGGGAGATGTTGCCATGACGAGATGCAGGCGAGCGCGTATTGCCACTGTTTGCCAGAATACGCAATTTTACCCTACAATGGAACAAAACCGGGCGCGCGTGTTGGGTTTGCTTGATATGGCTCTGACGCAAAAGCCCGATCTGGTTTGTCTGCCGGAGACATTTACCACTGTGTCGCTTTCAGGAAGTGCGGCGGACCTGGTTGAGCCGGTTTCTGGTCCTACCACCGATCTCGTAGCCCAACGCGCCAGGGAGCATCATTGCTATATCATCTGTCCCATCAAAACTGAGCACGGTGGCAAGTATTGGAATTCCGCCGTTATCATTGACCGGCAGGGCCATATTTTGGGGATCTATGACAAAGCACAGCCGGTGACAACGTCAGTAGACTATACTGTCATGGAAAATGGCCTCATGCCGGGTGGAGATCCGCCGGTCTTTGATCTGGATTTTGGTCGCATTGGCATTCAAATTTGCTTTGACGCGGGTTTCCCTGAAAGCTGGCAGCGACTCGCGGATCAAGGCGCGCGGCTTGTCTTTTGGCCTTCGGCCTATAATGGGGGCTTTCCGCTCCAGGTTTATGCTTATCTACACCATTTCTATGTAATCTCATCCGTGCGCACCGATAGCTCGCGCATCATCGATCCCCTGGGTAAAATCCTGGTGGCAACCGATCAGCAGCTCAACGTGGTCAGTCGTGATATCAACCTCGATTTTTGTGTCTGCCACTATGATTTTAATTACAGTATTCCCGATCTGATTATGCAAAAATACGGAGATCGGGTGGCAATTCGCTCAGATCGAGATAGTGGCCATTTCTTAATTGAACCGCTGGACGATAGTATTACTATTGCGCAGTTACAACAGGAATTTGGCTTCGAGTCAACAACTCAATATCATAATCGCCATCGCGCTGCCTACCCCACACTTCGAGAAGGCGGAGTTCCCGACGCTCAGAATGCGTTACATGGAGATCGCCCGCAGTATGCTAAGTGGTGAAAATCTGCAAATGGCGAATAGCAAATTACGCAAGACGACTGCTATAGATTCACAATTCACAATTCAAAACTCGCAATTTCCTCCTTTAATGACGTCTGATCCGGGATCATTCGCGGAGGCGACGATTGTAGAACGCAAGCCGCAGATTATCCAGCGTGTGTTGGCTGACAACGCCTATCCGCCGGATATTGTGCGGGCATTAGAAGTATTCCAGACTGAGATTGCCTTTGGCTTGATCGCGCCGTTATACGAGTGTGTGCCGGATGTGGCGTTTTGGAACGCGCAGCAGCGGGTATATCAAGATAAGACGTGGCGCGAAGTGCCCTGGTATTTTGCTGAAACTTACTTCTATCGCCGCCTGTTAGAAGCAGTACAGTATTTTGAACCCGGTCCGTGGCAAGGCCATGACCCTTTTGCGTCTCAGAAACGAGCACAAGAACAAACTGCGGTGACACAACTGGAAGCTGTGTGGCGCGACATCGAACGGATACCCCCAGAAGAACGATTTGTGTTGCTGTTGCACTCGTGTCTGTGGGGCAATCGTGCCGATTTGAGTAATTTTACAGTCAGAGAAAGCGCGCACCGGGGATTGGAAACACATCGGGAACGAGCCAACCTGCTCATTGATGATACTGAAAGTGTGCTGACATTTTTGAGCAATTCTCGACAAGGTCAACAGAATCTAGCGGCAGATCAAAATGGAAGCCTCACCTCATCCGTTAAGCCTGTTGCGCATATAGCGTTTATCAATGATAATGTGGGAGCAGATAGCCTTTTTGATCTGGCGCTGACGGATTTTCTGTTGGCGCAGGGATGGACACAACGTGTTACTTTCTACCTCAAGAATCAACCCTTCTTCGTTTCTGATGCGATGCCGGGCGATATTCATTGGATGATCGCCCACTTACAGACGTCTACAGATGCTGCTGTTGCTGCATTGGGTGCGCGCCTCAAGGCGTATCTTGATACTGACCTACTGCACCTGGACACAGATTCTTTCTGGACAAGCTGTTATTCCTTTTGGTATCTGCCCGCTGCACTGTGGGATGTGTTGGCGCAGGCCGATATTATTATTCTCAAGGGTGATGTGAACTATCGTCGCCTGCTTGATGATCGCCGTTGGCCCTCTACTACACCTATCACGATTGCTGCCCGTTTTCCCAAGCCTTACCTTATCTTGCGTACCCTCAAGGGTGAAATCATCGTTAATCTGCCACCAGGACAGGCAGAAGCCTTAGCCCAGGAGGACCCAACTTGGTTGATTAACGGAAAACGGGGAATAATACAGGCCGTTGGGTAAGCAGACGAGATTTTAAAGGTGTTTTTTATCTTCGGATTGCATTAGAAGATGAAGAACATTCTTCATCCTGCGGCTTTAGCCGCTCTATTCAGCCATGTTAAACTATTAACAAAAGGATACACTATGAATAAAACATTACAGGACAAAATCGCTATTGTAACCGGCGGTGCGCAGGGATTAGGCGCTGCTTTATGTCACCGGCTGGCACTGGAAGGTGCACATATTGTGGTGGCAGATCTCAATCTGGAGGGCGCAACAGAAACTGCTGCCAAGATAGCGGCACAGACCGGCCGCCGCGCTGTCGCGGCTAAAGTAGACGTGACCGACGAGTCGCAGGTGGCTGCGATGGTCGACCGTGCGATTGTGGAATTTGGGTGCCTGGATATCCTGGTCTCTAACGCGGGAGTACTTATTGCGGAGGCTGTTGATGAATTTCCCGCCGAAAAATGGCGTTTTGTGATGAACGTTAACCTCTTTGGATACTTCTTGTGCAGCAAACACGCAGCGCGCGTAATGAAACCACAAAGGAGCGGTGTTATCATCCAAATTAACTCTAAATCGGGCAAGAAGGGGAGTTACAAGAATTCTGCCTATGCTGCTTCCAAATTTGGGGGCATTGGCTTGACACAAAGTTTGGGCTTGGAACTGGCAGAGGACAATATCCGGGTTAATGCCGTCTGTCCCGGCAACTTGCTGGATTCTCCATTGTGGGTTAATTCGCTCTATGCACAATATGCCAAGAAGTGGGATATCACCGAGGAGGAGGTACGTCAGAGGTACATTGACCAGGTTCCAATGAAACGTGGGTGTACTTATGAGGACGTATGCAACGTTGTTGTTTTCCTGGCATCAGATCAAGCCAGTTATATGACCGGGCAGGCAATCAATGTCACCGGAGGGCAGGAAATGCGCTAAATTAATCCGGTGCGATACACTTAACAAGTATGTCCTTAATCCGAGGTATTCAATGAACGTACAAATTAAACATCCCTATCGTGATGCATTTCCCCCCGCGTTGATCTTGATGGCAGTATCGGCAGGAATCAGTTTGCTGGGCGGGCTACTTCTATGGCTGGATATTCTATCCAACCCCGCGCTTTTATATATCGCCGGCATATTTGGCGTATTCTGGGGATTAATGGCTTTCATTATATGGTTGATGGGATTGGCCCAAATGCGCCATATTGCTGATTTTCTCGCCAGTGATCGAATATGGGTGAGTTGGACCTATACCCCGGAGGAATGGGAATCCCTCCGCCGTACACGTTATGAGGCTACCCAGGGAGACTGGAAGATAGCCCTCGGGTGTCTGACTTTCATTTTTGCTGTTGCAGGAGCTTTAACCGGCGTGTTCATCGGCCTTGAGGAAGATATCCTTGCCGCGCTCCTTGATGGAGGTCGGGGAATCATCATTGGCGCGGTGTTTGGTGGCCTTTTGGGAGTCATAGTAAGTGGCGGTAATGCGCTTGCTGCATGGCGCGCCTTCCAGGACACCACCCCAGGCTATGTCGCACTAGGGGCGTCTGAACTCTATGCTAATGCTCAATACTTCCGAGAAAATTTGAATCTGAATCGCTACATTTGTGCTGTCGTTTGGGATGCAGAAGATCCCACAACTTTGCTATACGAATTGTGGGTTCCTAAAGTTCGGGGGGGGGATGAGGAGACATGGACAATCTACGTCCCCCCAAGGATGCGTGCGGCTGTAGACGCCATACTGCCGCGCATCGTCACCCGACAACACTAATGTGGAGTGGACTTTCCAGCCCGCCAGTCAGATATTCCTATCTATCCAACTATTTTTAAGGGACCTACCCATTAATGCGGTGCGTTCACCGGCAGTAGGATGAAAATTTATGGCCTAAAGGCCAAGATATAAAGGGGTAGGGTTGCGGGCGGTACCCCGCCCGCAATCCTACTCTCTTTTACCTACCGCTTTAGCGGTCTATTTTCAGAGGAATTCATCATTAACCGTTGGTTCACCAGCAGTCGGATGAAAAGTTACGA
>JAFGFI010000237.1 GCA_016931185.1 Anaerolineae bacterium
ACAGCCTGCGCCGTCTTTTGCCACGTGAAACGTAGCGCGTGACGCAGCCCCACCTCACGCCGCTGCGCCCGCAACGCAGCATCGGTCAACACACGGGCCATCCCCTGCGCGATACTGGAAGCGTCGCTCGGGTCAACGTACTCGGCGGCTTCCCCGCCAACTTCCGGCAGGGATGAAGTAGACGACGTTACCACCGGGGCGCCGCATTGCAACGCCTCCACCACCGGCAATCCCAGGCCCTCGTATAACGTGGGATGAACCACCAACGCAGCCCCGTTGTAAAGTCCCACCAATTGCGCCTGAGTCACGGGCGCGAGCAAACTCACCCGCTCCGCAATCCCCAACTCCTGTAGCCACCCCTGAACTGTGACCAAATTCGCCGGCCCCAGCGGACAGCGCACGACCAGGCGATACGCGGCGCGCAGATCTGCCGGAAGGAGTGCGTAAGCCTCACATAACCGCCGCAGGTTCTTGGTGTGATGGAAACCGGACACGCTAAAAATGTATGGCTCTCGGATATTCAAAGCGGTTAAAAGCGCTTGCGTCTGGGAGGAGTCCAGCGGCGCAAAACTGGACTCCACACCACCGTAAATCACGTCTATCTTATCCGCTGCCAGATGATGGCGCACCAGATCCGCTTTGGACGCCTGGCTAATCGTCTGGATACGTTGCGCGTACACCCCGGCTCCCAGGCGTTGCGCGAAACTACGCCGCCCGCACTCCCCCAAAGGGTCAAGATAGTCGTTTTTAAAGATCAGGGGGATTAAATCATAGAACGTCGCCACCCAACGTATGTTGTACAAACGACGCGGCACGAAGGCTTCCCACATAAAGGTGTAGGTGGCGTGAAATAAATCGAATTTATTTTCCAACAAAAAGGCTTCCAACGCCGAATCAAACACAAATTCAGCCTCAGAATCCAGGTGCAACTCCAGAGATGACGTGTGAGGAGGCGAAAAGGGCAGAGACAACGGCTGTAGTTGCCAGCTCGGAGAACTCAATGTCAATGAGGGGTTCGCCAGCGCAGGATCGAACAACAGGACAAATGCATGCTCCGCGCCCAGGTTTTGCGCGGCCTGAATCCAACCCCGCAAATGGATGCCAATCCCGCGATTCCGATAGGCTTCCAATTGTAAAGGCCGAGCATCAATCCCTATGCGCATTTACACGTCCGACTCCAGAGAATGTGCTTTCTCTGTCCGAGAGGCCTCCTCCAACCGCGTCACCCGCAATTGCATGTCCCGCACCGCACACATTGTCGCCTCCAATGTGAGCACAGTCTCGCGCAAGGTTTGCGCCACCAACATATTGTATTCATTTTGCTGGCGCAAGAGCGGGATGAGATACCATTTCGTAGACATCCAGTTCCAAAAAGTACGAACTACAATGATAAACCGCCCAATCACCGGCGTGTTGGAGGTAAATGGTTGCTCTTTGAGCAACATCTGGCTTTCCAGGTTGACGATGCGCCCGCGCAAGCCATCCAAGCGCGAAAAATAATCCACCAAAACCGCATCCGCTTGCTCTGTTGATTGCACCTCTGGCGCATTCACCGCCTGGCGAATGCGGCGCATCTGTTCCGCAGGTGTTAGGGGTATATTTTCAACCATCGCCAATCAATTATCCAAACAAGCCCGGATTTGCGTCAATCCAGCGCCACAGCCGCCCGATGCCCTCTTCCACGGAGACTTTGGGCCGCCAACCCAACTCGCGCTCGGCCTTGCGGATGTCGCTCACATAGACCGGCTGGTCGCCGGGCCGCCAATCGCCGTAGGTCACGGGAATCTCGCGCCCGGCCAATCGCGACAAAATCGCGCCGCACTCCGTCCAGATGGACATCGTGTTTTCCGGCCCGCCGCCGATATTGTAGATGCGCCCGGCTGCCACATCAATCCGCTCCGCCGCGGCCTGGTACGCCGCGATTAAATCCTCAATCCACAAAATGTCGCGCACCTGCTTGCCGTTGCCATAGATGGAGATGGGCCGCCCCAAGCGCGCCGCAATGCAGAAATGCGCGATCCAGCCCTGGTCTTCCACGCCAAACTGCCGCGTCCCGTAGATGCAGGACTGCCGGAACACCACTGTTCGCATCCCGTAAATCCGCGTGTAGTCGCGCACGTATTGGTCGCCGGCGCCCTTAGAACACCCGTAGGGTGAATGGAAATCCAGCGTCTGGCTCTCCGGGATGCCCTGCGGGAAGTCACGGTAGCGATAGCGCGTGGCCTCCTCGACGACGACGACCTCTTCCATGCCGCCATAGACTTTGTTCGTCGAGGCATAGAACATGATCGCCTGCGGCGCGACGGCGCGCACCGCTTCCAACACGTTGAACGTCCCCAAAGCGTTGATCTCGAAATCCTCGCGAGGGTCAACTACCGAGGTCGTAACCGCCACCTGCCCGGCCATATGATAGACCCGCGCCACGTCGGGCGCGAGCGCGGCGCGCAGCGCGTCAAAGTCGCGGATGTCGCCTCGCACAAAGGACAGCCGTTCGCCGGCTTCGGCGCGCAGCCATTCCAGGTTGCTGGGCGTGCCCTTGCGCGACAGGTTATCAAATACGACGACGGTATCGCCGCGCGTCAAATGGTGATGCGCCAGATTACAACCGATGAAGCCGGCGCCGCCGGTAATAAAGATTTTCATTTTTCACCTCTATGATAGATTAGTTATGCCCTCTTACCCTTACAAGGTCTCCAGCCAGGCATACAATGCCTCTAAGGCCTTGTCTGGATGCCATACTCGCGTTTGCGTCAATTGCTCCTCGATGATTTTGCCGCGATAAGCGGCGTTGCTACACAATAAATGCGCGGCAGCGGCCAACACGGTCGGAGTCTTATCGTCCACCATCACCCCGGCATTGCCCATAGTATACGTGACCCCCGTACTCCGAAATGCAATCACCGGGACTTCATGGACCATCGCCTCCAACAGGGGGATACAAAATCCCTCGTGTTCGCTCATGCACATATACAGATCGGCAAGCTTATAAAAACCAGCGACTTGGTTGCGGTCATTAACCTGCCCGATAAACTTTACCGCCTGCGTCAGCCCTAAATTAGCAATCCATTCCTGAAGTGGATGATAATATGCGTCAAATCCTTCCGCCGACCCCACCAGGAGTAAGTTGGAATTGGCGTTAAAATATTCGTGGTACACGTAAAAGGCCCGCACAATATCTTCAATCCGCTTATTGGGAACAATGCGGCCCACATGGAGCCAATACGTGATATCGGGTTGGCGATACTGTGCGATGATTTCCCGTGCAGCAGGCGTGTTCGCAGCCTGAGTAAACCTTTCGAAATCCAAAAAGTAGGGCAGCACATGCACATTGCGAAAACCGGCCCGGAGCATTTCCTGCCGGTTATATTCGGTGGCCGCGACACCGCCAAAGTGCGCCAATTCGGGCAAACTATCACGACCGCGAGCTAAAGCCCCGGTCCACGGCATATTGATCCGCGCGAAAAAATGAGGGGGAGTGACATTGTGGTAATAAACAAAAACACGGCCAGGTAATTGTAAAACCTTATCCTCAAACCCCGCGCGCCCACCATAATTCAAGAGGATTACATTATCCGGATGCGCTTTGTACTCGGAATACAGGTGCTTAGGAATAGAATCATCATTGCCCAGCGTATTGGTGTAGACAAACGACTTTATGTTGGCCGCCTCAAGGGCACGATGAATTGCCACAACCTGACCTGACATAGCATCGCCCTGATTGACAATGGGTGTAAATTGACAAATGCGGAGTCCTGGTTTCATAAACGGCCCCTCATACGAGTTTCCATCTGATCAAGCAATTGTAACAGTAAGCCAACGAAGGCCGTTTGCCCCGCGATCTTGACTTTGCTGCTTGCAGTCGATGCAATGATTTCGTTTTTCAAATCAGAAATTTTCCCTATATCTACAATAGTTGGCGCGGCGCCATAGATTTCCTTCAATTGTAAATTTGCTATCTGAGCACTAATGCCCGTCAAAACATCCACCACAGCATTGTTGAAAGCCACCTGCCGCCTAAAAGTGGGATCAATATAAGGTTCTTTAAGATGAGCTGTCAAATCACGTCGAATAGCCGTGATCAGCGGGCCAATAATCGGTTTGTTAGAATGCCCTTCATAACTGTTATTTAAAATGTTTGCCGCCGCCCCTAAATGACACAGGAGAATCGGATTAATGCCCAGAATGTTGTCAATAGACTGTAAGGCTAAACGATTAAAGGCGACCTGCCGTTCAAGGACAGGATCCACATAGGATTCGCGTAAATAAAAGGTTAAGTTACGGCGGAACCAGGCAATCGCCGGCCCCACCACGGGCGCGCCAGAGCGTACCGCATAGCCACGTAACATGACATCGGGGTTCAACGCATCCACCATCCGCCAGAACATCCCCTGTAACTCACGATGCTCTTCTACATACCAGGCCAACCTGTGAATCGTCTGTATCCATCGCGCATTAGCAATTTTTTGCTCACCATCCACTTCAGGCAAACTAATCATACTCGCAAGGTGCAAACGCTGGTAAAAGTCGCGCCCCAGATAGCTGCCGTATTCAGGAAGTGGGCCGGCTAACAAGAAACCATTAAGTACGGGTTGCCGCTCCGCCAGTTGCGCCGCCTCCATCAAAATGCGGCGCGAAGTCTCACTACCTGGGAAGTATGGTTCTGCCGCGCCCGCCTCACCAGCTTGTTCATCATCGTTTATAACTCGCCAGGCGACATGCAAAGCACGCGCCACTCCCGTGTTAAACAGCGTCTGCTTCTCCAGCATCAGGTCGAAATAGACTTCGCGCAAATGAGTTGTAGAATTGCGGCGGATCCAGGCGCCTAACCCACCCACCAGCGGTGTTTTCAATTTCACAGTGTAGGAACGATCCATAACCTCCGCTGTATCCGACAATTCCCGCAATTGGGCCTCACTGACACCCTTCGATTCATGCACCGATGCAACTATCATGGCGGGACGTGCTCCCGTAAGCGCTCGCTCGTATGTCTCACGCATGGCTAATGCAGCTTTCTGCCAGGTAAAATCTCGTACACGCACGAGCGCGCGTTGCCCTAATTCTTCCCGCAAACCCTGGTCCTGCAAAACGCGCTGGATAGTATTTGCAATCGCATCGCCAGAGTAAGGATCGAAGGTCAAGGCCGCATCGCCCACAATTTCCGGCATTGGCCCAGTATTAGAAACAATCACCGGCGTTCCCAAAGCCATCGCCTCAACGATCGGCATCCCAAACCCCTCATACAAAGCAGGATGCACATAAAGGGCCGCGCTGGCATACAAGACCCGCAACTCAGCAGCGGGGACCCAACCGGTAAAGATAACTCGCTCGCCTGCATGGTATTTATCCAGCCACGACTGCACGGTTGCTTTGTGGGATTCGTGAATGCGGTAAGTAATAACAAGCTTGTATTCTGAACGTATGTGTGAGGGGAGTTGGCAGAACGCGGCTACCAGCCGTTCCACATTTTTGGTTGGATTATCCCCTAATAGCGCAAAAATGTACCGTCCGCCGATGCGCGGCAACCAGGAACTTTGCGCGATCTCTTCAGCCGTTGGCGATTCAAACATATCAGGAGAAGGCGCGTAATAAATCACGTCCACGCGATCACTCGGGACCTCCGTAAACTTCACCAGGTCGTCAGCCGCCGATTGACTGATTGCAACGATCCGGTCGCAATAACGCAAAGCCTGTAGTTTCGTGTGATAAGCCGCGGCATACAATTTACCCCCGCCCAAATAATCATCAGGGAATAAAACCGGCAGCGCGTCATGAAACGTAGCCACACAACGACAGGTGGTCGAAGGGTAGCCAACCTTCAGGGCAGTTTCAAAGGGGCTATGAATATGAAATAAATCCACCTTTTGCGCCTGCAAAAAACATTCGGTATTTTGATAGGCTTGATATTCCGCCTGTACATCAGGCAAACGCATAATCACCGGATGACTTTCAAATGCCGCTATTTTCCAGAAATCTCCAGACAACGGCACATCCAGCTCCGGCAAGTCAAAACGCGGATCGGTCAACAAGGTCACCCGATGACAATACGGCAGCTTCAGAAACTCAGTTAGCCACCCCTTTAACCCATATCCCAGTCCCCGGTCACGGGAACCAGGTGTTTGCAAAGCGCGTATATCAATCGCGATGTGCATACATTCTCCAAAATGTGATTAACGCATTCAATTGAAGGCAATCCATGGCATTGTACAGGAATATGCTTGCCTAACGCACCAACAAGCTCGCTTGTTCTTCCAGCTTAGCGATTTTGGTTTGAATTTCTAGCAGAAGTTGCCACGTTGGTTTCAGATGTTGAATTTGGAAGTCTAATTGCATAGGATCTGTCTCAAGCAAAGGGATACCCGAAGAAACGGAATGAGGCTTTACTAGGACCAAATTGATAGAAGTCCAAGGTTTACCCTCAATCGTCAAGTTAATATGCGGCGTCACATTTAAATCATCCCTCTGCATATCACACACATATTGCAAAGTTTCATCGCCAAGCGACCAATCAATATCCTCGATCAAACTTAGGCCGCTTTTTTCCACCAAAACCGCTATCTCCTCAGGTAAAAACCAATCCACCACCTTCTGATCATACAACATACATTCCGTTGTGATGATAACAGCACCCCCAGGTTTGACCACTCGTTGCATCTCACGCAATGACCGGATAGCCTGTTCCAAACCACCAAAATGCTCAATAGATGACAAAGAAATTACAAAATCAAAGGTGTTATCATCGAATTTCAAATCCAGTGCATTCATATACAAAGCTTTCAAACGCTCCGGATGATAAGGATAAGGTGCAAAAGCATCGGGGTTTGCCAAAAATTCCTTATCCGATTCGATGCTAACAAAATCTCCTTCACCGTAAATATCAACCGTAACGAAACGAGCGAGATGATGCGTACCATAATACAGAAGTCGTTCATGCCCCCCAGCTACCGACAGCCCTACAGCACGCTCATTCCACACTCCCAATTGCTTGAGTGCATAAACAGCTTGAGTGAATTCCCATATCTTACGATGTTGACTGGAAAATCCGGGAGCACGCATCATAATGTCACTGGACTGCTCAATAAACTCCGGATCATTCCAATCTGCAATGTCACACAACTTACATAGTCGTCGCCCAAAACGGGGAGACCCTATTTTAGCCTCCGGCAGACGCAACATCGCTCGCTGAATACCCTTCTGCTGCAGTATACTACTGTTCATGAGCGACTACCTTGGTTATGGAAGATGATTCCTGTTCAAGGTTTAAATGTCGATATATATTCTGCATGGCTAATGCTTGCTGCAAGCTGATACTCGCCAACCGATCTATTTCCACTAGAATATCGCGAGTTTCCAGATCTGATTGCATAGACCGCGCAATCAAAGCATTTAAAACTACTAACACAGCGCGATTGAATTCAGCCTGTTGTTGCACATAATGTCGCACATACCAACGGGTGGAAATGTTATTCCACCAATGCCGGACAGCACTAATTAGCGGGCCAAAGACTGGCACCGAAGATTGAAAATCAAACTCGGTCATTGCCAGCCGGGTTTCAGCCTGAGCAACAAGGGCCTGCAATTCCTTTATATTATGAGTCACTGTTTTCTCCTCTTTGTGGAAAATCGAATTGCTGCAAACTCTGCACCACAGCCTGGAGATCCTTATCTAACAAGGACTTCGTGAACGCCATCTGCTGTGCTTGCACATGAATGCGCGCCGAAAGTTCCTGATCACAACGAGCCATCTCCATCGCCAGATCCATTATTTGGGCCGACAACTGCTCCTGCCGCGCAATAATAGTCCGTAATGCAAAATATACAGAGCGATCATACTGCATTTGCTGACGTACATAATGTTGTACGTACCAACGTGTGGCAACATTGTTCCAGAACCGCCGTACCGTCTGGATAAGGGGGCCGACAACCGGCACGTCCGACACAAAATCGAACTCAGTTCGCGCCAGATTGGTCTCAACCTCATCTACACGACGGGTTACTTCCTGTTCGGGTGTCATCTATTCAACTCCTGTTCCAGTTATCCAGGGCAACGCCACGGCGAAAACTCTCAAGATTCTACAAACTCACCGGCCAACAGATTCAAAGCGCGGGACATCGCCGCTGCCCGCAGGTCAAACAGGGTCGCTATAGCAAGATGCGCCATAGCCAGACTCACAGTGTCCTTGTAAAAAACAGCGCGCCATCCCGAAATTTGCTTTACATCACAGGCGATACGTAAATAGACATGCGCCATCGCCAGCAACCACTCACATGACAAATTCTCTATGAGCACTTGAGATTCCGCAGGGGCAAACACATCGCGCAGCCATATAACATCGTGGTGTTTTAAGACCAGTCGCAACCGCTGTGTATTAACTGTAATCAAAAAGCTCAAATCATCGCCCCGTGACTGAGACTCAAAATGTGTAAACATCGCGCGCGGCTCATAAACCACCTGCCAACCCAACGCTTTAGCCCGCAAACAATAGTCCACATCCTCTGAATAGGCCGGGAAAAAGCTCTCATCAAAATATCCCACATCCGCCAGGCACTCACGGCGAATAGCGAACGCAGCCCCGGTCACGTAATCGATCGCTTCTGTCCCATCGTTCTGCGTCAGATGTTGCCCACCCCAAGAAGGTTCCAATAACCGCGCACCGGCATGTTGGACACGACCATCAGGATACACCAACTGACACCCAATAATTCCCACCCGGTCATTCGCCGCAAACTGTTCACGAATAGGCGTCAGCCAGTCGCCTAAAGCAACCGTATCTTGATTCAGCAAAAAGAGTATATCACCCGCAGCGGCCTGCAAGCCCTGATTAACAGCGCGGGAAAATCCGCGATTGATGGGGTTTTCAATCAAACGCACTTCAGCATAGTGCTGAGCAATCGCCGCCGTTTGATCGCGCGAGGCATTGTCCACAACGATCACTTCATAATCATCGTGGATAAAATTTCTGAGACTATCGAGGCAATTTGCCAGGAAAGCGGCACCATTCCAGGCTGGAATAATGATGGAGACCATCATTTTTACGCCCCCAGTTGCCGCAGCCACTTCATCAATCGCATGAATCGCCCGCGCTCGTACCCCGCCACCAGCGCACGCAGACGGGCGATTTCAGCGTCGCGCTCGCTCAATGCCTGCGACGAATCCACAGGGGCAGATGCCGCCGGCACTTGAGATGGCACGGCTGACGGATGTGGCGATAACGCTGCGTCCAACCACGAGGGCTTGACCGGGGTGTTCCACGCGCGTATCACGCCATGATAAGGCCCCGGCGTCCCATTTCGATAATCAAGCTGAAAATCCGCGTACCATTCCCATCCGGCAAAACCCGCGCTCTGCACCATCGCCTCAAAACAAGCGCGGTTGGGAAACCACCAACCGTCGCCCCGATGATGCCCGACAAATTCGGCAAGGGGTTTGTCAGAGGCTTCTGGGGAAATAACAGTGGTAATAATAGCCGCCTCACGGGTCACACTTTGCAGCCGCCACAGCGCCCGGATAGGATCGGTGATGTGGAGCAGCATACTGCCGCAAAACACCAGATCAAACATCCCCAGCTTTTCCGGATCAAGGTCATACACGGACATCTCGACTTTTTCAACCGCCGAATTTAGAAGCTGCTTTGCCAACGAAAACGGGGAGTGCAGATACCGCGCCCCTTCTTCCGCGGTCTTGTCCGGTTGATAGCAAGGGCCAAAATCGTGGGAAAACCAGGTCGGTAAGTCAACCGCCGTCACACGCGCGCCACGCCGCTCCATCTCAAAAGAAAAGAATCCACTGGCCGCCCCTACGTCCAACACCGTCCTGCCCGCCAGATCGTCAGGAATACCATAGTAAGGAAGGTAGGGACGGTGATCGTAGTCTCCAGGGGTCGTGATACCATCACCCAGGTCCAAAGTATGGTACCACTCCAAAGATTCGATATGCTGAAGTAGCTCCTGACGCGAAATACTCATAGTAACTCCATGTTGTTTTGTAATAGAAAACTGCAAACGATCCGCCGCATAGTAAGGCGCGCGACAAAACTCCACCAGCGGCCCCGCTGCCCGCTCCCACGTCAACTGCGCCCGCACCTCTGGGAAACGCGCTTCCCAAGCTGCACGCGGCTGCGCCAGCACATCCAACAACGTCGCCGCGACGCCATCCACGTCCTCAAAGTCCACCAGCCGCCCCAGCCCGTGCTGCGCCACCAGATCACCGGTCGCATCTCCGCGCGTCAATACCATCGGCAGGCCGGCCCAGATGTAGTCCAGCACCCGCGTGCGGAAGGCCATCCGCGTCTCCAACGTGTCGAAGTGCAGCGCCACGCCGACATCCGCCTCCAAGAGATAGTTTTGCCAGTCGGCGTAGGGAACCCACTCGCCAAAAAAAACGTAGGGCTGCAATCCCAGATCTGCTACCAACTGCACCGCCCGCGGATACATCCGCATCGCAGGGACGCCGGTGTTGGGGTGCTGTGTGCCGGGGAAAACCAGCCGCGCCTCCGGACAGCGCGCCAGCACGCGGGGGAAAGCGCGCAGCAGCGTCAGCGGATCGAGCCACTCCCATAGCCCGCCACCCCACAGGATGACCTTGGCCTCCGGGCCGATACCCGGCAGCACGCCTTTCATCACGGAGCGAGTGTGCTGCGGCGGCTGCGCGGGCAGGCCGAAGGGGACCACGTCCACCAGCCGTCGCAACGAGGGATCATCCTGATAGGTTTGCGCGTTGACGCGCCCGGTCGCTTCCAACAGACCCAGCCACCCATCGCGTTGCCGTTCGCTGGCGCAGAGGAAAAAATCGCCGGCCCGGCACTGTATATGCAAAATCCGCTCGCGTTCCTGATGCCGCTGCGCCTGCTCCGGCGTTCCCGCAAACAACGCCAGCGTCTCCAGCGGGTGCGGGTCGTAACCATCCACCACCACCGGCGTCTCGCCCTGCATCAACTGCGGGAACCAGGCCAGGACATCGCCGCACAGCACAATCGCGGTGGACTCCGCAATCACCGGCGCAATCGAATCCCACACGCCGGGCTGATACGACCACAGCCGCACACCCGCATCCGGCATCTGCGCCACGTTGGGCGTCGCCAGCGTCACCGGCATGGACTGCGCCAAAACACGCGCGAGTTCCCAATAGCGAATCCCCGGCCCGGCCATTCTAGGGCCGACCACATCGTGGCTGATAACTAAAATGTGGCCGTCAGTCTGCATCCAGCCGCCAACTTCCGCTCAACGTCACCAGCCCGTACCGATCCAATGACTTGCCGGGATAGACTCGGAAAGGATACAGGCGGTCGTGATAGTCAAATATCTCCGTATCCGCTCGGTTGTGCGCCGCCACCGTGATCTCATAGGCGCCTTCCAACAACGGTAACGCGGGAACAGTGTACACCACTTCACC
>JAFGFI010000238.1 GCA_016931185.1 Anaerolineae bacterium
ACGGATTCAATTTTTCATCCTACTGCTGGTGAACGCCAGTCGTTAATGGGTAATTCCTCTGAAAATAGCGAATAGCGAATTACGAATCACGAATTACGGATTCAATTTTCATCCTACTGCTGGTGAACGCACCGCGTTAATGGGTAATTCCCTTGAAAATCGAAAATCGGCAAATTTAAAATTGGCAAATTGTGAAAACCCTTGAAAATAGCGAATAGCGAATTACGAATTACGAATTACGAATTCAATTTTCATCCAACCGTTGGTGAACGCACAGTGTTAATGAGTAATTTCCTCCCTTTAATAGACAACTCGTCACCCGATGTGCCATCCGGCGGCTTCCCAGGCTTCACGTATTACAGGATTACGCCGGAGATAGGCATCTACCTCTGCTTTAGGCACAACATTCAGTGGACATGAAAAATTAATACAACGCCCGCAACTAACACGGCGCAGATTGTACACTGCACTAATCGCGGCAATCACCCCCGCAGCCGCCCACAGATACTCTCCGCCCAGTAGCGCCAACACCAGTGGAAAGCACAGCCAGATCAACGCGCCGATGATGAACTGTATCCGTTCGGATTTATTCATCGGACCCGGACGGTATTTCCAAAACTTGAGTACGCCATAGTTAGCATGGCAACGCAGCACACGCCCTTCCTCGGCCCACATTGGGCAATGGCTGCACAGTACGCGGGCTTCCCATCCAAAGAAGAAAAATAACCAGTAGGCAAACCACAACAGCAGATACCAACCCCACCCGGCCCGAATCGCACCTATGATTGCCGTCGCCATAAAGGGCAGCGCAACCATAAAGAAATTCACCGTATCCTGCGCATCATAATGACACATCAAATGCCCCTCAATGGGACAGTCCACACACGCCGGCCGTCCCTTAAAATTGCATGGTAATGTTGAATCGACCGGCCTTACAGACATCATAACCTCCTAATCCCACTCCTCCACTTTCTCACCGGACAATAGAAATTAGCACAGACACGGCAGACAAAAATGAGAATTTGGGTGACCGCAACAGCATTGAGTATCCAGAAAACCACAAGGGCCGCCACATTCTGCCAAAGCCAGAGCTGCGGCAACCCAAGTATCAACGCAATTGCCACAACCACTACCGCCTGCTCAACACCGGAATACGGGCTTGGCGCACGTGGAAACAACCGAGCCACCTTACCCGGCAAGACGTGCGCGCAACACTGCTGGCACGGGCACTTGGCGCAGAAAGTATAAATAATAGCAGTCATCCCCAGCAGACAGAGTAACCCGTACCCCACCGCCCACCCCCAGGTAATATGGACCAACACAAAGATTGCGACGATCACGGCAATCCCCACCAACGCAAGACTCACTATCCCATGAAATCGTGTAGACAACATTTTCTATCCGGCTATGAAGGCCCCTCCTCAAATGAAATACAAATCCCCAATAAATAACTGACCGGTCAGTTATTATTCTACGCAATATTATCTATTTGTCAAGATTGGTATGCTTATGATCCCGCCGTCCTGGATATACTGCTCAAACGCGAATTGCCCGAAGCAAGCTCCAATCTACTGAAGCCCGAAATTATAGCTAAAAGATCCGGATTTTCGTTCCCACCCGGCAATCACTTTGGATGAACTCATCCTCATAGCCACCGATAGGATGCGTCCAGAGATAAACAAAACGCGCGGCATCAATGGGGACATTTAAACAACCATGGCTGCGGGGCAAACCAAAATCGTTGTGCCAATACGCGCCATGGATTGCCGACCCATCCAGATCAAAGAATGTGTTCCACGGCACCCCCGGCAAGTCAAAAATATCACTGGGATCGGGAGCCGGGTTTTCTTCCGTCGGTTCGGTATAGGGCACATTGCTCATGTGACGCGAGGCTTGTTTCAATAACACACACTTCTCACCGGTAACCGTACCAAATTCCCCATATCCCGAGGCTACTTTGGTTTCAAATATCGATTCTTCTCCCTCAAAACAGGTCAACGTCTGCGCGGCTAAATCCACCTCAATGCGTTTATCCCCCACAAAGGGATGAATCGGAGCCAATTCTGCCCGTGGGATACGACGCATATCCTTAGCCAGCACCCACTGGTATGAGATCGTCTTCGGCGGGTAGTCATCCACCACCTTGTACCAACCTGTACCTTCCTCATCCTCAAAGGCCTCAACAACATAAAACACTGTGCCGCCATAGAAGCGATACCTGCGTCCGGAATTGACGTTGGGATGGGTATATGCCTCGGTATAAATCTGCGACACCTCACCCCAGATACCCCACTCCCCAATATCGGCGACAAAGGGCTGCGGCGGATAAACCTTCACCGGCAACACCCAGGCCGAGTGGACATAACCGAGGGGCGTGCGATACCACAAATCGTTATGTTTGCTGAAGGGCGCGTGAACCTCACCCAAAATCTGAAAATCTTTATCACGAGCCAACGTCTCCAATCGTTCCGATTTCGTATCCGGTTTCTCATAAAACGAGAGGGTGTAAATCGCCCGCCCCCGTAATTCCCATTCATCATTCCGCCGGTCGCCGGACGGCGCAGTCAGATATTGCGCCCGCGCGTGCAGCAAAGGGGATAGTGTTGCCGTAGCCGTCGCCGTAGCAATAAGTTTCAGAACCTGGCGACGCGTTAACTTAACAAACATATATGTACCTCCATAGCCGTAGAGGGTATTTTTTCAAGTTGCACTCGAAAAAATACCTTAAAAATTTCTATACTGCGGTTTTCAGTCCACACAAAACACAAATGATAAATCTTGACATTTCAAAACAAAATAGTATATTCCCATAGTTTCAAAATCAACACAATAAGGATAAATACATGATAACAAACAAACTAATCTCAAACCTAAAAATACTCACTTTCCTCGGTGTACTATGCACATTCTTCACCATGCCTGCCCTAGCTGTTGGGCCGATCCTCCCTCGATCACAGGTGACAGAGCAAAACATAAACCTCATCGACCAGTTTGGGGGGCGTGTCTATGCCGTCAGCACTTATGCTCACTATGCATACGTCGGTATTGGTCCACGTATGGTCATCTTGGACATTAGCAATCCGACTGTTCCCGTATTTGTGGGACAAACTCCAATCTTGAGTACGTCCATCACAAATATAGAAATTATAGGGAATCATGCCTACGTTATGGAAAAACCAGACTATAACGATGATACAACTGGAGGATTACGCATCTACGATATCAGCAATCCTATAATCCCTGTTTCCATCGGTTTTTACAATTCCCCCTTTATCCCCGTCAGTGTAGCAGTCTATGGCACCTACGCCTATCTTGCAGACACAAACAGCCTGCGCATCCTTGATATTTCCAACCTGGCAGCGCCCACTGAAGTGGGATACATCACCACAGATCCTTACACCGGTGGTGAGATACTGGACGTCATTATCATTGGAAATTATGCCTATATCGCAGAAAAATACAACCATGGCATACGGGTATTAGATCTATCTAATCCGGCAGCGCCAACCACTGTTTATCAAAATCCAAGCAGAGCGGCAACCCACTTTGCATTATCGGGACATTACCTTTATGTATCATGCCATGGCCAACCGTGGAACGGTGGTATGGCGGTCATGGATGTCAGAAATCCAGCCAACCCTAATGAAGTCTATTATTACTCAGCCCCCGAGGTTTATGGCTCATCGGTAGAAATTGGCGGGCACTATGCCTATCTATATATAGAAGATGATAACTCTGGATTTTTACGCATTTTTGATATCACCAAGCCCAGATATCCTGAATTAGAAGGTACCCTTCATCCTGCTGGGGGTGATGACAGTATCGTGGCACAATTCACAGTTTATCAAAATTATCTTTACGTCGCGGCACTTGGAAACGGGTTACTCATTGCCGATGTTGCCGATAATGACGCCCCCATCATGATAGATCGTTACGCCCTGCCAAGTTGGCCCGACAGCCATGCCTTTGCCCTGGTAGGAGATTATATCTACGCCGGCGACACCCAAACTTCCCAGAGCATAAGCCAGCCCGCCGGCAATATATACATCATCCATACAGCCGCTCCTACAGCTATGCCTTTGGCGGGAGTCTACCGCACCAGGTATGCAATAGACAGTATCAGTGTATCTGGCAACTATGCCTACATTGGAGAATACAACGCCAGCGGGCGCCTCCACATCGCAGATGTTTCCAATCCCCTCACCCCAGTTGAAATAGGTGTTTACGATGCTCAGAAAAGCTCGCAAGGTATCTACATTCGAGGAACTGCCATTCAATATCCTTACGCTTACCTACTGATCGAGAACAGTCATGATGAAGATTACAGTATGCTCGTCCTGGACATAACAAATCCTAGTCACCCACAAAAAGTAGGGGAACTTACGCTCGAGTATCTACCCTACAGTATTGCAGTCTCGAACACCTACGCCTATATCGTAGGATATGACCAACTCAATATCGTGGATATATCTAATCCCGCTGCCCCCACCTCAGTGGGAACCTATGGTTACCCAGGAAACACCATCGTTATCTCAGAGCCCCATGCCTACATTGCTCATGGCAATCTAAGCATCCTTGATATTTCTAATCCAACGGCCCCCACGCCTGTGGGGACGCCCATCCCCGGCAGTAACGATGTCACCATAAGTGAAGGGTTAGCCTATCTCACCTCTGAATCCGCTGTAAGGGTGATTGATGTATCGACACCAAGCCGCCCTACTGAAATCGGTCGCTATGATGGTGTGGGGGGGATGAATGTTCTAAGTAAAGACACAAAAATCTATGTACTTAACAAGAATAATGGAATCTACATCCTAGAACATTTTCCTCCTTCTCAAATCACGGGTCAGGTTCAAGATGTCGCGGGCACACCCCTGGATAACGTCACCCTCACTCTTAACGATACGCTCACCACGACCACCGATGCCACCGGCGTCTATACGCTGACAAACATCGTCGGAGGGGCATATACCCTCACGGCGTCCAAACCCGGTATCCTTTGGTGGGAACCTGCGCGACGCACCGTCCACGTGCCTCCAGAAGCTACGGGGCAAACTTTCGCGGGACAGGACTTCATAGGACATCACATTTACAAAGCCGCCACGCCTTCTAAAAGCCAGGTCGTCAAAATGAACGAAGCGATCACGTATACCCTCACGCTTGCCTATCCCACAACTCAAACCGTCACACTCTACGATCCTATTCCTTTTTACACCACTTATATCACAGACTCACTCCAATCTCCAATTGGCATCACCTTCAATCCACACCTCCAGGCCATTACGGGTACACTCACACTCTCCCCTACACCCATTGAACTAAGTTTCGCCGTCAAAGTTGGTATTGCTGGCACCGTTACTTTCTCACCGCCGCTCGCCAATCGCGCTTGCATTATGCTGCCGGGCCAGACAATCTCTAGGTGTGAGTGGTCCAACCGGGTTGTCACAGCTACTTACCTATGGAATACCTATCTACCGTTTGTGATCCGAACAACAAACTGATTAAGGCTATCCAGTCTAGCCTATGCTCAAATCAAGTGCAATAACCTTACAATTGAGAAACTTGACAGCTATCTCAAAGATGGTACAATTTGGCCTATGAAAACACAGTATCTATGGCGCATGCATCATTTATGCAATACACCACCCGACTAGGGAGGTGTGTTGGTCGTTAGTATTACCAAGCTGCATAGCCAATAGCAACACACAAATTCAAATGAAAGCCCCCCGGTCGGACCGGGGGGCTTTTTTACGTTTAGGAGGCATTGATATGTCAAGAACCTATATCCGTCTTTCTCTGCCCAGTAAGGGGCGGCTTTCCGAAGATGCGGTAGCGTTTCTGGCCGCGTGCGGACTTAAAATTCATAAACCCAATCCCCGCCAATACGCGGCATCCATTCCCGCACTGCCCGGCATCACCGTACTCTACCAACGCCCCACCGACATCGTTGTCAGTGTGCGTGACGGCAGTGTGGACTTCGGCATCACCGGGATGGATGTCACCGCCGAATACGGTGGCGATCAAGACGAAATTCTGATTCTCCACGAAAGTCTGGGGTTTGGAGGCTGCCGGCTGGCCGTGGCCGTGCCGGAAACGTGGGATAACGTCACCACCCTGGATGATCTCAAAACTTATGCCAGATCGCTCAAGCGTCCACTGCGCGTCGCGACCAAATATACTCACTTAGTCCAGGCTTTCTTCGAACAACACCAGATCAGCCCTTTTGCGCTTGTCCACGCAGAAGGCACATTGGAAGTCGCGCCCGCCATCGGCTATGCCGATTGCATCGTTGACCTGGTTTCTTCCGGCCAAACTTTAAAAGATAACCGCCTGCGCCCGCTAAAAAACGGCGTTATTTTGCATTCCGAAGCCGTCCTCATAGCCAATCGCGCCGCACTACAGAAACGACCGGCAGTACTGGCTATCGCCCGGACGTTATTAGAACTCACCGAAGCACACCTGCGCGCGCAAGATCACGTTTTGGTTGTCGCCAATATGCGCGGGGAATCACCGGAAGCCATTGCCCAGGCGATGTTCACCCAGCACGTGCTTGGAGGTCTACAAGGACCAACGATTGCACCTGTCGTCGTGAATGGAAGTACCCACGATGGCTGGTACGCCGTGCAAATCGTGGTGCGTCGCGATCACCTTATCCAGGCCATCGCGGAACTCCGCGCCATTGGCGGCAGCGGGGTCGTAGTGACGCCGGTGACGTACATATTTGAGGAAGAGCCGGCACGGTTTAAGGCAATGATGGAAGCGGTACATAAAACGTGATACGTGGTACGTGATAAGTAACTCAAGTTGCTACCTGGTTTAAGAATTTTGGTATGCGTTTAGTTTTGTGAACAAATCGCGCCTTGACGGCAGCAAAACAGCTAAAGCCGCAGGAAAGAGGTGTTTTTTCGTTAAACTAAATGGTTACGTAAGGGGTATACATTTAAGGAGGTCAATGATGATTCGTATTTATAGTAATCCGGACGAAGCAAGAGGTATTCTCAACCGGAAACAAATGACAACGGTAGAAGATGTTCCGCCTGTAGTGCTTGATAGCATCAAGCGGGTGTTCGGGGAAGCACTAACACCGGAAGCGGCAGTCGCACACCTGTTGGCCGAAGTACGCACGCGTGGCGATGATGCTTTGCGAGAATGGACAAAGCGTATTGACGGGGTAATAGCTGAGACATTGGAAATTCCAGCCGCTGTGTGGGAAACTGCCTACGATGAACTTGATGCTGATTTGCGCACTGCACTCGAAACATCCGCTGCCCGCGTGCGCGATTTTCACAGCCGCCAGCCCATTCCCAACTGGACAACAGATATCATGGGGGGCACACTGGGCCAGAAACTTGTGCCGCTGGGACATGTGGGGATTTACGTGCCGGGAGGGACTGCACCATTGCCCTCGTCACTGCTTATGGCGGCAATTCCTGCGCGGGTCGCAGGTGTGGATGAGATCATCATTTGTACCCCAGCAGACAAACAAACAGGCAGTATCTCTCCCCTCACCCTGGCCGCAGCCTACATCGCGGGGGTAGATCGCGTCTTCGCGCTCGGGGGCGCATTGGCGGTCGCTGCTCTGACCTTTGGCACCGAGAGTGTCCCCCGCGTGGATAAAGTCGTGGGCGCGGGTGGGTTGTTCACCACTATCGCCAAACGCCAGGTTTACGGTATCGTGGGACTGGATGGGCTGTATGGGCCAACAGAGACGATTGTCATCGCCGATGATTCGGCCAATCCCGCCTGGGTTGCCGCCGACCTGCTGGCCCAGGCCGAACACGATGTGTTGGCAACGGCGATTTTGCTCACGCCATCGCGCGCATTGGCGGAGGCGGTACAGGCTGAAGTTGAAAAGCAAACAGCCCTCCTCAGCCGCGCCGCCATCATCACACATTCCCTGACTGCGCAAGGAGGTATCGTGATTACCCCTGATCTATCAACCGCCGTATCCCTGGCCGATGCCTTCGCGCCCGAACACCTATGTCTCTCCGTTAAAAATCCTGCGGCATGGGTAAATCGCATCCGCAACGCAGGTGGCATCTTCCTGGGAGAACATTCCTTTGAAGTATTGGGGGATTACATCGCCGGCCCAAGCCACATTATGCCCACCGGCGGCACGGCTCGCTTCAAGGGTCCGGTCAACGTACTCGACTTCGTAAAGGTAATCAACTTGATTGGCTTGGATGCAGAAACAGCCCGTCATCTGGCTCCTGCCGCCGCCTGCATCGCGGATGCCGAGTCCTTAACCGCGCATGGCGCCGCAGCGAAGATTAGAACCTCATCGGATTTAATGGATTAGAACGGATTTCTTAATACCTTCCGCTGGAAAGGAACTGCGATGAACTATGTAAAAACAATCTATGATTCGTTAATCTACCAGATTATCGGCGCAGGGATGGACGTGTATAACGAATTGGGGCCGGGGTATCCAGAAAGAACATACCGCGAAGCAATGATAGTGGCCTTAAGGGAACGTCACGTTCCAGTACAAAAGGAAATGACATTTATAGCCGAATATCACGGACAACAAGTAGGACAATTTTATGTAGATCTCCTGGTTGATGAAGCTATCGTGGTGGAAATTAAAGCGATTGAGACTATAGACAAAAGTTGCGAGGAACAAATTATTTCTTATCTCACTGTCACAGGGCGCGAAGTCGGATTGGTCTTAAATTTCGGCGCAACCGAGTTTGTCAAACGCCGCTATTTTCTCCCCTACAACATCCAACAATCCGCAACTTTCCAAACCAAACTGAATACCTGGAAGACTAAATGGCTACAAAAAGAAGAACTATCTATAAAAGAGTTAGTATCTCCCTACAATCTTTCCGTTAAATCCGTTGAGATCATCAGAAGTGACATCGCGACGATGGAGCCTTACACGCCGATTTTCCCGTTTGAAGTATTGGCCGAGCGGTTGGGGCGCAGGCCGGAGGAGATTATCAAGCTGGACGCCAACGAAAATCCTTATGGCCCCTCACCGAAAGTAAAAGCGGCGCTGGCAAACTTGCAGTACACCCACATTTACCCCGATCCTGGCAGCGACACATTGCGGGCCGCGCTGGCAGAGTTCACGGGGGTACCGGCTGAATATCTGCTGGCGGGAGCCGGTGCGGATGAACTACTCGATGTGATTATGCGTCTCTTTTTGCAACCAGGGGACGCCATTCTCAACTGTCCTCCCACATTTGGGATGTATCCCTTCGATGCCGCGCTGCACGGTGCGGATGTTATCTCGGCGCCGCGCCACGCGGATTTTTCGCTCAACATGGAGGCTATCGAAGCTGCCGTTTTTGCCCACCACCCGAAGCTGCTCTTTATCACGTCTCCCAACAATCCCGATGGGAATTGGGTATCCGATGCTGAGCTAGAACGGTTGCTGGCCCTGCCGGCCGTCGTCGTGTTAGATGAAGCCTATGTGGAATTCGCGGGCGTGAATGGCACACCTGGCATGGCGCGAAGTCGTATCCGGCAGGTCCCCGATCGTGACAATTTGATCGTCCTGCGTACCTTCAGCAAACTGGCCGCGCTGGCGGGGCTGCGCGTGGGGTACGGGGCGTTCCCCATCGCGCTGATGGAACACCTTTGGAAAATCAAACAACCCTACAACGTCTCCGTCGCTGCCTCAACTGCCGCTATTGCTGCGCTTGATGATCTGGAATGGCTTACTGACAAAGTAGATCGCATTGTGGCCGAACGCGCGCGCTTCTTTGATTTGCTCAATACCATCTCCTACTTGCAGCCATACCCCTCCCACTCCAACTTCATCCTCTGCAAAGTCCTCAATCGGGACGCTCACGAACTGAAACTGGCCCTGGAAAAAGAAGGCATCCTCATCCGCTATTACCGCAAAGCGGGCCTCAGTGACCACGTGCGCTTCACGGTGGGGAGACCGGATCAAGTAGACAGAGTCATTGAAGTATTGCAAAGACTGTGAAACGTAAAACGTAATTCGCAATTCGCTTAGGGAGAGAAAATGCGCACTGCAACGGTAACACGGGAAACGAAAGAAACGAAAATTGAAATTGAGTTGAATCTGGATGGCAGCGGGCAATATGATATTGCTACGGGATTGGGATTTCTTGATCATATGCTTACACACATCGCCGCGCATGGGATGTTTAATTTGACGGTGCATGCGGAGGGTGACCTGCACATAGACCCCCATCACACGGTCGAGGATGTAGCGCTGGTACTAGGCAGCGCAGTTGACCAGGCACTCGGCAACCGCAAGGGCATCACACGGATGGCGCACGCCTATGTGCCGATGGACGAAACACTGGGATTCGTCGCCGTGGATCTCTCCGGGCGGCCCTACGGTGTAGTCGATGTCGTATGGGCTGCATACGAAGTTGGCGGTATCCCGGTAACATTGTGGGAACACTTCTTTGAATCGTTTGCCGTCACGGCACGGGCCAACATCCACGCGCGCGTTCTCTACGGGCGCGATGATCACCACAAAACCGAAGCATTGTTCAAGGCATTAGGCCGGGCATTGGATATGGCGGTATGCATTGACCCGCGCCGCGCCGGGACCGTACCCTCAACGAAGGGGATTTTATAATCAGGGCAAGGTTCAGAAACCTTGCTTATCAGATTGACACTTCTAGGCTAAAAATGAGAAAAGAGTCAATCTAACGCGAGCCATGCCATAATCAGCAAGTTAAGGAGAGAAGATGATTGCACTGATTGACTACGGCGCAGGTAATGTACGCTCGGTCCATAAGGCACTGGTAACGGTGGGGGCGGAGGTGACGGTGACGCAGGACCCGGCGGTGGTACTTGACAGTGACAAAGTGGTGTTACCCGGTGTCGGCGCGTTCAGCGATTGTATGCGTAGCCTGGAAAGGCTTGGGCTTATTCCATCCATTTATGACGCTGTGGCGCGGGGTAAACCGTTCCTGGGCATTTGCGTTGGGATGCAGGTTCTGTTCGATGAAGGGACTGAGAGGGGGACACACGCAGGGTTAGGACTGCTGCCAGGTCGCGTCGTCAAGTTTGCCTTTCCATCGAAGGTAAGATTAAAAGTCCCCCACACCGGCTGGAATCAAATAGAGGCCACACAGGATACTATTTTACTGGCCGACTTGCCCGATGGTGCGTGGGCTTATTTCAATCACGGTTACTATTGCCAGGCTAAAACAGAACACACATTGGCGGTCACCGATTACGGAGGCCCCTGTCCATGTCTGGTAGGAAAAGATAATATTTTCGGCATCCAATTTCACCCGGAAAAGAGCCAACAAACAGGATTGCACATTTTGCGCAATTTTATCAACGGATGAAACAGACTTTAGCGGAGAAACAGATGAACACATTTATTATTTATCCCGCGATCGATCTACGCGGTGGGCGTGTAGTGCGCTTGCAACAAGGTGATCCGGGTCGTGAGACACAATACAACACCGACCCATTGGCCGTAGCACAGCAATGGCAAGACGCGGGGGCGACGTGGGTCCATGTCGTCAATCTCGATGGCGCATTTGGAGAAACAGGACAGGCCAACTCAAAAGCATTGAGCCGTATCCTCACCACCGGGTTAAGTGTACAGTTCGGCGGAGGGCTGCGTGATAGTGACAGCATCCGCCGCGCCCTTGAATCAGGCGTTAGCCGTGTCGTACTCGGTACGATTGCCGTAGAAAATCCCAAACTTGTAGGGACTGCTCTAACCGACTTTGGCCCCGACCGCGTCGCGGTGGGCATTGATGCGCTTGAGGGTATTGTACAAGTACGCGGCTGGCAAGAAGCGGCGCTGCTTAAAGCCGCAGACCTTGCGCGACAATGGGCTGCGATGGGTGGACGATGGCTCATCTTTACCGATGTCTCGCGCGATGGTATGGGCAGCGGCGTCAACGTGGCTGCGACCCGCTCCCTGGCCCAGAATACAGGCTTAAATGTCATTGCCTCCGGAGGCGTTGCCTGTCTAAACGATGTACAGCGCGCGCGCGATGCGGGGTTAAGGGGTGTCATTATTGGCCGGGCGCTATATGAGGGACAGGTTGATCTAGCGCAGGCCATACGAATGATGAATGACGAATGACGAGAACAAAATCTGTAGTTCGCTATTTATAAGAGTATGTTTCATTAAGAGTTGGAGAATGTACTTGCATCAAACGTCAAACGTCAAACGGGAGCGCATTTTGACGTCTGACGTTTGACGTACCCACTAATTCATTTGAAACACACCCTATTCATAATTCTTACTTTGGAGGATATATATGTTAGCTAAACGCATTATTCCTTGTTTAGATGTAAAAGAAGGCCGGGTGGTGAAAGGGGTAAATTTTGTAAATTTACGCGATGCCGGCGATCCGGTAGAGCAGGCACGGGTGTATGACGCGCAAGGCGCAGATGAGTTGGTGTTTCTCGATATTTCTGCCACGCACGAAGGCCGCCAGACAATGCTTGATGTGGTGCGGCAAGTGGCGGTGGAAGTCTTTATGCCGTTCACCGTAGGCGGGGGCGTGCGCACCATTGACGACGTGCGTAATCTGCTGCTTGCCGGCGCGGATAAGGTCAGCATCAATTCGGCAGCAGTACGCACTCCAGAGATTTTAACCGCCGGGGCCGAGCGATTTGGGAGTCAGTGTATTGTGTTGGCAGTGGATGCAAAGCGACGCGACGACGATTCAGGATGGGAAGTCTACATCAACGGGGGTCGCATCCCCACCGGATTGGAAGTCGTTGCGTGGTGTGTGCGTGGTGTAGAATTGGGAGCGGGTGAAATCCTGCTCACGAGTATGGATGGCGACGGCACACTGGCAGGTTATGACATAGAGCTTACCCGCGCGGTAGCCGAGGCCGTCCCCGTCCCCGTTATCGCCAGCGGGGGAGCGGGGACCCCCGCCCACTTCGCTGAAGTCCTGACCATAGGCCAAGCCGATGCCGCGCTGGCAGCATCTCTTTTTCACGATAAGGTATTAAATATCCGGGATTTGAAAGCTTATCTGGCAGGGCAAGGAATTGTGGTCAGAAAATAGAATGTAATTTTAAAATTGACAAATTTAAAATTGGGAATTGACTTGCAGAACGAAAATTTTCGGAACTCCAGGGTCATTTGATCCGGGGTGGATTTTCAACTTGTAACCTGACAAGAGAAAAAGAATGACGATTACCCTAAAATTTAACGAGCAGGGGCTTATCCCTGCCATTTTACAGGATGCAGCCACGGGCGAGGTATTGATGGTCGCGTGGATGAATGAAGAAGCCTTACAATTGACGCAAATCACAGGAGAAGCTCACTTTTGGAGCCGTAGCCGGCAGGAACTATGGCACAAGGGCGCGACATCGGGTAATGTACAGTACGTGCATGAGATTTGGGTAGATTGTGACGCGGATGTATTGTTACTCAAAGTCAACCCGGCAGGGCCAGCGTGCCACACCGGGGCGCAGAGCTGTTTTTATCGCAAACTTTAGTTATGACAGCACGCTTGAAGGGAAGCAAAGCTTTAGCCGCAAAATCCAACCCAATTGCGGCTAAATACTCTGCTGTGAAAAAGTGTCCGGTAGCTAGGAACTACTTTAGAATCACCGGTAGATAAAGGTGAGAGACATAGGTACGCAGCACTGCGCTGCGGGTGATGCTTGTGTAGCCGGGCACGGCAATAGTGGCTTGATTCATAAATGTAGCAGGGAGGATAATGGTCGTGCCCGGAACAGGATAAGTGACAACGACGGCGTAGGTGATGACGATGTCAGGGGTGGGAGAGAGAACCCCCGACCATCGGAGCAATGGGACGGCAGATGCGTCCACGGCGCCCGCCGTGGCGGCGAGAGTGCCCGGTACGTAGGTCAACCCAGGTCGGAGTACATCCGTCATCGTGGCAGGGAGGGCAAGCGGGCCGGTCGCATTGCGAATGTTGATCGTGTACGTCACCACATCCCCAAAGTCTACCGAGGATTTGGAAACCGTCTTCGTGGAGAGGGAAAGGTCGGGTAAATTGCTGACACCCCCATCCCACCCCGCCAAACGCGCCCACAACCACCACATAGCATACGCTTTTTGATTGCAATTCAAGGCCTGACTATGCGCGCAGCTACAACTGTACCAATCCACACCCACGGTATGCACTGCCTGCCAATCCAATGCCCAATTGCTATCGCGGGACCCATCACCATCGGAATCGTAATAACATTCGTCATTGACAGCTTTATCCCCGTAGTAAGTGCCATCCGGGTCATATAGTTCAATGTTATAAAAATCGAATAACACTTTGTTGTTGGCCATGCAGTAATCACGAATCTGCCGGTTACGCTGGTGCAGGTTGCCCTCCTCACCTGTGCCGTCCGAGTGCCCGGTCATATAAATGAAGGTGATGCCGGGATAGTCTGCTTCCAGTTGTGTCATCGGCGCGAGATAGGTATCAATCATCCCCTGTTCGCTGCGCCCCGAAGCCTGCCCGCACCACGACCACATAATAACATTCATCTCCGAATGGAGCGTACCCCTTCCCGTCTCAGGGTCGGGATCGCCGAGATATGCCCGCGTCTCGTTAACCCAGGCGGGGTAGTAGCCCACGTCGTGATCGAGATCCCCGGAGCCGTAGCCGTCTCCCTCAAAGAGGTGCAGGTAGACGCCATCCTCGTTGCCATCGTGACTAAACGCGAAGATGTCTTGCGGCAGCGAAAGTTCCAGGCCGCCATTGTTGGCGAAAGCGACCAGGCCACTCATCCCGCTGGGCAGTTGGCTGCCGTGAGAAGTATGCCCGTAACCGATGTGCAAATCGCGCTTGGCAGCCTCAATCCACGCCTGGGGAACGATAGTAATGTCCGTGGTGCTGTGATCAATGATAATGGGCGTTGTGCGTGTGGGAGCGGCGGCAACCTCATCGGCCCCCGCGTCGGAGGTCGCGCCGGTGGGCCGTGCATCACCGTCAATATCCCTGCCTGCGTCCTCCGGAGCCGTGACCTGATCAACAGCAGCGGTGGCGGCGGATGTAAGATGCAGATCGCCGGTTGCCGCATCCGCAAACCACACCGATTGTGCATCGATCACCGTACCCGTTTCCGTCCCCACGGCCTCGTCGCGTTCACGTAATATAGCATTGGTCAGGGTATTGGTCACGCGGGCGATGGTATTGGGAAAGCGCCACTCGACGGCGGAGAAGGTGTGGGCCGGGTCGGCAGTATAGACCGTGTTGTGCAGGGCATCGGCATTGCAGGCGTTCCACAGACAAATACCGCAGTCGAAGCCGTATTCCGAGGCGAACAAATCAGCATCGTTGGCCGCAATGAAGTTATTGCGAATGAGGCCGCCATAGTCATCCACATAGCCGACAGCAGTGGGACATGGCGCGTCATCGTACGTGCGAATTCCACTGCCCTCCTCCGCAAGCCCCAGACCGATACCGCGCGCATTGTCGCGCAGCACATTGCGCTCGATGGTAGTATCGCGGCAACCGCGCCACATATGCACACCGTGTTCCGACAAACCATGATCACACCAAAACCCCTCAATAAGGGTATCGCGGATCGTCCAGCCGCGCGCCTGGTGCGCGTCCACGCCGCCGGTGTAACAGTTGTTGCGAATGTAGGGCCGCCCGGTACCGGTTAACTCGATGTAAGAGCAGGCGATAATGCCGTCATCAGGGAAATAGGCCGCGTCTTCACCCGTATAGGGATTGATCTTGATGGCCTGCTCGCCGGGGTCAATGATGTGAACGTTATAGATAAGAGTATTTACCGTATCCGCACTCTCGGTAGACATCACATGGATGGGATGATAATAGGCCTCGCGCAGCGTCAGGTCGGCGATGGTGACATCTGAGGCCACAATCTGGATGATCTCGGTGGTGACGTAGTCACCATCCAGCACCACGGCCTCGCGGTTGCCACTGGCCGAGCGCAGGGTTACGTTGGGTGTATCTATCCGCAGATAAACGCCATCCAGCGCGTAGGTACCATCGGCGATGAGGATCGTCGCCCCTGACGTGGCGTTGTTGACGGCATTTTCCAGTTCCGCGACGGTGGCGACATTGACAATCGTGCCCGTCGGCGCGGGGAGCGCGGGGCAGAAATCCGCCGTGGGCGCGAGAGGGGCGGCGGATACAGTGGCGGCCCAGAAGAGGCCCAATAACATAAAGGGTAACACATATTTTTTCATCATTGCCTTCCTTTCATGGTTAGAGCGGGATTATGACAAAGGACTTAACCGCAGATGCATACAGATGAACGCAGATATTTTCGATGTAAGGGGATTTCACCTCAGTTAAAGAATATACGGTTGTAAAACGTGAAACGTGATTTTTGACGTTTGACGCATTACGTTTTATATGTTGGCCCAATCGCCCACTTTGTTTGAAACACACCTATTTGATCATTTCATCTGCGTGCATTTGCGTATATCTGCAGTTCCGTCGCCCGCTGCGATGGAGCCTTATCTTTAGCATAACACAAGAAGAAGGAAAAAGACAATGGGGTATTGGTACTATAGCTGATTTTTATTTTCAAATTTAATTCCTTCGTAAATATTTTATAAATTGGGACTTGGGTACTATTGAAGTCATCGAAAACCGTGCTAAAATCAAAATAGCGTTGTCATTCAAACTGAAAGTTCTATCTATTTATACAGTGAATTATCTAGGCAATTCCGAATTAGTTTTCTGCGCAGTGGCCCGCCAGGGCCATCAAGGTTATGGTTCCTCAAAAGGAGGTTGATGTATGAGCGTGTGGCGTTGGGTACGCAGTGTAGTCTCGGTGATGACGGTTGTTTCGATATTGGTGGGGATGGCGCCATGGATGGGAGTACGGACGGCAAAGGCGGCGGATGTAGGGAAAGCGGTCATTTTTAGTGAGACCTCCTCTTTTGTGGCGCACGATGTGGGCGCATCTCCGGTACATTTAGGCCCGACGGAAACGCGCAGCGTCTTTTTGCCGTTGGTTGCTAAGCACTATCAATACATTCCACCGGTTACGGGGCAAGTTGACCCAGATACGGGGGGAACGGTGGAAGGCGATAGTGTAACACTGGCTTTTGCACCACAGACTGTGAGCGAAACACTTTCGGTGACATACCAACCCCTTGCGGAGCCTGATCACGTGCCAGGAGACACGCAGCTTGTCGGAAACGCTTTCTCACTGCAGGCGGAAACACTCAACGGGACACCTGTGACACAGTTCGCGCCAGAGATCATCACGCGTACCGTTGGCGGAGTAACCGAGTACATCGTAACCAACACCGTGGTCATCACGATGACGTACTCCGATGCGGATGTAACCGGATTAGACGAGCGCACGCTGCAATTTTATACCCGCGCCGAAAATGAAAACTACTGGACCCCACTACTGACCGTGATTGATCCTGTAGCCAACCTCGCCCGCGCGCCGCTGAATCACTTCAGCCGTTTTGCACTGCTGGGGCGGACGGCGGTCCCGTCCGAAACGCTCGTCATCCTCGACCCCGACCACGGCGGCGCGGACCCCGGCGGGACGGTGACAACGCCCGCGAGTTACGCGCTCGAAGAGAAGATGCTCAACCTGGATACTGCGCTGGCCGTCAAGGGCTATTTGCAGGCGTGCGGCGTCAACGTGCTGATGACACGCGAGGACGACAGCAGCCTCTCCGCGCAGTGGCGGGCCGATTTCATCAACAGCCACGCGCCTTCGGGCACGGCGACGATTGCCTACAATATCACCGCGCATGAGATGAGCCACTTTATGGGCGGGCCGCTCGGCATCGTGGACTTGAGCCAGACCGATGATGTGAGCTTCACGCAGCAGTTGATTGACGAAGTTGCCGCTGCCACGTCATTGCCCGGCTATCGTGGCGTGAAAGACGCGCGCACCTGGGGCGGCGACGGCCTCTATTTGCCCACGCATGTCCCCACTGTAACCTACGCGCACCTCGAAGCAGCGTTTATGGATTCGTACTATGACCGCGACAATGTGATTGACCCCCATCTGGAGACCCTCGCCGGCGGCATTTACAACGGGATTATCGCCAGCCTGGAATTGACCGGGTGCGTGCCCTTCAGCGCCACGGTGATCAACGATGTACCGGTCACGCGCCGGACGGGCCTGGGCGACGGCGTGGCGTACACCGCGCAGGGCGTCAATCCCGTCACCGGCAACCAGTTCCA
>JAFGFI010000239.1 GCA_016931185.1 Anaerolineae bacterium
CGAGACAGTGGAAATGGATTATTTCAGCCCCTCCGCATCCCACTTTCTCGATGATTTGGTGCATGGGTATCACGATAAAGGAATTACGTTGGCGGGCATCTATTCCGATGAAATGCACATCCAGCAGGATTGGTCGTATCACACGCACTTCGATGCCGGACAATTCACCGTGCGTTACGTCTCCCCCGGTTTCGAGCGTGCGTTTGCGGCGCAGTATGGCGAAGAATACACCGCTTTTGCCAAATACCTGCTCTATTTTGCCTGCCATCAGCACGACTTCCTCCCCACACACGAGCCAAAGTTGCCAAGCCAGCACGTCTTTGGCCCGGCAGTTGCCGACATCACGGCTACCCTGCGCTTTCGCAAGCACTATTACGATTTCCTTGAACATACTGTAGTGGATTTAGCTATCACGGCCCGAGAGAAGCTGGAAGACTTGAACGGTCACCCGATGGATGCCTTTTACCATGCGACCTGGGCTGAATCACCGACATGTGATGCCTGGGCGGTGGGGGGTGTGCATACAAGTTGGTCGCCGGAGGAACATCGTCGCCAGTATGAGTACACGCCCGACTTTATCTGGTCAAATACGGTGCAGCAGGCGGCAGCAGCCTGTGCGAATTATTTCGCCTGGAATGAGTTTCTCACCGGCGGTAACAACGATACGCCTGAAGGTGGCTACGCCGACCGCAACTACTACGGGCGCGCGCTGGCTTGTTCCCTGGCGGCTCTTAATCGTAATCCCCTGGCGAGCGCGGGAATGTGGGGGATGCCGTACCCTATCCGCGAGCGGATGCAGGCTGTGAGTGCGGTTTTTGGCGCAGGGGGGCATCCCGTTTTTCGCGCGGTGGCCGATTATGCGCCACGTAGTATTGACGTTCTGTTCCTCTACCCACAGGATTTGGTTGCGGTGGATGAACGCTTCGGGAGTTGGATAGTGCAATATGGATACGCTAACCTCATCACCGCCGAAAAACTGGTTGAATATGGGTGTGTCACCAATGGGGGATTGTTAGATGTTAAGGGCAGCCAATACCGTGCCGTTTGCACGCTGTATGAACCATTCCCTTCCGGCGAACTTTTGGCCTTGCTACGGGCTTTTGTTGAGAAAGGGGGCGCCGTGATCTGGTCAGGCACGCCGCCGTTGGAAGCAACTGCGCGTGCAGAAGTAGCCGACCTGTGTAGCGTAATGTTCCTTCCCACTGCGGATCCACTCGGTTTGGCCCTTCCGGCGCGCCAGGTCACCTTTTCCGGCGCACTGTCTGATGTTCCCTCGCAGATGATCCTGACTGACTTTATCGTAGACCGTGTCTTCCCCCTGCGACCCCATATAGAAGCGACATCGCGGATGCAGACACAGTCCACTATTGAGTCAATTGCCACGCTGCGCACCGGAGGGCCAGAGGCCGAGGTATGCGTCGGTGTACGCAGACTATATCCCGGCGGTGGGCAGGCGGTGGCACTCGGCTTTCGTCCCCGTGATGATCAAGCTGCGTCTACTGGCGTCGAGGCGCGGACATGGTTCGAGATATTGCGTGCCCTAAAGCTATATCCGGGCGACGATAATCCAACCATTATCTCCCGCACCACTCCATGGTTAGCCACCGCTTTTCCCAACGGTGCATTCGGTATCTGTCCGCATTACTGCACCCATCCGGAAAGCTGGCCCGGCGGCTTTTTCCGCGACGAAGAACAGGACGCGTGCTTGATGGCGCAGAATCCACCACCCGATGATGCCATTGTGTTGGATAACCTGTGTATTGCCGGGCAGACTGTGACTTATAGCGGGCGTCATGCCGTCATCTGGCGGCTTGCAGTAGATGACGGACGACAAATAATCGATGGCGTTGCTCAGACAGTTTCCCATCTACCATCTACTATTTACCGTCTACCATTAATCGCTTTCGCCGGCACTGCCTGTACCGGCATCACTCTTAATGGGTACTCCTTCACCTGGGCCGATGAACCTGTGGACATTGCATGGCACCCTCTAGGCGCGGAATACGCAACAGCTCGGATGTCTGCATCCGCAGTTTACCAACCACTGTATCGTGTGTGGATCGGCACGTTGGGACGTGTGCGTATTCCTTTCAACTTAGACAAAGATACATATTGTCCTTACGAGGTATGGCTGGGGGCATATAAACCGAGCCAGGTTCAAGCTTTCTCTCCAACTGTAGCCCGCGTTGGTTATGGCGCGCGGCAAGTGCCATTCACGATCGAAGATGGCGCACTCGTCCTGGATGTGGATGAGACCATTGTGGGACACTGGCTCTACGTTGTCTGCGAGGAAACTTGTGATGACGACATCACTGTAATAAAATAGAGCAAATACATTTTTTGCTTGTTTGTTCCTTTCCTAAATTGTTGTTATTGTTTTGTGTAGGAGGTACTTGATGAAGCATAGTTTTCCTCCCTTCAACTCAGAAATCTTTGCAACCCCACCTGCTATCTTTCGTCCCCTGCAAATCACGCACGGTCTGGATCGGTTTGGCGGCGAAGCAGCAGCAGTAGGGCAGGGGGAGGTAGATCCCGCCGGACAGTGGGCCGAGCGGCTAGAATCGCAGACGACGGTGGATATAGCTATCGATTTCAGCAACCTGGATGCCTATCTCGCGCGTCTCGCTGGCCTGGGTTTGGGGGGTATTGTCACCAATGTAGGCTTTGAAGATTACCTGGACGATTCACGTCAATGGGCCATCCTACGTCATGGCCTGCGCAAAGCCATTGACTTAGGCTTGCGCGTCTGGCTCTACGACGAGAAGGGCTATCCAAGCGGTACGGCGGGCGGCATTGTCACCCGTGCCAACCCGGAACTGGCCGCGCTGGGCCTGGCTTGCTATGTACTGGATGTAACCGGTCCTGCGGACATTGTTTTTCCAATGCCGTTAAGTTGCCACGCTTTCGTCGGCGCGCGCGCAATGTCTGTGATAGCGCAATCGGGAGAGCGGCCACAGCTTAACGAGGCGGGCGGATCAGTCGGTTCTCCGACCGTGCCTGGTGAGGATCTTTCCTCCCATATAGATGAATGGCACGTTCTCCGTTGGACTGCACCTGAGGGGCATTGGCGCGTGCTATATTTTGCCGAGCGTGTGATGTATGAGGGTACACATTCCCAGGGCAACGTCTGCGAGTTCAAGCATTACATCAACTTGCTTGACCCCGCCGCCACACGCGCCTTTTTGCGCGTGACTCACGAAGCCTACGCCCGTGAACTCTCACCCGACCTGTGGGCAACCGTCGAGGCAATTTTCACCGACGAACCCTCATTGATGACTTATTACGTTCCCGCGCTGCCGGAACGCTATTGGGACAAAGTGCCCGTGGTGGATGCTCCTCTCTTCACCGACCGCCCCCCTGCCGTGCCCTGGACTCACGATTTCCTCGCGCAATTTCAGATGGCCAAAGGCTATGACCTGCGGCCTTATCTGTACTTACTATTCTTCGATGATCAGCAGTCTGCTTCATCTGCTAAATCTGCTGGCTATATTCGTCAAGATTACTACGATGTGCTTACTACCCGTTACGCCGGTGCTTTCTACGGACAGGTACTGGATTGGTGCCAATCCCACGGCATCGCATCATCGGGCCACATTTTGTTGGAAGAGAACCTCTGCGATCATGTAGCTTTCCACGGCAGTTTGTTCGCTGCCCTGCGCAAGATGGATTTGCCTGGTATTGATATGCTGAATTGCGATCCTGTGGCGATGTTGCACGGGGGATCATTTATGGGCGCATCGTTTATGGCTGTCAAACAAGTCACGTCGGTGGCACACCTCACAGGAGCCAAGCGTATTCATAGTGAAAGCTCCGACTGGGAACAGCGCAATTATGGCAACTTTGCGTCCCTGGCAGAACGGCGAGGACAGGCCAACTTGCAATATGTCTTGGGTGTCAACCAGATTACGTCCTACTTTGGTTGGACAGAACTGGGCGATGAAGCTCAGCGGCAGTATCACGACTACGTTGGGCGACTGGGAGTATTGCTGACCGGTGGGCGGCATGTGTGCGATGTAGCGGTGCTTTATCCGATCCGCACGTTGTGGGCACATTATTTGCCGCCATTGGAACCGATCCCCAACTGGGCGGAACGCCAACATCGTTCTGAGTGGATTTTGCGGGTTTCGACAGGATATAATGAAATGGTGAAACGCTTGCTGTGTGCGCAGGTGGATGTGGACATTATAGATGAAGAAGCCATCGTTACCGGTGGTAGGGGAAATGGTGTGCTGTGTGTCGCTGATGAAGTCTACCGCGTTATCGTGCTGCCACCGCTAGACGCACTGGCATTGGCGACTGCTCAGGCACTCGCGGCGTTCTGCGAAGCCGGGGGCATTTTATTGAGCGTTGGCCCGTTGCCCACATTAGCGGAATGTGCGGAGAACACACCTGCGATGTGTGAGATTATGGACACTCTTTTCGGTAACGCTGGCCCTGCACGTATAGTGGCATTGGAGGACTTGCCCGATGCCATCTACCCAGCCGCCATCCCCCCTGACCTTACACTCGCGCAGCCCAATCCCGATGTGTTATACACACATCGTATATTAGGGGATCGCCATGTCTACTTTATCATCAACAACACGTCTGGATCACTTACGTTATATCCTTCGCTGCGAGAAGCCGGTCCATATATACTTTACAGACCTCTGACAGGCGAAGTTGTATCTGTGGGAAAACGATTACAATTAGAGCTAGAAGGATTTGAAGGTGTCTTTGTGGTGAGTACATGACTGACTTACTAAAAAACCAGGTTTTTAGTAAATCCTCTGTATTCCCTAAACTGCGAGGTAAATCAAAATGAATAAATCTCAAAACACTATGCATGCCCTCGTCTGGACTGCACCCCGCGCGATGGAGATGCAGACATTACCCATTCCAGTACTGGAACCAGATGAGGTGCTGATAAAAGTTGCCTATGCAGGTATCTGCGGATCAGAATTGAGTGGCTATCTGGGGCATAATGCTTTGCGTGTCCCGCCGCTGGTGATGGGACACGAGTTTTCCGGCGAGATTGTGGCGCTAGGTAAGGATGTGACTACTTTGACCGAAGGGCAAAATGCTACGGTGTTCCCCTTTACTGCGTGCGGTGTGTGTGCCTATTGTGTGCAGGGAATGCCCCAATTGTGTGTGTCGCGGAAGCTCCTCGGCGCGCACCGTCCCGGCGCGTTTGCGGAATACGTGGCTGTGCCTGCTGTGCAGGTGTTTCCATTGCCATCAGAGATGTCACTGCGCTTGGGCGCGTTGACGGAGCCGGTGGCGTGTGGTGTGCGTGTTGGCGAATGGGTTGGGGCAGTAGCAGGGGAAGTCGCTCTGATCATCGGCGCCGGTCCTATCGGGTTGCTGTCGCTGTTGGCCTTAAAGATATATGGTGCGAAGCGTATTTTTATCGCTGACCTTGATCCGGCACGACTGGAGATCGGCGCGGCCCTGGGTGGGGAAGTATTAGATCCCCGCGCTGTTGATGTAATCCAGGTTGTGCGCGAAGCTACCGGCGGGTTAGGGAGTGCTGTTTCTGTGGATGCCGTCGGCGCGGCGATGACACGTCGCCAGTGTATAAGCGCGACGCGTGCGCTGGGCCGCGTCGTTCTGAGCGGACTGCACGAGGAAACCAGTGCTATGCCCGTCGCCGACGTAATCCGCCGCGAATTAACGCTCCAGGGGAGTTTTTCGTACTCACCTGCCAATTTCAGCGAAGCCATCAAATGGCTACAGGAAGGTCGTGTTCCCCTCGATCCGTGGTTGGTTGAAGCACCGCTTTTGGAAGGTGGGCTATGGTTCGACCGTCTTATTGAAGGTCCCGGCGGTGTCGCAAAAGTTCTGCTCATACCCTAGTGCCCGTCTGAGAACCAAGAGTTTAAGTAGTATTTTTGCGGGAGGTATGCCGCCCGCAAAAATACTCTCTAAAGATCAAGAATTAGGGGGGTGTATCTTATGCTTTTTGAACGTATTGAATCCAAAGGACTGGCTCAATATTCCTATATCATCGGGGATCGTAGTGTGGCGGTGGTGATTGACCCTCGTCGGGACAGTGACGTGTATATCGAGTTAGCATTGGCGCAGGGAATGCAGATTACCGATATTGTGGAGACACATCGCCACGAGGACTTTGTCGTCGGTTCGCCAGAATTGGCGGCGCGAACCGGGGCGCGGGCCTGGCACGCGGATGCGCAGTTGCCCTATAAATATGGACAAGCCGTGGCAGATGGGCAAGTGTGGGAGATCGGGTGGTTTACATTGAGGGCTATCCATACCCCCGGCCATACAGAGGGCAGTATGAGTTATGTCCTTTATGAGCCGGGTGACGCGCCGTGGTTGAGTTTTACCGGTGATGTGCTGTTTACCGGTGAGGTCGGGCGTGTGGATTTCCTGGGAATGGACCGCGCGCCGGCGATGGCGGGCCATCTCTACGATTCGATCTTCGGTAAACTCCTGCCGCTAGGTGATGGTGTGGTAGTTTGTCCGGGACATGGCTATGGTTCTGCGTGCGGCAGCACGATTGCCGATCGTCCTCTTTCAACATTGGGTCTGGAACGCGCACTCAATCCCCGCCTCCAGGTCAGCGGGCGCGAGGCGTTTATTGCAGAGGTGGCGCGCAAACTGCCCAAGCCGCAGTACTTTGAGAAGATGGAGACCTGGAATTTGCAAGGCCCGCCCGACTTGGGCACGCTGCCCGCTCCCAAATCTTTACCGCCCACGATGTTCGTAGATGCTATGCGAGAGGCTGTGGTGATAGACACCCGGGATATGTTTAGCTTTGCAGGCGGGCATATACCCGATGCGTTGTCGCTCTCGCTGGATAATCTGCCTAGTTACATCGGCTGGTATGTGCCGCCGGATACGCCGCTGTTGTTGGTGATGGACGATAATGATCCGATGCCCGCGGTACGCTACCTGGTACGCCAGGGGTATGATGATATTGTGGGCTGCCTGGCGGGCGGGATGTTTGCTTGGTCGATGGCCGGATTGCCACTGGCAACAACCCCGCTGGTGCGGCCTGCCGACCTGTCCTCCCATCCCCATAGCTGGATTTTAGATGTGCGCAATCCTGAAGACTTTGTGGCCGGGGCATTGCCCGGCGCCGTCAATATCTCCCACAAATATCTGGCCGAGCGACTGGATGAGGTACCCTCGGATCGTCCGATCTGCACCTACTGCGCTGCTGGCCCGCGCTCTATGGCTGCCGCCAGTGCGCTCCAACGCGCGGGCCATGCGTCAGTATCTGTGCTGTTGGGAGGCATCAACCGCTGGGCGGCTGAAGGCCTGCCCGTAAAAAATTAGAAATGAGAAGGGGCATTTTTCAATTTCCGAGCATAGCTTGAAATTGAAAAATGCCCTGGTTGCATCATTTCCCCCTATTCCCTTTTTCCCATTCCGCATTATAATCCTTCTGTTATTTTCCAGAAAGGAGCCGTATGGCAAGGACGTATGTTTCCCTCGATTTAGAGACGACGGGTCTCGATCCAAATCGCGATGCGATTATTGAGATCGGCGCGGTGCGTTTTGACGGCGACCGCGAGTTGGAGGCTTTCTCCACGTTTGTGAATCCCGGACGTAGTATTCCGTTGGTGGTTACGGAGCTGACGGGTATTACGAATGCGGATGTAGAAGGCGCGCCCTCACTGCGGCGCGCGTTGCGCCAGTTGAGCGATTTTGTGGAGCGTGCCCCGGTTGTGGGGCATAATGTGCGCTTTGATCTGTCATTCCTGCGTAACCACAGTGCGTTGGTGGGTAACCCGGCGATAGACACGTTTGAGTTAGCGGGCATTTTGGTTCCCCATGCCAGTCGCTACAGCCTGAGCAATCTGGTGAAGGAACTGGGGTTAGATTTCCCGGAGCAGACGCATCGCGCGCTGGATGATGCGCGGATGGCTCACGGCCTCTATGTCACATTGTTGGATCGCGCGATGCAGCTTTCCCCTCAAATACTCCAGGAGTTGATGCGCCTGGGATCGCGCATTGACTGGGGTCCGGTGAATTTCTTCCGCGATGCTCACTATCTACGGCAGCGACAGGGTTTCCAGGGGGGGATTGGGGCGCAGTTGGCGGCCCGGCGGGGTGTAGATGCAGCCGGCCCGCTCTTTATTGCGCAAGAAGAGGCTTATGAACCGCTCGAGCCGCGCAGTGAACCGCGTTTGGTGGATATTGAGGCCTTGACCGATCTGCTCGAAGAGGATGGCCCTATCGCTGAGACTTTTGCCGAGTATGAGTACCGTACCCAACAGGTAGAGATGTTGCAGGCTGTCGCGGAGGCGTTTAATGCGGGGCATCACTTGATAGTAGAAGCCGGGACCGGGACGGGTAAGTCCCTGGCCTATGTATTACCTGCGATTGAATGGGCAGTGATGAACCGGCAGCGGGTGGTGATCTCGACAAATACTATTAACCTGCAAGAGCAGTTGGCGGACAAAGATTTGCCGGCCCTGGCAGAGTCACTGTATGAGTTCCGTTACCAGGTACTCAAGGGTCGCTCTCATTATCTCTGCCGTCGCGAATTTGAGGCGTTGCGACGGCGCGGCCCGCGCAGCCCGGAAGAGATGCGTGTGTTGGCAAAGGTGATTTTGTGGTTACCCAATACGTTGGATGGTGATGGCGACGGCTTATTTTTGCCCACCAATGAGGAACGCGCGGTATGGCATACGATTTCTGCCGCGAACGAGGCATGTGATCCGGAACATTGTCCGTTTCACCAGGGAGACCGCTGTTTCTTCACGTTAGCGCGGAGCCGGGCGGAGAGCGCGCATTTATTGATTGTGAATCACGCATTGTTGCTGGCGGATATTGCATCCCAGAACCGTGTACTGCCGGAGTACGAATTGTTAATTATAGATGAAGCGCATCATCTCGAGGATGCAGCGACCGATTCCCTGCGCTATTCGGTGAGTTGGCCGATGTTGCGGAAGACATTGGATGATTTATTGCAGACAGGGGGGACATTCCCCGGTGTGCTATCCGAAATTGCAAATGCGGCGGCTTCCTTGCCCAACAAAGTCCGTGTTGTGTTAGATGATGCCGTAGTGCGGCTGCAGGATGCTGGAGATTTGGTGCAGCGGCAGGTAGAGACGGTTTTCGACACTGTAGATATGTTTCTGCGTGAGAATGTGAACACCAACACTCAGTACGGGGCACAGTTGCGGGTCACGGAGCGGACGCGCCAACAGCAGGGATGGGATGATGTGCGTCTGTTGTGGTTGCAGGTGGCGCCGCATTTTCAGACGGTGGTTGAAGGTTTGGCGCAGCTCGCCGGTGGATTGGAAGATTTGAGTGTGACCAAATCATCAGAGGTCACTGATTATCTGGACAATGTTCGCGTGCGACTGCTAGGCGGGATGCGCCAGTTGTTAGAGGCGCACGCACAACTGCACCGCTTCATTGCCGAGCCACGCGAGGGGGATATTTACTGGCTTGAAGTCCGTAACCAATACCCATTCACTTTTAATATTGTGCCGCTGCATGTGGGAGCGATGTTGCAGAAATATCTTTTCGAGGAAAAACGTTCCGTTGTGCTAACGTCGGCCACATTGCGGGTGGCCGGTTCCTTTGATTATCTACGCTCGCGACTGGGCGCGGTAGGGGCGGAGGAATTGGCGGTAGGATCTCCTTTTGATTATCAATCGGCGGCTCTGCTCTACGTGCCCACGGATATACCGGAGCCACGCAATCATGGGTATCAGCAGATTGTAGAGCAATCGTTGATCGAGCTGTTTGTGGCAACTGAGGGGCGCGCTTTAGCCCTGTTTACGTCTTACAGCCAGTTGCGCGCGACGTCGGATGCCATTCGCGGCCCGTTAGCGCGGGCGGGGATTACACTCTATACCCAGGGGGAGGGGAGTTCTCGCGCGCAGTTATTGGATAATTTTCGCAAGGGTGAGAAGTCTGTGTTGTTGGGGACCCGTTCATTTTGGGAAGGGGTGGATGTGCCGGGTGATGCGTTGTCGTGTGTCGTCATCGTCAAATTGCCGTTTGACGTGCCTAGCGATCCCGTCGTCGCAGCGCGGTCCGAGGGCTATGAGGATTCTTTCAATGAATATATGGTTCCGGAGGCTATCTTGCGTTTTATGCAGGGTTTTGGCCGCTTGATCCGTACTGCGACCGATCAAGGGATCGCGGTTGTACTTGACCAGCGGCTGTTGACGAAACGGTACGGACAAAGTTTCCTGGATTCGTTGCCCGACCCGCAAATCCGCCGTGGTTCGCGCAAACAGTTAGCGGACATTGCAGCGCGTTGGTTAGCCAATCAGCCACTGCCGGTGGACCCCATCGCCGATTCCGATCTCGACAGGCCTTGGTCCGTTCCACCTCCCGAAGACCCGCCCTGGTTCTGGGGAGCGTAGGATAAGTAGGGGAGCATGGGGGCAAGGGTGACAGGGTGATGTGATAACCCTGTACCGATCGCTGATTATCGAATTACCGGTTGATCCTAACTCTTAGCTCATAACTCATAACTTTTTTCAAGGAGGGTACGATGCGTATTGTTGTGGATGCTTTTGGTTCGGATGATTGCCCCGGTCCAGACGTGGAGGGGGCGGTACTGGCAGCCCGCGAGTGGGGGGATGAGATTATTCTCGTGGGACCGGAGGACCGCACGCGGCAGGAGTTGGCGAAACACGATACCACCGGCTTAAATATTCGCGTGGTACACGCGCCGGAGGTACTCACGATGGAGGATCATTCCGGTCAGGTGAAGGAAAAAGAGGATTCTTCCATCCGGGTGGGGATGCGGATGGTGAAGCAGGGGGAGGCCGATGCGTTTGTGTCGGCGGGCAATACCATCGCCGTGTTGTCCTCCGCTATTTTTGATCTGCGGCGCATCCGTGGTATCCGCCGTCCGGCCCTGGCGACGCGCTATCCGGTTGGCTTCCAGCCGGTATTGCTCCTGGACATTGGGGCGACCGCCGATCCCAAGCCGGAGTATCTGCTGCAATTTGCTCAGATGGGGGCGATTTACGCCGAAAAGGTGATGGGCATTTCAAATCCCCGCGTCGGGTTGTTGGCGAATGGGGAAGAGGAAGAGAAAGGTACGATGGTACTCCGCGATACCTTTAAGGTTTTTAAGGAAAGCGCCCTTAATTTTGTGGGTAACGTGGAACCTAAAGAGGTGACTAAGGGGGAAGCCGACGTTGTGGTGACGGACGGATTTACGGGCAATATTATGGTGAAGACAACCGAAGCCGTTGCGGCTTTCCTGGGCCGGCTGGTGAAGCGCGAGTTTCTCGGCAGTACTTTGGGCAAGGTAGGCCTGGTTTTGATGATTCCCGGCTTGGTGTTGGCTTTGCCGGGTTTGCTGTGTCTGTGGCCGTTCTTGAAGCGCATATTTAAACGGCTGGATTACGCCGAGTATGGTGGCGCGCTGTTGTTAGGTGTGGACGGCGTGGCGATTGTGGGGCATGGTCGCTCCAATGCGAAGGCGATCAAGAGCGCGATCCGCCAGGGGCGTGAGGCGGCGGCAGGACAGTTCATTGAGGCGATCAAGGCCGGACTAGACGAACGCCGGGCGGCCACTAACAGTGACTGATCGGATTCGCGTAGTCATTACCGGCATTGGCGCGGTCACACCGTTAGGACTGACGGCGCGGGAAACATGGGACAAATTGTTGGCCGGGATCTCCGGGATCGGTCCGATTCAAGCATTTAACCCTTCGCACCTGCCGGTGCGGATTGCCGGTGAGGTTAAGAATTTTGATCCTAACCGTTATATCGCCCGCAAAGAAGCGCGGCGGATGGCGCGCTGTTCCCAGTTGGCGGCGGCGGCGGCGCAGATGGCCCTGGCCGATGGTAGCTTGTCGGTGCCCGTAGCAGATGCTGAACGGGTGGGCACAGTCATTGGTGTTGGGATGGGAGGACTGGACTGGGCGTTACATCACAGCCGGAAGTTCTGGGAACAGGGATTACTGGGTGCGAGTCCATTCGCGCTGGCATCATCATTACCTAATATGCCCTCGTATCACGTGAGCTTGTTGGCAGGCGCGATGGGGCCGATTACGACGCCGGTCGCAGCGTGCGCGACCGGCTGCCAGGCAATTGGAGAAGCGATGGAGATGATCCGCCTGGGCCGCGCCGATGTCATGATCGCGGGAGGGGCGGAGGGATTGGTTCACGAGATCCCCATTGCTGGGTTTGCCGTGATGCGTGCGCTTTCGCAGCGGAATGACGAGCCGGAGCGTGCCAGCCGTCCTTTTGATAAGGACCGGGACGGATTTGTGTTCGCGGAAGGGGCCGGGGTTGTGATCCTGGAACGGCTGGAGCACGCGCTGGCGCGGGGGGCGCATATTTACGCGGAAGTGGCGGGCTACGCTTTTTCATCAGACGCTTATCATATCGCACAACCCGATCCTGAAGGTCAGGGCGCACAGCGCGCTATGCGATGGGCATTGGCGGATGCCGGCGTCGCGCCGGGGGATGTGGATTACGTGAACGCGCATGGCACGGGCACGCCACTCAATGATGCAGTTGAGACGCGCGCGATCAAGCAAGTGTTTGGCGAGCACGCATATCGCCTGGTTATCAATTCGACCAAGTCTATGATTGGGCACACGATGGGCGGCGCGGGGGCGATAGAGGCAATTGTGACGGCGCTATCATTGCAAGAGGGCGTTATGCATCCGACGGCCAACCTGGAAACCCCGGACCCTGAATGTGATTTGGATTACATTCCCGGTGGGGTGCGCTGCCTGGAGGCACGTGTGGCTCTCAAGAACGCCTTCGGTTTTGGCGGTCAAAATGCCTGCCTGGTTTTGCGGAAATGGGAGAACTAAAACGTGAAACGTCATGTGTGAGACGTGAGTTTTGTAAATTTTGCAGATTGCATAAATATTACTGAGTTATGTTGTAGTTTTTTTTACATATTATGCTTAATTTTATTTGATTGAGGTGTCGCATGCGTATTATAGCAGATGCGCGCCGCATTAAGCGGCGCACGCGGGTGGGCGAGATTTCCCCGCTGTTGGGGTTAGCGGTGCTGATCGGTTCAACAGTGTTGCTCTTTGTGGCACGTGAGCAGATGTGGCTGACAATGATCCTGGTGTGGGTAGGTTTTGTTTTTTCCTTGATCGGCAGTTATCTTGGGGAGCGCTACGTGGGGCCGTTGGCTCATCATAGGGCAGTGCCGGAGGCATTGGAGAAACTTGACGATGACTACGTCCTGCTGATGTACAAGACACCTGTGGCATTTGTGCTGGTGGAGCCTGGTGGCTTGACGGCCGTTATGGCGAAGTCGCATAGTGGCGCGGTAGCATTTAAGGATGGCAAGTGGCAGCATCACGTGTCTATGCGTTTCTTCCGGCGCATGGCGGGGCAAGAGAAGCTAGATCGCGTGGAGCGTGATGCAGCTCTGGAGCTTGAAATGTTGCAGGAGTACCTGGCAAAACGGCTGCCGTCAGATGTGAAGATTCCGGTGCGCACCGTTCTTCTGTTTGTTCATCCCGACGTGCAACTCGAAACGCGAGACGCGCCGCTCCCGGCCTTCAAGGGCGCGCAATTGGCCCGTTGGTTGCGCAAAAGTGGTAAACAACCTGAACTGCCAAAGGCAACGCAGCAGCAGTTGGCAGAGGTATTGGACGGGTAGGGGAGCAATGTAGGATATGCCCAGATCACAGTGCATCATCCATAGAGAAAACAAGCTGTTGATGGTCCAGCATCGTCATCGCGGCCAGACGTGGTGGTGTTTGCCGGGGGGCGGGGTGGAACCAGGAGAAACACCTGCAGAGGCCGCGCTCCGCGAATTGCGGGAGGAGTGTTGTGTGGACGGCGTCATCGTCCGTCAAACCAGCCATGTGATATATGCGGCGGACGATGAGACTTATACCTTCCTCGTAGATATCGGCGATCAAACGCCAACGATGGGTGCAGACCCAGAGCTACAAGCAACTGAACAAGTGTTGGCAAGGATGGCATGGCTTACCCTTGCCGAGATTCCGGAGCGCGACCGGGCTTTTTTGTGGGCCGCCGGTTTGCTGGGCGTCGCGGCGTTTTTTACCGAGGTATCCCGGTGGGGTGATAGCGTGAGCTACCCTGGGATGGAAGGTACATCTATTTTCGGAGGTGTACATGAAGGTCAACTCATATCTTGACGCGGGAGCATTTCTCAAAGATACGCAGGAGGCATTGGAGTCTAATGGGGCCGTCAATAGCTTGATGTTGGGCGTCTGCCAGCGACTTGCGCGTCACCCGGAGCAAATCACGATTCCCCCTTGCCTGAAAGCCGTTGTGGATGAAAAAGGCGTGGTGTTGGCGGCGATGATGACCCCGCCGCAGAAGCTGGTGGTGTACGGGCGCCGGTGTGGTCTGGAAGTGGGGGCGAGGTTACTGGTTGAGGAATTGGTCGGGGAGGCGTGGGAGATCCCCGGCGTATTGGGACCACAGGAAGCCGCGCGCCACGTTGTAGAGGAATGGGGGGCGGTGAGTGGGACAGACTATCATTTAGAATTGCAACAGTGGGTATATGTGTTGCGAGAGGTCAAGATGCCCGTGCCGGCGCATGGACGATTGCGATTGGCCGAGGCGTCGGACATAGCGTGGGTGGCCCCGTGGCGGTATGCATTTCATGTAGACATTTTTGGCGCCGCGGACCGCGAGGCGGAATATAGGGCAGCAGAATCTGCTATAGCACGTCAAGATATGTACTTGTGGGAGGATAAGCAGCCTGTTTCGATGGCAATGAAAACCCGGCCTACAGGAAACGGGATCAGTGTGAGCCTGGTCTACACGCCACCGGAACTGCGCGGACGGGGCTTTGCGACCGCGTGCGTCGGTGAATTGAGCCGGCTGTTGCTTGCTTCGGGGTGGGGGTATTGCGTCTTGTTCGCGAATGTGGCTAACGTGACTGCAAATCGCGTCTATCAAAAAATTGGCTATGAACCGGTGGGGCTTTATGATGAATACATCTTTTAGCTGGCTGTACGTTGCGACAGAACTGCGACAAAGTTGTGACACGCTGGTGAAGGGCTGTGGTTAAGATGAAGGTGTTGGATGCACACATTCGCGAGGTGTTATGACGAAAATTCTTTTAGTTGAAGACGCGCAGGATCTAGCGCAAGTTGTGTTGCGCGATTTGCGGGCCGAAGGGTATGATGTACTCCATGCTGCCGACGGTCTGACTGCGCTTGTCCTTCACGCAAAGCATGAGCCGGACCTGGTCATCCTGGATTGGATGTTGCCGAAACTCGACGGCCTGGAAGTGTTGCGGCAGATCCGGCAAAGTTCACCGGTGCCGGTGTTGATGCTCACCGCGCGCACAGAGGAAACCGATCGTGTGGTGGGCTTGGAAGTTGGCGCGGATGATTACCTCACCAAACCCTTTGGAATGCGGGAACTTATCGCGCGCGTGCACGCGCTGCTGCGCCGCATTGCGCACGTGCAGCAAATCTTAGCGGCCGACCGCGAGTTGGAGCGTGACGTATTGCGTTATGAGTCGCTTTCACTTGAGCCGGAAGGTTATCAAGCCATACTTGATGGCGCACCCCTCGATCTTACCCGTACCGAGTTTGATTTGTTGCATCTGTTGCTGCGCAATCCGGGCCGTGTATTCAGCCGTACTTATCTGTTGGATACCGTCTGGGGTGAGAATTATATCACCGGCGACCGCTCTGTGGATAACGCCATTCTCCGGCTCCGCAGAAAGCTTGGTAATCTAGGGGATGCCATCGAGACGGTGTGGGGTGTAGGATATAGGTTGCGAAAAGTATAATATGAATAAATCCACACATCGTTTTCTCTGGTCCACGCACCCGGCTCGCGCCATTGTTGAGGCCTGGATGTGGGGTTTTGCGATCTTGTTTTTGCTTTGGCGCTTGGCAGGAACCGTCGTCCATTCGGTAATGGGGAATGGATGGTTTGTTCTTGCCGGGATGGCGGGGATGTGGACGGTGTTGCGAGCGCGTATCCCGACGGGAACGTGGTGGCGGCAAATGCTCTGGGAACTGGGTGTGGGATTCGCGTTGAGCCTGGGAATGTTTGTAGGCATTGTTGGGCCTGTTGCCTGGTTGCACTGGGAAGCTGCGTGGCAGGCTGCCTTTGCTGATAATTCTCCTGTTATTCTGCTATTGTTCGGTATCGGGCCGGGTTTCGTGGCCACACGCAGCCTGGTACATTTATGGCTTTACTGGGATCGACTGCGCCGTCGCCGCATGTTATGGTCGCTGACGCACGCGCACCTTACCGTCGTCGTTGTTGTTATGAGTTTGTCGGCGTTGGTGCTGGTGCTGTTAAGCCCACTCAAAGAGATTCTGGACTACGATCCTCGGTCCGGCAGTGTATGGGCATTGTTGGCCTCCGATTTGCTGGTTACTTTTTTCCCTGCTGCTATGGTCGCGCTCCTTATGACGGCATTTGTGCTTATGGTTGTGTTGCCGCCGTCGGCTTTATTTTCATTCCTGGTGGCGCGGAAGACGACCAGGAGACTGGAAGCCTTGACCCTGGCGACGGGCGCGCTACGTGGCGGTGAGTATACTACCCGCGTCGCAGTTTCAGGTGAGGATGAGGTGGCACAATTGCAATCGGATTTCAATGTGATGGCGGAGTCGCTGGAGATCACGCTTCGTGACCTCAAAACTGAGCGGGATAGGGTGGCACAGTTGTTGCGCGCGCGACAGACGCTCATCGCCAGCGTTTCTCACGAGCTGCGTACACCGGTAGCAACAGTGCGGGGTTATTTGGATTCTTTGCGTTCATACGATACCCCGCCCGAAACATGGAAGCATGATTTGACGGTGATGGAAACCGAAATCTTGCATCTTCAACGGTTGATTGATGATCTATTCACGCTTTCGCGGGCTGAGGTCGGTGCTTTGACCCTGGAGTTACAACCCGTTTCGCTGAGTACTGTTGTGCAACGGCGGCTCGATGCGCTGTCGCCGCTGGCATGGGAGCGGGAACGAATTGAACTGGTGGCCGAGTTGCCAGGGGATTTGCCCTCGATCCATGTAGACGAGGGTCGCCTGGATCAAATCCTGACGAATCTTCTGCGCAACGCGCTCCGGCACACGCCGCCGGGCGGGATTATCGTCGTGCGCGCGGAGATCGAAGCCGATAGTGTGCGACTAGACGTGTGTGATACAGGCGCCGGCATCGCGCCGGACGAACTCCCCCACATCTGGGAACGCTTCTATCGTGGTGAGGATGCGCGCACCCAAGATCAACACGGTGCAGGCTTGGGATTGGCTCTGGTACAGGAGATCACCGAAGCCATGGGCGGGTCGGTGGCTGTGCAGAGTATTGTGGGTGAGGGAAGTTGCTTTACGATAAGATTGCCGAAAGATGAAAAGTAAGAAGTAGGGGGATAGGAGAACTCCTTGCTACAAATTCGCGACAAAACCACGATACGCGGGCGACATCCCTCCGTTATATTTACAGTATTAAACGGAGGTGAAGTGAAATGAAACATACAGTGTCCGATCAAGTGTGGGTTCCCGTGATGGGCTCGAGTACCGCGATGTTGGATTTGGATACGGCCCTTGTTTGCTCGTTGATTGCCTGGTTGCTTGCTAAATTGCAATTTAGGTTTAAAGAATCGAAAATGGGTTTATGATATGGTTGTGGGTATTAATATACGTGAACAAGTTGCCATTTTGAAATTTGGGTATATTCTCAAGATGTGAGGTAATTTCCCTGGATAGTTTAGGTTGTCTACAGAAAGGAGTTTGCTATGAGTGTAAAGAAAATCTTGATGCTCGTCGGTGACTATGTTGAAGATTATGAGGTGATGGTGCCTTTCCAGGCACTCCTGATGATTGGTCATCAGGTTTCTGCCGTCTGTCCCGATAAAAAGGCGGGTGAGACGGTGCGCACCGCAGTCCACGATTTCGAGGGAGACCAGACCTACAGCGAGAAGCGCGGTCATAACTTTGCGTTGAATGCTACGTTTGCAGAGGTCAAGGCCGAAGACTATGATGCGCTGGTCATTCCTGGCGGGCGCGCACCGGAGTATATCCGCTTGAATGAGACTGTCTTGGAGATGGTGCAGCATTTTGCACAGGCAAACAAACCTATTGCCGCTATTTGCCACGGAGCACAGGTGCTGGCCGCTGCGGGAGTGATTGAGGGTAAGGCCTGTTCCGCTTATCCGGCAGTGGGACCAGATGTGACGCGCGCGGGTGGCGAGTATGTTAATATTCCCGTGGATAAGGCACACGTGGATGGTAATTTGGTCACTGCGCCGGCCTGGCCCGCGCATCCTGATTGGCTTGCCAAATTCTTGCAAGTATTGGGGACAAAAATCGAACCCTAGTAAGGTGTAGAGGATATGGCTTGTCGGTTGGTTTATTTCCGGCGGGGAATTTGACAAATTTTTAGAGTTTCTGTATCATTGAAGTGACTATAGGGAGATATTTCTTTTGGGCAACCCCGGTCGCCATGCACAGCAGACGGCTGCCTTCAGCAAGAAACTGGGGATGTTTCCTAGCAGTTAGCAGATATGTAAAATGTCAGGACGTTTTATGTATCACGTTTCATGAACTAAAATAAACTATACCTACATTGTATATATGCCTCCGACCCATACGCGTTCCTTTCGAGGACGGATGGGCGATAGGGTGTAAGAAGTAATTCTTATGCCTGCCTTATTTGCAAAGGAGGCAATCCTACCTTTCAGGTGCTCGGGTAGGATTGCTTCCTTTTTTGTTTGTCTGTAAAACCTTGTCCAGCTTTAGAGGGTTGTAAAGTTCAGGTATAGCTGGCGTACCTGATTAAAGATAGGAATGTTTCATCGGAGTTTGAGTGTGTATCGTTACAAAACATAAGATGTAAGTGATTTTTTATGTTTTATGCATTACGTTTGACGTACCCGCTAACCTAAATGAAACATACCTATTTAATATTAACGTAAGGAGGTTTTTTATATGTGGATTTTGCGTCTTAATATGACCGATCGTTCGTATTCGTTGGAGGATGTGCCGGAGCGTTATCAGAAGCTAGGGGGACGTGGTCTGACATCTACGCTTATTTGTGATGAAGTGGATCCGACGTGCCATCCCCTTGGCCCAAATAATAAGCTTGTTTTTGCTCCGGGAATTGTTACCGGGACTCCTGCCGCCACATCGGCCCGGATATCAGTGGGGGGAAAATCCCCCCTGACTGGCGGCATTAAGGAATCTAACGCCGGCACAAGTTGGGCGCCCGCTGTAGCCCGGATGCGGATTAAGGCGGTTGTGGTCGAGGGAATGCCGGAGGAAAAGGGCAAGTATTGGATGGTCAAGCTCTCTTGGGATGGCGAGAAACCCGCTGTGGAGTTTATGCCCGCCGATGGGTATGTGGGCAAAAACCTCTATGACGTTTTTCCGGCGTTGTTCGAGAAGTTTGGCAAGAGAGTCCATGTGGCCGGTATCGGGACTGCGGGAGAATTCGGGTATGCTAACTCCGGGATTGTGTTTAATGATATGAAGCAGCGGCCCACGCGCTACTCCGGGCGTGGTGGTCTGGGGGCCGTGATGGGGAGTAAGGGGCTCAAGTTCTTTGTTGTGGATGCGACGGACGCGCCGGGTGTCGAATATGCCGACGAGGCCCTCTTTAAGCAGGGAGCCAAGAAGCTGCGCGAGGCCCTGGGAGAGCACGCACTGACCAAGCCCAAGGGCGGCCTGAATACCTATGGTACGGCGGTGTTGATCAACATTTTGAATGAGGCTGGCGGCCTGCCCACGCGCAACTTCCGCACCGGGCGCTTTGAGGGTGCGCCCAAGATCGCGGGGGAGGCAATTTTTGAGAATAACAAGGCGCGCACGGGTAAGGAGGTCTACAACCACGCGTGTAGCCCCGGTTGTGTCATCCAGTGCTCCAACACGCTCTATGATAAGGATGGTGAGGAGATCGTCTCCTGCGTTGAATATGAGTCCGACTGGGCATTGGGCGCAAACTGCGGCATTGATGATCTGGACGGGATTGGTAAAATGGTTTATTGGTGCAATGCTTATGGCCTGGACACCATTGAGGCAGGCGACTCTATCGCCGTTGCAATGGATTCTGGCTTGCTACCCTTTGGCGATCTCGAGGGTGCGATTAACCTGATACACGAGATGGGCAAGGGCAAACCCTTGGGCCGTGTCCTGGGCGGCGGCACGGCGTTCGTGGCCAAAGCATTTGGGAATCCGCGCTCCCCGTCGGTCAAGGGCCAGGGGATGCCGGCTTACGAACCGCGCGCGGTCAAGGGCATCGGCGTGACCTATGCCACCACCACGATGGGGGCAGATCACACCGCGGGATATACCATCGCGCCGGAGATTGCGGGAGTGGGCGGCACTTCTGACCCGTTAAAGTCTGAGCCGGCTAAAGCAGACCTCAGCCGCGCCTTCCAGACGACGACGGCGTTCCTGGATTCTACCGGGCACTGCCTCTTTATCGCGTTTGCCATTCTCGATATCGCCAGTGGCTTTGAGGGGATGGTGGAGGAAGTGAATGGGGTACTGGGCACGCATTTGACCAATGATGAAGTCGTTGCCCTCGGCGGCGAGATCCTCAAGCGCGAGCGCGCCTTCAACATGGGCGCGGGTATGACCACGGCGGATGACCGCTTGCCGGAGTTTATGAAGTACGAGAAACTCCCGCCGCACAACGTGGTGGCCGACCTCTCCGACGAAGTAATGGATAGGGTTTTCGGCGAGATGTAGGGGATCGTAGGGTATGTTTCCATTTTCGGGTTACACCCGAAAATGGAAACATACTTCAAATCTTTTTTGGCGGCCTTTGGGCCGCTTTTTCTATCGGTGAAAACGTTTATCATTCATAATTCGTAATTCGTAATCCTTAGGAGATAAAAATGCAGGTGAAGGTCAAATTGTATGCTAATTTACAGAAATACGCGCCGGAGGGCACGGCGTTGGGAGAGGCGTTCCCGGTGAAACTTCCTGAAAAAAGTACGATAGCGGATCTCATTGCCGTATTGAACATCCGCGCTAACGAAGTGAAGGTGGCTTACGTGAACGGCCGGGCGCGGGCCGAACTGTACCGTTTGCAAGAGGGTGACGACGTAGGTATCTTTTCGCCGGTAGGAGGGGGTTAGATGGTAGATATTTGTGTAGAAGTGTGGCTCTATGGTCCATTGGCGCGCTATGGGGGGAGTGATGGCGATGTCTTTGCACAGATGACTGCTCAGTTGCCTGAAATGTCTACTGTGCAAGACCTGTTAGCCCATCTAGGTCTGCCGACTGAGGAACGAGGTATTACGTTTATCAACGGCAATCTCAGCGCGATGCCCGGATTACAGCCGGATTTGGGGCACGTGCTATCTGACGGAGATCGCGTCTCGTTCTTTCACCTCAAGAGTATGTGGCCGTTCCAGTATCGTCACGATGTCAGCGCCGTCGCCGAGTTTTCGGAGGCGATGCAGATGCGAGAGGATGGGGGGATACGGTCGTTGTACGAGACGTGATGCGTGAATAGAAGATTTGCAAGGCTAAGTAACGTGCGTATACTTAAAGCAACGGTACAGAATCTTTATTTTGGAGTCGATCTTAAATTTTATATCCATGCACGATGACATTTTCCCTGCTATCTCTCGAAGCCGCGGGCGGCGCAAGCTTTTTAAAACTGACCTCGGTGATGGCCCGGTAGTTGCGCCGCCCCCGCCTGAAGTCCCGGCGCGTGTCCAATTACAAGTCCCGGAGCCTTCTTCGCTTCCAGAATCTATAGCGGCGGTGACCGCAGCGGTATCTACTGTAGTTCCCGCTGCTGCTGAGGTTCTGCGTGCCCCCATCACGTGTTCCTCGTTGGATGGCGTTTTCGCACAAGGGGGCGCGGTGGCGGGACTGCTAGGGGATCGTTACCGGCCCCGCGAGGGGCAAGTGCGAATGGCGTCGCTGGTGCGCGAATCGCTGCAAACGTGCCAACACGCTGTGATCGAGGCCGGAACGGGCATCGGTAAATCCTTCGCTTATCTGATTCCTATCCTCTGGTCGGGGGCGCCCGCCATCGTCAGCACTTCCAACAAAGCCCTGATGAACCAGTTGTGGGATAAAGATGTCCCTCAGTTACGAAAGATCGCACCGCATCCCTTCCAGGCTGCACTGCTTAAGGGACGCAGCAATTACCTCTGCAGGGTGCGCTTGCAGCGTTTTCGTGAGCAGCCCTGGCTGCCAGGTTTTGAAGAGGAGCGCGTGGCGTTGGAGCAGGCGTTGCAGGCGGAACCTTCCGGGGATTGCGAGCGGATGCAGTTGCCGCCGGCCCTGGTTACCCGCTTGACGGTGAGCAGCCGCGATTGCGAGGGCAATAAGTGCAAACATTTCAACCGTTGTTTCTACGAGCAGGCCAAGCGGGTGGCTGTGGGCGCGGACCTGGTCATCACCAACCACGCGCTCCTTTGTTATAACGTGTTGCTCACGGAGAACCAGGTCCTGCCCGTGCGCCCGGTGCTGGTGGTGGATGAGGCCCACCAGTTGGTATCCTACGCCATCAACGCGCTCACGCTGCTATTGGAGCACGATCTTTTTTGGAGTGTTGTCAATCACAAACGTACTCGCGACGCCGTGGAGGAGATGGGATTGCTGGACGCCGCCCGTGAGGGGTACGATGTGTTTTTTGAGGCGGTAAGGCGGCAGCGACCCCGCGCGCGGAATGATGTGGGTGAGCTAGGGAGTAGGGGAGCGGGGGAGCATAGGGACGGAGAGGGAAATGGCGAGGTTACCCGGTGGGCGTTGCGGGGGGAGATCCAGGAAGGGCTTGCACTATGGGATACGGTGAAGCAGATACATAAGGAATTGCAGCGCGTGGCCCGGCCTGGTGACGCGGCAGAGATGGAGGTCTTGCTTACGCAATGTACCACCATCGTGGGTGTCCTGGAGGCGTTGGCGCGCCCGGAGCCGCCCGACCACATCCGGTATTGTGATTTTAACCCGTCCTTTCCGGTTTCCGATCCGCGCGCTTATCAGGCGCAGTGGCAACCGCTGGAAGTCGCGGATGTATTACAGAGGTCATTGTTTGCGGAATGGCCGCGCGTGATCTGCACTAGTGCGACACTCGGTGTTAACAATGACCTGGCGTGGTTCCGTCGCCAGGTGGGGGTGGCCGCGCCGGAATTGCCGGTGTTGGCCGAGATGCTCGCTAGTCCCTTCGATTACGCGCACCAGATGCTCGTCTACACGCCATCGGGTCTGGAACCCGTGTATGGAGAAGATGAAGACAGGTATGTGCGCGCGTTGACCGGGGAAGTGCGGCGGCTTTTGGAAACTAGCCGGGAGCGGGCGTTGGTCCTCTGCACCAGCCGCAGGCGGATGACGCAGCTTTACCGGGAATTGGCCCCGGACCTGGTGATTCGTTATCCGTGTTATTGCCAGGGTGAGCTATCGCAGCCGGAGATTATCGCGCGCTTCAAGGCGGATGGAAATGCCATTATCTTCGCCACGCGCAGTTTTTGGGAGGGCATTGATATTCCCGGCGAGGCCCTGTCACTTGTAATCCTGGACAAGGTCCCCTTCCTGCCTTTCCGGGACCCCATCGTGCAGCGTCACGAAGCCCTGATCAGACAGCGGGGCGGCAATCCCTTTCAAGAGCTACAGTTAGGCACGGCTATTCTCAACCTGCGCCAGGGCGCGGGCCGGCTGATCCGCTCCGAGACGGATCGCGGCGTCATCGCGCTCCTGGACTCCCGTGTCCTTACCCGCCGCTACGGCCAGCAGATTGTCCGTTCCCTGCCGAAGGGGTGTCACATAGTGCGCCTTGAGGCGGTGGAAGCGTTTTTGGTGAAACGTGAAACATGATGTATATTTCTCCTATGAACTTTTCTCTTCTTACCTGCATGTAACCTACAGACAGAATAAGGAGTATCTGTGACCGTCGCCGTCAACACATTCGGATCGCGGGCATCTCGCCCATTCCTGGAACCCCTTGTGCGTTTTGTCGCGCGCGTGATCTTTTTCGTCACAGGGAATAGCCAGGCGGCGGAAGTGGGGAAAGTACCGACGAAGGACTTGATCGCGCGCTTTCAGCGGGGACAGCCGCGCGCGTTTGAGGCCCTTTATGACCGTTACAAGGACTATATCTATCGCGTGGCATTTTTTATCCTGCGCCACCGGGAGGCGGCGGAGGACGCGGTACAGGAGACGTTTCTCGATGTACTCAAGGGATTGGAGAATTATGATGTGGATGGCCCGGCGCGCTTCGAGACCTGGCTTTACCGGGTGACCGTCAATCGCTGCAAGATGCGCGTACGCCGCAAGCAGATACCGTCGGCGGAATGGGATGACGTCGAAGAGCAACTAGAGCGGCTGCCAGCCGGTAATATCGAACACCCTGAGCAAGTTTACCTGGAGCGCGAACACGTGACACAACTCTGGCAGGCAGTGAACCAACTGCCACAAGAATGTCGGGAGGTCCTCATCCTGCGCTATCAACGGGACTTTTCATACCAGGAGATGGCCGATATTCTGGGCGTTAAGTTAGGCACGGTTAAATCCCGCCTGTACAATGCGCATAAAAAACTCAAGACGTTAATAGCTGCGGAGTGATGTATAACATTCTAATTTACAATGATTGAAGAACACGTAACCACAGATCTGATCGCCTACCTCGATGGGGAGTTGATCGCTGCCGAGCGTGGGCGTGTGGAGTCTCACCTGGCGCGTTGCGCGGAGTGCCGGAATGAGTTGGCAGAACTGCGCGCATTGCAGCAGGGGCTTGGGGCGACGCTGGACGCGGCTCTCGCGCCGGTGCATCTTTCCCGCGAGGCGGATGCGCAGATCCGAGGACGGCTCAGGTCGCGGCTCTCGCGCTCGCCTTGGTGGCGGGCAATATGGCTGCGACGTGGGCTGGTCACCCAGGCAATGCTGGCAATTATGGTGCTTTTTGCCTCGTTTGCCTCCTACCAAACCCTTTCCCTGCCTGCCGCTGCGCCACTGGAAACCATCGTTTTAGGACAAGATCATTTCGCGCCGGGCAGCGAGGCCGCGCTGCGCGTGATCGTGCGCTCTGGCGCGACGTCAACGCTGGCGGGGGTGGAAGTTGCCGTGAACCTGGTGCAAGCGGCGCGCGCCCGCCAGGTTTACCAGGGTGTGACCGATGCATCGGGGACGGCCCAGGTTACTTTTGCGGTGCCCGATAATCTTGCTGGGGAAGCTGAACTGGTGGTGGAGACCCGCGCCGCTTCTGCCGGTGCTAAGAGTGTGTCTGGACGGGTGGTGCATCCCATCACCATTGCCCGCGCCTATAAAATCTATTTGATGCCGGATAAGCCTGCCTATCGCCCTGGACAGTCCCTGCACCTGCGCGCGCTAGTATTGGACGCGCTGACTCTCAGCCCGGCGGCGGGGATAGACGTCGTTCTGGAGGTTTCGGATCCTCGGGGCAAAGTGTTGGCATCTTCGCTAATACATACGTCTGACTTTGGCGTTGCCTCGTTGAGTACCTCCCTGCCGGAGTTCGCCCTTCTGGGAACCTACACATTGCGGGCGGCGTTGGGGGATACGGTCTCGGAGCGGGCGGTTACAGTAGATACCTATCGTTTGCCCGCCTTCCGGGTAGAGATTGTGCCATCGCAGACGTTTTATACACCGGGCGCACGGGTGGAAGGTGTGGTGGAAGCCGCCTATTTCTTCGGTAAGCCGGTGACCGGGGCTTCTGTCACCCTGCGCGGTTACGTAGATCGCGAAACGGGCAAACCGGCAGTAATGCTAACAGGGCGTACCGATGACCAGGGCTGCTTTAACTTTGTGTTTGAGGCGCCTATTATGCTGTCAGGACTTACGAATGACACACCGATGTTGATGGATATCGAGGCGCAAGTAGTGGATAGCGCGGGACAGGAGACAGGGGCGCGGTATCAGCTCCCGGTGGCTGCGCAGCAACTGTTGATCAAGGCGGTGCCGGAAAGCGGTGATCTCAAGCCCGGTGTGGAGAACGTGATCTACATTCATACCTCTTTGCCCGACGGTACGCCAGTCGCGTCCAAGCTAACTATTACAGTTGGCACAGAGCAGGCAGAGGTTGTAAGCAGTTTCCATAGCCTGGCCGAATTTCGCTTTGTTCCCCCGGTATCCACGGCGGCATCCCCGCCGTTGCTGGTACAGGCGCGGGATGCCGAAGGACACACGGGTGAGGCCTCCTTCACATTCGCGTCCGATGGTGCGCCCCAGGTCTTGCTCTTGCGGTCGGAACGAGCCGTATACCGGGTAGGAGAGACGCTGCGCCTGGAAGCGTTGGTATCGGGAGCTGCAGAACAGGTTTATCTGGATGTGGTGCGCGCGCGGCAGATGGTGGAAGCTTTTTCCGCGCCTGTAGTGGATGGGCGCGCCATTTTTGCTCTTGACCTAGACGCTACCCTGGTGGGGAGTTTGGAATTGCGGGCCTATACGTTATTGCCAGAAGGTGAAGTGATAGAAGACACGCGGCTGGTAGTGGTGGACGCACCGGACCATGTAAACGTAGATATCGTTGCCGATCAGGAAACCTATCGTCCCGGTGAGACTGCGCAGGTTGAGGTTCAGACGACGTTGGCCGGGGGAGGACAGCCGGTGCAAACGGCATTAGGGATTTCCGTGGTGGACGCCTCCGTTTACGCGCTGGACACATTGCCGCCCGGTTTTGCGCGGGCGTATTTCTTGCTGGAGCAGGCGATGTTGGATCAGCAGGGCGCTATGGGGGGGGTGGATGTCCCTACATTATTGGGTGTGAAATCGGAGGTGCAAGCCGCGCAGGATGTCGCGGCGCGCGCTGCGTGGGCGACCGCGTCTGCAACGAAATACTCGCTCCAGGCGAGTGCTGTGATGGAAGCTGCGGGGAAAACCGCTCGCGTGATCTTGGCTCAGCGCGTGGGATGGATGTTGGTGCTGTTGCCATTGCTCTTGGGATTGGCGGTGGCGCGTGGTCTTGCGCCTACCGGTATGTTGGGCCGCGCTTTGCGCCGTCTGGGATGGGGCGCGCTAGGTGCGACGGTTCTGTCGCCATTATTGATTGCCGGAGGGGCGCTGGGGATGCTATTGCCCCTCTTGGGCGCGAGCGCGGCGTTGCTTTTTACCTGCATGGTGGTGGGGCTGTGGGGCAGTGTGTGGGTCTATGGCTGGCGCCGCCGTGATACCCGCGTGCAGGTTACAACGGGCTTGCTGGGAGCATACCTGGCGTTGCTTGGCTGGACTGTAGGATTGGCGACGAAGGGGGGCGAACCGCGCGGTCTGTTGTTGGTGCTGATCGTGGGAGCGTTTTTATTTCTCGTTGCTGCCCTTGTGCTGTTAGGACAGGGGTTGGTTCTGGAAGGCCGCCGGATGGGCTGGGTGTTGACGGTATTGGCGATCCTTCTAATCTTATTGGCGGTAACATTGCCTGCTGTGCCGGCATTGCGTTCTCAATTTACGCAGACGTTGGGTACGCCCGCCCTCTATGCCGGGCCGGCGGGGTGGTTGGTAGGGTGTGGTGGAGCTACGCCTGAACTTCCGCGTACCGAGGAGCCGGCGCAAGAAGCGACAGCGGCAGAGGTCGAGAAGGAGGTTGAGGCAGAAATGACGAAGGAGGTTGGGACGATGGTGATACCCACGCCTGCCCCCACAGCTTCTCTTTCCGCCGGGGGCCAGTCTCCGACCGTGCCCCCTGCTGCCTTATCGACCCCTGCGCCGCAGCCAACTTCCACACCACAACCCACCACTGCGCCTGCTGTGGTGACGGCGGATATTCCGGTGGGAATTCCCTCAGAACCTTACCCTCTGCGCCATATTTTCCCCGAGACATTGTACTGGTCTCCGGAAGCGTTGACGGATGAAGCCGGGTGGTTGGCCTTTGACTTGCCCCTGGCGGATACCTTCACGACGTGGCAACTGACCGCGTTGGCCTCCACCCTGGAGGGGGATCTGGGCGCTGCAACTTATAACCTGGTCGTGTTCCAGGATTTCTTCGTGGCACTATCTGTGCCGGAAACGGTTCAATCGGGCACGGCAGTGACGGCGACGGCGACGCTCTACAACTATCTGCCAGAAATGCAGACCGTCACACTTGATTTAGAGCCTGCTGCGTGGTATACGGTGCTGGACGCGCCTGGGGCAGTGACACTGGCAGCGGAATCCGTGGCCTCGGTGGACTTTCTCATTCGCCCAGAGCAGGCTGGCATGTTTACTCTACACCTCAATGCCGGCGGGCCACAGACCTCCGACGCGGTGAGCGTGCCCCTGCAGGTAGAGTAAGGGTAAGAATTAAGAACCCCATGTTTCGAGGTCACCATTTTGGTATAGTTTGAGTTGATTGACATTTTTCCCACCAGGTAGCAACTTGAGTTATTTAGAGCAGGTCGGCGATGGCATGGATATGGGCAGGAGAGGTGCCACAACAGCCGCCTACCAGGTGTGCGCCTGCTGCTAAACAATCGGTGATGCCAGTGGCAAAGGCTTCAGGGGTCATGTCAAACACCGTTTTTCCCTCCACCAGCCTGGGCTTTCCCGCGTTAGGTTGGACGAGAATAGGTAGAGATGTCACTGCGCGCATCTCTGTGATCACGGCGGCAGTTTCGGAAGGGGTAAGATCTCCGCAGTTCGCCCCGACTGCACTTGCACCGGCCTCGGTAAGGACGCGAGCACAATCCTTCGCCGAATTGCCCATTAACGTGCGCCCACCTCGTTTGGGGGTTTGAAAAGCCAACGTGACGAGCGCGGGCAGGTCAGCCGCGACTCTTTTGCAGGCACGCAGCGCGCACAGCGCCTCTTGCAGATCGAATACCGTCTCAATGATGAAACCATCTACGCCCGCTTCTGCCAGTATGTTGGCCTGTTCCTGAAAGGCGGTGTATGCTGTAGCTTCGGCAAGATCCCCATAAGGTTCCAGCAATTTGCCGGTCGCGCTGAGATCTCCCAGCACATAGACACCTTCGGCGGCGGCGGCTTTGGCAAGCTGTACGCCGACTTGGTTAACTGCGCGCACGTCAATGCCCAGATTGTGCGTTTCGATGTAGATACGGTTCATCGTGAGCGTGTTGGTAATCAGTATATCCACGCCGCAGGCAGCATAAGCATTGTGGATGGCCAGTACAGCTTCAGGGTGCGTAAGGTTGTTCTGCCCCCCCATTTCCAATCCCGCCAGCTCTAATTGTGTCCCCATCGCACCATCCAGTAGAATAGGGGTTTCACGTGTGAGAAAATCATTGAGATTCATAAGATTACCTCCGCAAATCGGATATGTGAAACGTGATTCGTAATTTAGTAACCGTTTAGTTTTGTGAGCGATTAGCGTTTTCTGTCACTCGCTCTAGACAGAAATGAGGGGTTAAGGGTATTTTTTCGTTGGCGGGCGTAGCCCGCCAACGAAAAAATATCTCTTTCCTGCGGCTTTAGCCGCTTTGCTGCTGTCAATGGCACCGTTTGCTCACAAAACTAAACGTATACGTAATTTATTAGGGTGTGTTTCATTTGAGTAACTCCTGTCACCTTGTACGGACGGCGGCTGCTTACAGCGAGAAACTGGGGATATTTCTTAGCAGTTGGAGAATGTACTTGCATCAAACGTCAAACGGGAGCGCATTTTGACGTTTGACGTCTGACGTTTGACGTATCCACTACCTCATTTGAAACACACTCAATTCATTACGTTTCACGTTTCAATATTTAAGGTCGTCCAATAGTGATAACCAGATTTGCCACCCAAGTGTAAAGCATCCACCCTGCAGCGAAAATGATGAGCAATATACCTGTCGTTCCCCATGTCCATACATTTTGAAATATTGCAATGATAGCCGCGCCCAATCCTATAAGAGCCAGAAGTACCGTATAGACGATCAAAATGAGACGACGTGTGCCTGGACGCTGTCGCTTATCTGCGCGTGGCGCGGGGGGACAGCGAAAGATGCCCGATATGGGGACCATCAGCGCGAGCGCGACGACCGCGAGTACCAGGAAAGTAGGGCTTAGTAAAGGAATATCCCACATCAGTGTCGCTATAGCAGAGATCCCCGCCAGGAACAGACTACCTATTCCGGTGAACAGGCACACGCCGATCCAGTTGGAGGCAGTAATTTCTTCTTGGGGCAGTGCGAGCCGCCCGAACTTGTCAAAACGTAATACGAGTGCAAACAGTGGGCGAGCGATCCACGTCAATACGCTAAAGGTGAAGTAGAGAAGGGCCAGGGGCAGCACGATGACGTATAGAACAGGTATCTGGCGAGCAAGGAGGCGTAGCACACGCAACACACCGGAAGAGGTGGCACTCACGGCCCATTGCTCCCCGGTAGTAAGGCGCGACATCCATAAGAAATAGCGCAGCAACATCCGGTAGATGGGATTTCTAGCTTTGAGGGCTTCCACTATGCCCTGACGTGCCCAATCTGACATTGGATTGAGGCGCAGGGCCTCGCGGAAGTGTTCTAGGGCGGGTTGGTGTTCACCCTGGTGCAGGTAGGCCCAGCCCTGATTGGCGTGGGTGGTGGCATTTGCCGGATCGAGGGAGAGCGCATAGGTGAGAGTTTCATCGGCACTGTCTTGGAGTCCGAGTTTAACGAGAGCTGTCGCTTGCACATTGATGCAGGCGACGTCTTCCGGGTTGATGCGCAGACCGGTGCGCGCGGCATCGAGGGCCTTGTGCCACGCTTTTTGGTACAGATAGATGTGACCGAGCGCGGCGTGGTAAGCGGCGATTTCCGGATCAAGGCGCAGAGCTTCCTGAATCATTGCCATTGCTTTGTTAGCGCGTTCCATTTCCAAGAAAATCAGGGCGCAGACATAATAATTGTGACCTTCTGCCGGTTCCAGTCCAATGCTGACCTGGATTTCGCGCAGGGCCTCCGTGTTTCGATCCTGGTGGTAGAGTGTATAGGCTAGCAACCGGTGAGCTTCTGCGTGCTGAGGTTCGCGCGCCAGGGCTTCGCGCAGCCGTCCTTCCGCATCCTGATACCGTTTCAGATCGATAAGTAAATGAATTTGAGCGAGCTGTGTATCCATTATCTATAAATCGCGAACGGTGTATAGCGTCTGACGTTTGACGTTTCACGCATTATATTTCACGCCTCACTTCGTAATCTTTAAATAATCCAGAATATCATTGTAAAGCCCGCCTTCATTGGAATAAATGGCGTAGTTGCGGGCGGTGGCAAACCATTCCTGGGTAGTTGGACGCACGGTTTTCACTACGTTATGTAAGTCCTGGGTAGTAAGTGGCGCAGGCAGCCCGGTTTTCATAGCATCGCGTAACTTATGTTCAACGGCAGTGTCTACAATGCCCTTTAGATCTGCTCCGGAGAAAGCATCTGTTTCCCGCGCAATGCGCGCGTAATCAATGTGCTGTGTGGGCTTGTTTGCCAGCATCAACTGCAAAATAGTGGCGCGGGCCGGTGGATCGGGGGGTGGAACGAAGATAACCCGGTCAAAACGTCCTGGCCGTCGTAGCGCTGAATCCACATGCCACGGAGCATTGGTCGCGGCCAGGATAAGTACACCTTCGTTATCGGTGTTCACACCGTCTAATTCCCATAAAAATTGGTTAATAACCTTCCGCCCCGCACTGTAGCGCATGTCCGCGCGGCTTGCGCCCAGTGCGTCTACTTCATCGAAGAAAAGGATGCAGGGTGTGTTAGCGCGCGCTAACTCAAAGAGTTTGTGGAGATTTTGTTCACTCTGGCCGATGTACATATCAAGTACATCATGCAATCCCACCGCCAAGAAGCGCACTTTGACTTCACCTGCCGTAGCCCGCGCCAGGTAAGTCTTCCCGCAGCCCGGTGGCCCGTACATCAGAATGCCACCTCCGGCAGTCTTGCCATACGCCTCGTAAATTTCAGGATGGATAAGGGGATAGATGATCTTCATTCGAATTTCTTCTTTGAGCTTTTCCATCCCACCCACATCCTTGAAGGTAACTTTGGGACGTTCGATATCGGCTATAGCGTCGGTACTGCTGATGTCTTCGCCGACGACGAAAACAATGTCGTTGGTATCAGTTTTTGTGTGATCGCCCTCATCGGCATTTTCTGCTTCGACTTTGTCATCAAACTGTGGTGGGGCATCTTCTGGCACGGGAACTAATAATTGCTGTTCCAGGGCCGGATCGGCAAGCGTGGCATCTTTAGCGATGGCCTGGCGATAGGCGCGGGCGGCCTGGGGAAGATTGTGTGTGTCCAGGTAGACGCGGGCAGCGAATAGCAGTACCGGCGCAGGCAGACTAGGATCGCTCAGGTTACTTCCACGGGGGCCGCGCAGCAGTTGTTCCAGGATGACCAGGGCGACTTCTGCTTTGCCCTGGCGATGGTAGGCGCGTGCCAGGGTAAGTTTGAGATCGTTGTCATCAGGGGCCAGATCTAATGCCTGGCGATATTCCTGTATCGCTTCGGTGTATGCCTCCGCTTCCATCAGCAAGTCACCCAGGTGTTTGCGCAGTGGCGCATTATCGGGGGCTGCCGCGAGCGCGGCGCGCAACGCCTGGATAAGTTCATTGTTTTTAGCCATCGTCTATCTATGCTCCTTCGCAAACCGGTGCGTTGTGCTTTCCGAAGTGCGATGCACCGGTTTTCACATATTGTGGTGAGACTCCATCACGCGCTTATACCTGTGCGTTCCCTGACGTAATCCACGACCGTTTTGATGGTCGCTTCGCGCTCAACATCGCGGAACATCTCATGTTCTGTGACCTCGAACCAGGCGAGACGTTTTTGTTCTGGTGGGGTTGCTATCTCGCGGTAGATGATTTCTGCTGTATCAGGAGGCACTGTGCTATCCTTACGACTCTGTAGTATGAGTGCGGGAACGCGCACTTCTGGCAGACGGCGGCGCGTAGCTTTCATAAATTTGAACAGCGACATAATGGCATCGGTGGGCGCCCACCTGTAATTGGTATCATACGGAGCTAACGCGGGATCGGCATAGACCGGCACCGACTCATGTTTTTTGATGATTTTAAGTACCAGCGGCGCTGCAAAGTTCAAGGGATTGCCGGGCGCGAGAGGTGAGGACAACTGTATGGCAGCGGCGGCGATTACGATGCTGTCAATCAGGTCCGGGTGGTCAGCAGCGAGTGTGAGCGTAACTAACCCGCCCATACTGTGCCCGAAGACAATGACTTTATCTACTTTGGTCAGCAGGTCTTTCAATGCCACTTCCGCATCCGCGACCCATTCGGGCCAGGTGACGCCATGCAGAGCTTCCGGGGATACCGCACCATGTCCCCGCAAGATAGGCATCCGGGTAGGTATCCCCAGCGCCTGGATGGGGGCTTCCAATCCGTTGACACAGTCTAAACTGGATGTGAATCCATGGAGAATTAAAACGCCACTTTTTAGTGATGTACCACAAGTCTGTTTTGTCATAGCGTAACCTCCTAACTCGATTGAGTTTTTATCCATTCTTGGATGGCCTTTTTGACCGAACGTGTCATTTCTATGGTAAAATCCGCCGCGAATTTGCGAGCATAGATATGCTGGCCCAAGTTAGTTGTATTATCATAATACGTTTGTGGTGTTGGGCCTGCAAATATATCCGCCAATGCAGTTTTATCCAGACGTTGGTAGGCGTCCTTGAAGTGTACTGCCGTTTGTGGCAATCTTGGTGTGAGTTTGCGCGTACTCGCGCTGTGTGTTGGGTAGCCAAAACATAGCAACGCGACCGGGAATGTGTATTGCGGCAGGTTAAGGAGTTCCCTGTGGTATTCGTACTTCTCCATAATGTCGCCAATATAGCATGATCCAACTCCTAATGATTCGGCTGCGATGACGGCGGTTTGCGCTGCGATGAGCGCGTCACAACAGGCTAACAGGAGATCTCCTTCCCCGGGATACCGGAGAGGTATGCTCTCTGCTTTACAATAAGCCGGCACGTCTGAAGCCATAAAGAAATCGAACCACCGTTGATAATCGGCTAAAAAGAGCAACACGAGGGGGGCTTTGGCAATAAAGGGTTGGTTATCACACGACTTGGCGAGTGCATCTTTGAGATCTTGCTTTTCAATTTCGAGAATGGAGTAGAGCATCATATTGCCCGCAGTGGGCGCGCGCATCGCCGTATTGATGATCGTGTTGACCGTCTCCGTATCAACGGGCGTGTCCTGGAAAGTTCTTACCGACTTGCGATTGTGAATAATGTCTAGTGTTTCATTCATTTTTTATCCTTTAACAAGAAGGGCATTTTTTCCAAACCTCTTTTTGAGGTCGTAGGCCATAATGACGATTCATCGAACATTTTAGGGGCAAATGGATAAAGTGCAAATGAGGGGATGAAGTCAAGGATGAAGAAATAGGAAATTGACAAATTAAAAAGAAACGAGGACAATTGAGATAGGCGTCTGATTTCTAATTTTTAATTGAAAGGAGAACCATCATGAGTTTCTTTGAATTGATCCAAAAGCGTTATAGTGTGCGCGCCTATAAGCCCGATCCGGTGGAGGAGGAAAAGCTCCAGCAGATTCTGGAAGCTGCGCAGTTGGCGCCCACGGCGGCAAATCGTCAGCCTTTCCGTGTCTTTGTACTCAAGACGGCCGATCATAAGGCAGAGTTGCAACGTATCTACGGACGGGATTGGTTTGTGGATGCGCCATGGGTGATCGGGGTTTGCGGGATGCCCGGTGCAGCCTGGACGCGCCGGAGTGATGAAAAATGTTACGTGGATGTGGATGCGGCTATTGTGATGGATCACATTGTGCTGGCCGCGACCGAGTTGGGGTTAGGAACGTGCTGGATTGGGGCTTTTGACCCAGATGCAGCCCGCGAGGTGTTGGGCCTGCCAGATGATGTGGAACCCATTGTGTTCACGCCACTTGGATACCCGGCGGACGAGGCTAAGCCCAAGAAACGACAGTCACTGGACGAACTGGTGAAATATGAGCATTGGTAAAAAGAGGGTATTTTTTGCTGCCGCGCATAGCGCGGCAGCAAAAAATACCCTCTTAAAGGACGGATTTAGTACCTCTATTTCAATTTTTCAGGATGAGGGGCAGGTAGAGGTTATACCCCGTACATGATGTGCTACACCCCGTTTCCCCGGTATCGTTCCACTCGCCAGGCACATCGCAGGTGTTGTCATCACCCACGCTGGTGGAATCGTAAACATTAATGTCGGCGCTGGTGTTGTGGCATATCTGGTTGTTGGATATGATGTTGTTTGGCGATGTGTGCAAGAAGATGCCCAGGTTGCCGTTGCTGTTGAAGGTGTTGTCAGCGATGGTATTTCCTGTTGTGCCTTCGACGTAAATTCCCGCCTCTTGGTTGGTGCTGGCCGTGTTATGGGTCACGGTATTTGTGTCGGTTGCCCCCAGCACAATACCGTATTGGTTGGCCCGTAACGTATTCCCCGTGAGTACAATGTTCGATGCGCCATTGATATAAATTCCGTAGCGGTAATTCGTAACAGTACAATTCTGGATGGTGATGTTACTCAGGCTATCGGGTACATAGATGCCGTAGCCCGTGCCCGTACCGTTGAGGGTCGCACCATTGCAATCTAATGTGATGTCGGACGTTGTGACTTTGACTGCCGCTTCGCCTTCTGGTACGCTGATAGTGTAGGTGCCGGGATCCAGGGTTATATCTGCGCTCACCGGTGCGATCTCGCACATATCACCTGTGCCGTCGGTATCGGTATCGCGTTGATCGGGGTTATAGACATCTGGACAGTTGTCTTCTGCGTTTGGTTTTTCGTCTTGATCGTCATCGGGTAAGTGTTGGCAGGCGGCAGCGGTGATATCGCAGCGATCCACAGTTGCGGGATCCTCATCTGCACACAGCATCTGTGAGCAGGCACACCCCTCAGTGTTGACGTATCCAGACTCAATGTCTTCTTTGCTCGTCAGGGGACAGGCATCTTGTCCATCGGTTACACTGTCTCCATCTGTATCTTCGGTGGGATTGAAATCGGGATCCAGGCCATACTCGCAATCGGGATCGTTTTTGTCATCACTGACCATATCACATACCCCATCCTGGCTCCCCGAGGCGCAGTCTTTAGTGCAAGTGAAGGTGCTTTCACCTGCATCGCAAGTACCATTTGCCGCGCATACCACGGAAACGATGGGGGTAGAGGACTTGTAGGTGTTTCCTTCACTGCTAACCGAGGTAGCGAAGAAGGCATAATCTCCCAAGCTTTTAGGTGTCGCGGTAAAGTTCAAAATTTCGGTCGTACCGGCGGGGATATTCAAGACCCAATCGTGATATTGGAATGTCAAATTTTCATAAGCACCGGTTAGGGCCTCCAGGTTGTAGGTGAAGTCGGGCCTGAAATACTCTCGGACGGCAACATCAATCGGCGTTCCCTCTCCATTCTCAATTTCAAGGGTGACAGATACGGCTTCCCCGAGTGTGATCTGGCTGCGGTTGAAAAGTTTGCGCACCGCGATTTCCTGTAATGGCCCAGGATCTTCGCTTTCGACGGTGGAGGTGATAGGGCACGGATTGAGTTCTGTACACTCCGGGCCGGTGACCGCGTTGGGTGTACGGGTGCAAGAGGCCGTGTTGGATAACTTTTGCAACGGTTCGTAGTCCATTTCCGTGGATTGTGGGGTACGTACCGTACTTTCACAGCCGTGGATCATACTGTTGGAAGGACAATGCCCCCTGCTCTCGCTGTACACATCATTATAACAGCCGTCGTCGAGCTTGCCGCAGTAGTTGTAGCCGGTGGACGGCGACATCTGGACACCCCCGGCAGTATTACCGGTTGTATCCACGTAATACCATTTCGTATCTCCGGGGAAGCGCACCAAGTTGTAATTGTGGCCATCCCCGTCTACGCCAAGCACATCATCTTTGGAATATCCCATTTTGCGCAGCGCGGTGGCAACGGCGATAGCGTAATCCACGCAGGTGCCGGTGGATAGCCGGTTAATACTGGCGTGTGCGGGCACGTCTACCACGCTATCACTGTTGCTCTGCCAGTTGGTATCGGAGTGCCAGTAGCCGTGTTTGCCGTAATCACCGAAAATCCAGGCGTCAATATATTCGCAGCGATGCCCCCCCATCTGGAAGTCTGGGGTTTCGCCGCCTGACCCCGCACAACTGGCCGAAGTGCCCATCTCCCAAGCCGTCGGGTCTACGTGGAAGCGGCTGCATCCCGAAGGGCAAATCTTGTCCGAATCGTAGCAGCACCACTCCCCGTGAAAATAGCCCTGCATATAAACGGCGTTTGCGCCGAAGCTTTGGATGGTGTAATAGGCCATACATTGTTTGAGCGTTGTGGTGTTGAAATAACTGCTGAAGTTGTTATGGTAAGCCTGGGTATGGGCGTAATCACACGCCGCGATTTTGCCACTGCTGCGTGCGCCCGTCAGACGGGTATTGTAATCGGTGTATTCGCAACATGTCAGTGCATCCTCAACAATGTAATCCAGATCGGGATTACAAACTTCGATCAGTTCGCACGAATCTGATTCGGTGTTGATGTCCAATTCTGGCCCTTCGTTGGTGGGCCAGGCATTGTTGCAGTTGGTATCGCCGGGCGCGTATTGGGTAGTGGGTTCACCTGTACACGCGGCACACTCCGGACAGTAGGTCCCGCCACAATCCACATCCGTTTCATCGCCGTTTTGGATATTGTCGGAGCAGGTCGCGCAGCGGTCGCTGTTGCATGGGGCAGTGCAACCGGTATGGCCCGTGTCATTCCACGCCCCCGGCGCATCACAGTGGTTGCTTATCCCGCTGTTGCCTGTAGAGCTGCTCAGCAGATCAAAATCCGTGCCGTGAGTAGAACAAACGGTATTGAGGCTGATGTTGTTATTGTCAACATTATCGAATTTGATGCCATAGTCATTGCACTGCATGGTATTTGCATAGATGTCATTTGAGCTTGAGTTGTAGAGATACAGTCCCCAGGCACTTGATGTATTGTTTTCGCTTATGGTATTCCAGGAAATTGTATTGGAATTTGATGAGGTTGTTAAGCGCATACCTGTAGCCCGGTTTGAGCGCAGGGTGTTTCGTGTTAATGTGTTGTTAGCGGCATTATAGAGACTGACCCCATCATAGAAGTCGGTGATGGTACAGTTTTTGACTGTGTTTCCTGATTGGTTGGCAATGTAAACGCCCGCATCCGTACCTGAATCATTCCCGTCAATGGTGTGCCCGTTGCAGTCAAACTCAATGTTGTTCGCGCCGAACGTAATGCAGGTATCCGTGGCGTTGGCAATATCGGCATTTAGCATCACTTTTGTAAACAATCCATTGAGCTTGTTGGTGCAATCTCCACAATTGTTACAAGTGGTGGTGCCCGAACACATATAGGTACAGCCGGTAGTACCTGCATCATTCCATCCATCGGGCACATCACAGGTGTTATTGTCGCCACCGTTCCCCGTACTCGTTGTTTCTATCTTCAAGTCAGTGACCGAGTTATTGCACACAATATTGGTATTGATGGCATTGCTGCTTGAATTAGAGAGATGGATACCGGTGTAATTGTCATTGGCAACATTATTTTCTAAAGTGCTGCCAGTTGCATAGCTGAGTTCGATACCGACACCGTTGGAGGTCAGTGTATTATTGCTGAGGGTGTGGTTGGTTACATCTGCAATGTAGATACCCCGACTGAAGTCAGAGACCGTGCAATTCTGAATTGTATTGTTGTCGCCGTGGAGCATCGCAATCCCACTTTCTGGGTCAATGGCTATATCATCGCCGTCGATTGTGTGGCCGTCACAGTCAAAGGTGACATCACTTTCTCCTAAAATTAGACTAATACATGCTCCACCATAATTAGTGATGTCATTGGTGAGGGTGACAATATCATAATTACCACTGGCTAACTTGGTATTACAATCCTCACACGAGGTGCAGGTGGTAGCGTTTGGGGCGGTTATAAGCTGTGGTGTATCTGCTACAGGCGCACCTATCCCTTGTGTCTCTGGATAAAAGATTGCGACAAGCGCGAGCAGTGCTAAGATCATCCATGTCTTTACTTTCATTTCATCCCTCCTTGGGCTATACTAAAGAAAACACAATAGCGAGCTAACCGGATTTGGCATTGCGTAAGATTTAAGGGGAAGAAAGGTGTAATTTCATTTACGCAGTTGAACGCATACATGACGTTGGATACATTCTGCTATCTTTAGCTTACCAGAATTTTAGGCTAGTGTCAATATGTGCCTAAGCCGTGGGGTATACGACAGGAAATGGGAGAAAGTCAAAACGTAGTCTTGTTAATGCCCCTATGTAGCCGCGACATCCTTATCGCGCACCCAGATACGCGACAAGGATGTCGCGGCTACAGCTCCCCCATAATTTGTCCTATACCCCTAGCCGTGCTAAGCCATCTTAATGGTATTTGCTATTTTCGAGTGATCTGGCATTATTATCCAGGGTGACCAAATCCAATCTGCCGGTGGGAGGTGGCATATTGTTTTGCGCGGAGCGACAAGCTCGGATGATTAGATGGATAAAACTTGATGTTAGTCCGCAATAGGCGGGGTGAAACCGCGATTCCCAAATCGCGTTCTTGCTGTCTTTTCTTATTCACAGTTTAGTATCAAGAAATCTAAAGGGGCAAAAAATGACAGATCGCACACTGACGTTCGTTTCACACACACACTGGGACCGCGAGTGGTACCAACCGTTCGAAGAATATCGTATTCGCCTGGTGCAACTGGTGGATAAACTCCTGCACATTTTGGACACTGACTCGGAGTATAAATACTTTATGCTCGATGGGCAGACCAGTGTGCTGGAAGACTACCTGGCAATCCGCCCGGAAAATCGTGCTAAACTAGAAACCTATATTAAAGCAGGTCGCGTGTTGATCGGCCCCTGGCACATCTTGCCGGATGAATTTCTCGTCTCAGGAGAATCCACGATCCGCAATTTGTTGACCGGCGCGGCAGTTTGTGCTGACTTTGGCAAGCGAATGGACGTGGGCTATATCCCCGATCCCTTCGGGCACATTGCGCAGTTACCACAACTGCTGCGTGGCTTCGATATTGAGACTGCCGCGTTCTGGCGTGGCGTAGGCCCTGCACCCAATGAGTTCATGTGGGCCGCGCCCGACGGCAGTGAGGTGTTGGTGCTGTATCTGCCTCACGGTTACGGGAACGCTGCCCACATGCCTTCTGATGAGGCGCGTTTTATCAAGCGAACGGAGCAGATGGTTGAAGCGTTAGCCGCCACCGCGACTACACCGCACCTCCTGGCGATGAACGGCACCGACCACGTGGAGCCGCAACCTGAATTGCCGCGCTTGCTCAAGGTTACCGGTGCCGCGTTGGAGACGGCAGATGTGCGTCACGGGACGTTGCCGCAGTTTGTGGCCGCCGTGCGCGAGGCTAATCCCACATTGGAGACCCGCGTTGGCGAAATGCGCAATTCTTCGCGCGCCCCCCTGCTTCCAG
>JAFGFI010000240.1 GCA_016931185.1 Anaerolineae bacterium
ACACGCGGTCAAGATCCTCCGGGCCACCAGCACCATGCACACGTACCCGGCGCGCCTGGAACATCGCCTCAGGTCGTGCTGCACCACCATCCAACATCCCCACATTAGGATCGGTGCCAGGTAAAGTTTCGATAACCGGCGGGTCAAGTTCAACAATGGTGGCGGGATCTACGGCAAAGAAGCTCGTATCAGGAATACGATGCTCACGGAAGGCAAACACCCGCGCGCCAATAAGAGTGACCGGCGTGGGACCTTTATTGTTACACCACCGTGTGTGCTGCCACAGTTGCACAGAATACGTGCCGGTCTGTGGATCACGCAGGCCTTCGCGGTAATGCATCCAACGGCCAGATTCGCCAGTCTTCTCGCGGTAGCCGGCCCCCAATTCCAGCGGGGAAATGATGCTGGGTTCAAGCCCCAGGCCAAATTCAGTGGCGACGTCGTGAATCTTCTTAAGAGCATCCTGGAAGGCAGGTGTATCGGGATAGAGGCTACGGGTACTGCCGCCAAAGAAATAGTCAAAGGCCACGCGGAGCTTGGTCGCTCCGCGCGCCGCGCTGCGACGGCAATGTTCGCGCAAACTGATTGGTTCAGGGTCCTGCGGGAAGATTTTCTCCCTGGCCTCATCAGGAGTATTTGCCAGGTTAAGCAATTGCTCATCAGAGACCAAAATAATGTGCGCCCCGGCATCTTCGGCTTTCCAGGGCCAGTCCATCGCTGCAAGGTGGGTAAGGGATTGATTGCTCATATATGCTCCTATCTATACTCAAAAACATCCGCTAAATCAGTCGATCCCAATGTGGGCTGATCGTCATAAAAGAAACACGAAACACTGCGATGATCATCCGGCAAATAAATGCCAGGCATAGTACTCCAACACTTCTCCAGCGCGCGTGGGCAACGCGGGGCGAAACGGCATCCAGTAGTCTCTCGCTCGGAGAGAATGAGGGTGGGATCCACACTATCCTCCAGATTGACCCAACGCTGGGTAGTATCTGGTAGTGGGATAGATGAGATCAGAAGTTGAGTATAGGGATGCTTCGGATGGCGGATCACTTGTTCCACCGAACCAGCTTCGACAACAGATCCTGAATACATAATGAGAATATTATCACAAATCTGGTATGCCGTGGTTAAATCGTGCGTGATGTAAACCACAGAGATGCCAAAACGCCGGTTGAGTGATTGCAAACTCGAAAGGATGGTGGCGCGCAGCGAAGCATCCACCATTGAAACCGGTTCATCGGCCATAATGATTTTGGGTTTGCAGATTAACGCGCGGGCAACCATCAAGCGTTGGCGCTGCCCTCCACTGAGTTCGAAAGGATACCGACCCAGGGTCTCATCCAGGCGCAAGCCCACCAAGTCGAGGGATTCCTTGATTAGGTCATCGGCCTCCGGCTCAGATTGGGCGAGGTTATAATGAGAGATTGCCATCTGGAGTACGTGATCCACTCTATAAAATGGGTTGTAAGCCCCATAAGGATCCTGAAAAATCGGCTGGATTTCGCGGCGGAGTTGGGCTTTTTCTTCTTTTGTCATCGCGGCCAGGTCTTTGCCCAAATACCGGACCGTGCCACTCGTTGGCTCGTGCTGTCCCATCAACAACAGTGCCAACGTACTTTTACCGCTGCCACTTTCACCGGCAACCGCCACCATCGTAGATTGTCCCTGTCGCAGGGTAAACGTCACGTTATCTACCGCGATAACCTGACCTCCACCACGCCGCTTGAAAGTTTTGGTCACATGGTTGAGTTCTAGAATATGGGTCATAACCCTCCCCTAAAAATCGAAAATTGGCAAATTTAAAATTGACAAATTGCCCTCTCGGTGATGGTGCATTGCACTTCAGAAAGTGCAATGCACCTGTTTTCATCCTACTGCTGGTGAACGCACCGCGTTAATGAGTGATTTCCTTGAAAATCCGCAAATTTGCAAATCGCCAACGGCCAGTTCTTCTCACTTAATCTCCGGCCACGGCGGGGTTGATCTCACGCACCGGCAGCGGAGGTAAGACACTGTGGCTCGGATATAGATGACACGCCACCCGCCGGCCCGGTTCAGGTGACTGGGGCGCAGGAGTCTCCTCCAGACAACGGTCAAAGGCAAATGGACAGCGCGGCACAAACGGACAGCCCGACGGCAAATTGAGCAGTTGCGGCGGCATACCGGGAATACCCATCAATGCCTTTTTATGTGTCAAGGTTGGCAAACTCTCAATGAGCATACGCGAATAGGGATGATATGCATTGTTAAGGATTGCCTCAACCGGCGCCCACTCCACCAGTCTGCCGGCATAAAGGACACCGAGTGTATCCACAAACTGAGTCATCAAGCCGATATCATGACCGATGAGCATCACTGCCGCGCCAAGTTCCTTTTGTAATTGCATCAACGTTACCATCACCCGCTTCTGTACCACCACATCCAGCGCACTGGTCGGTTCATCGGCGATAATGACTTTAGGGCGCAGTGCCACTGCAATAGCCATCGTCGCACGTTGTTTCATCCCGCCGCTCAGTTGGTGTGGATAAGCTTTAGCTATGTCCTGGGGAAGATTAACCATATCCAGAACATCGGCGACGATTTGATCCAGTCTAGTTTTGGACATGCGCCCGGTATGCACCACCAGACCATCCTTGATCTGATCCTCAATACGCATCACCGGGTTCAGAGCATTCATTGCCGCTTGAGGCACCATTGCAATCTCTTTAAGCCGCATCCGGCGCAGTTCTTCATCGCTAATCGTCATCAAATCACGCCCCTCCAGGAACACCTGTCCCTGGGTAATAAAGGCTGGAGGACGCGACAAGCGCATCATAGCAACCGCGGCTGTGGTCTTGCCCGATCCGGATTCACCGATAAGTCCCATACGCTCGCCGGGCTTGATAGAGAACGAGACATCGTTAACTGCTTTAACCGGACCGGCTTCGGTTTCATAAACCACGTGCAAATTGCGCACTTCCAGGATCGCGGTTTCATCAGGTGGCGTCATCGTTTTCGCCGCCATCCTGCGTGCTGCAAGAAATTGCTTGAGGCGCGCCTGGGTACGGCGTTTGGCCTGCGCGCCATAACCGGCCAGACGAGGATTGACAATAACATTCATTCCAGAAGAGAGGAATAACAATCCGGTGAAAATGAAGGCGATCAAAAGAATCGGCGGGCCCCACCACCACCACATTCCCCGCAAAATGCCGCCCATCCGCTGCACCCAGAAGATCATCAATCCCAGACTGAGGTAACGCCGGGTGGGAACTAACCCCAATACTTCCAGTGCCATCGCCGTGCCAATGCCGCCGTTCACTGCACCGATAAACTGCGCCAACAGAAGCGGCAAGATATTAGGTAGGACTTCACGGAATAGAACCTCGATCTCACGCTCTCCATTTGCCCGCGCAATCGCAATATACTGGCGTTCGCGCAACGATAGCACCTGAGAACGGATCGCGCGTGCAGCCCCTGGCCAGCTCAGCGCGGCAATAGAAAGGGCAATAACCCAAATACTTGGATCATCCATCCGGGCTACAAAGACCATCAGAAACGCAATGGTAGGAATCGCTACGAGTATATCCCCGAAGAAACGAATGGAGTTATCCAGACGTCCGGGGAAGAAACCGGCCAGGACGCCCATCATCGCGCCCAACCCTAAACTGATAAGACCTGTCAATGTACCTACCTGGAGCGTCTGCGCGGCGGCATACACCAGGGTAGTAAAAATATCTCGTCCTTGCAAATCCGTGCCGAAGATATGGGGATAATCATCGGCTTGAATCATGGATTTCTCACTCTCCTTGATCCAGAAAGGTCGCTGTTCAGGGGCAAAACTCCCCAGGAGTGAATCGTCTTTGTCGACGAACAACGGACCGACGAGTGAGAACAAAATGACAAAACTCAACACCACAGCACCGAAGATAAGGTGCCCATTGAGGCTAATCACACGTATACCGCGGGTAGCCTCGCTCGAAGTCTGCTCTTGCTTTGATTGTGCCATTGTACACCCTTACCTATTGATAACGTACCCGTGGATCAATCAAAGGATACAGCAGGTCTACCGCCAACATCGCCAGGGCAGAACTCAGGATCATAAAAAACGCTGCGCCACTGATGACAAAATAATCCCGAGTACTGATTGCAGTTCCAATCACACCACCAATGCCGGGGTAAGAGAACGTACTCTCCAAAATCGTACTGCCGGAAATAATGCTCCCAATCGCCATCGCCAACCCTGTTACCACCGGAAGCAAGGCATTGCGGACACCATAACGCAAGAAAATGCGCCGTTCAGGCAACCCTTTAGCATGTGCAAAAAGGATATAATCTTCACCCAACGTCATAATTAAATTGGCGCGCATAGAGAGACCCCAACCGCCAATACCATAGAGAATAAAGACAAAGACCGGTAAAATAGCATGTTGAATAATATTCATCACATACGCCTTAAGTGTACTCCCCGCCATCAAAATTTCCAACATATCCATCCCTCCCGCGGGTGGTAATATCTGCAACTCCACGGCAAAAATCCAGATGACGGCAAAGCTAAACAACCAGAAGGGAATGCCGCCGATCACCATTAACACCGGAACCATGTATTGGAAAATTTCAGGCGCATCAGGCCATCCCAGGAGCGCACCCAGCGACGTTCCAATGAGAAAGGCTAACAAGGTCGCAATGGATACCAATCCCACCGTCCAGGGCAGCGCAAACATGATCCGGTGCCAGACCGTTTCGGGAAAAGCGGTGATGGAATATCCAAAATCACCCTTAAAAATATTCCTCCAGAAGTTAAGATATTGTTGCCACAAAGGTTGATTAACCCCAAATTTCTCTTTGTAGGCCTCCACCCAGACCTCAAATTCCGGGTTGGGATTAAGAAGCTGCTGATTATTTAAGTGTTCGGCAATGGGGTCGCCGGAAACCAATCGCGGGATAATAAATGTTAGCGAATTCGCAATAAATACGATTAATATGAATTGAAGAATACGACGAATGAGATAGTTACGCATTGCTCCCCCCTTATATTGAAATAAACATTAAAAGCTGCTATCCAGTCAGTTTATTAAAGCCACGAAAGAAAAGGGGTATTTTTTGATTTCGGGCTAAGTCCGAAATCAAAAAATACCTTTTCACAATTAGGATATTCCGATCTATTGCGTCGGCTTCACATGGAAGACGGTCATCGTAAAGTCATTCCAACAAGGATAGGGAGCAACATAGGGATCCTCGGAAGTGGGATACCCGGTCCAATAAGTTTCATTCATCGTGACCACGTGCAATTCCTCGGCCAGGACAATAGTAGGCATGTCGCGCAGGTAGATATCAATAGCCGTCTCGGCCCATTTTACATACTCGGGGTTCGTGAGAAAAGGCGGTGTCTTTTCCATCTCATCCAGGACGGTATCCAGTTCAGGATCACCCGCATAACGGTGATAGGCGAAAATGCCACCGCCGTTATTGTCTGTCTCACCTAGAGACACAGTGTGCTTGCTGTGGAATTGGGACAGGGTATCGTAAGGATCATACAGACTACCACAATGGACAAAAGCAACAGCATCGGCCTCCCCGGTCTGGTGCAACGCTGCCCATTGATTGGCAGTATCCAATTGTTCCTCTGCCTGGAAGCCCGCGCGCGATAACTGCTCGGCCAGCACAGGGCCTAAAGGCGCCCACGACTGAGGGACTACAATGGTCATATCCGCTACAACACCATCTTTCTCCCAGATACCATCAACATTCTTCTCGTATCCGGCCAGTACCATATACTCATCCACTTTATCCTGACTTGGTGCGTCACGATCGTATTTTTCGATGAGGGGGTCAATCACGCTTCCCCACGCGCCCGCAATGTAACTAGAGAAAGGCGCAACTGACGGATGCGTTGCACCCTGATACGCCAGGTTGGCGACTTCTTGACGATCAATTGCATAGTTCATTGCTAAACGCACGTTTACATCGCTATATTTCGCGTTGTTCAATGCAAGCTGATAGACACAGCCATCAGGTGCACCATAAACCGGGCCTTCGGAATACCAGGAACGCATGGCAGGATTCTTTTCCTTAGCGGCCTCAAAGCTGCCTACCTGGAGCGCGAAACCACCATAGTCAATCTTGTTCGCCATATACATCTCGGCATACACCTGATCGCTCGAACCGGTGGTTGCAACAATACGCTCAGGCTCAGGGAGATCCATGAAGCCAATCTTGGCCCCCCACCAATCATCACGACGGTCATACACAACCTGCTGTGAGGTTACGAGAACAACCTTATACGGGCCAGACCCCAAGGGCAAGCCCTTGCCCAGATCAAGATTAGTGAAGGTCGTCACATCTTTGCCCTCGAAGATGTGCTTAGGCACAATCACAAATTGGTTTTCATGCCCCACCATAATATGCTGGTAGAAACGGGGATTTGCGCCCGTGTAATTGATCCGGACTTTGAAGTCATCCACACAATCCACGCTCTCAACCCACTTGAGGAAGTAACCATGTTGACCCTGCGCTGTATCAATATCGCGCTGTGTCTCGATAGTATATTTCACATCGGTACACGTGAAAGGCTGTCCGTCCGCCCATTCCACACCCTTTCGCAGGTAAATATCCATCCCCATATAATCATCGTCCACATCATAGCTCTCTGCCAGCCAGGGATATTCCTCACCGGTATTCAAGTTATTGTAGAACAACGCTTCATAGACAAACTTAGCGTAGTTTGTCCGCAGAGAAGCCACATTCATGATGGGGTTAAAATTATCACTACCGTTGAGATTGGCCGTAAACTCCCAACCACCAATGACCCAGGTACGATTGCGGGGAACGGACTTCATCACACCAATCTCAGAAGTGTCGGGAGTCGGCGTAACCATCACTTCAACCGTCTTCTCAACAACTTTTTCAACTTCTTTCTCGACAATCTGCGGTGTGCCTTCAACAATTACGGTTTCTTTGACCGTTTCTTTGACAATTTGAGTCACAATGACTTCAACTACCTCCGGCGTGGGGGTCGCACATGAGGCCAACACCAACAGCGACAAAAGGCTTGCCGCTACAATGACGTAAACCCACTTTTTCAGCAGGGGTTTTGCACGCATCTTCATTCCTCCTTAAAAAATAGTTACGGGTTAAAGATTACAAGTTTAAATTTTCAGCATCTTTGCATCAAATACGCATTTACGTTGATGAACCAGAAACGATGACACCTCCTTGAGTTATATACAACGGGGTTGCACAACCCATCATAACACACTACGACATAACATAGTTTTACCGGGGCACCTCCTTAAGATAAAGATTGAGCAAATTCCGCAAATCACAAATTCTTCGCAAACTTGTCTATTTGCGTCTTTGCTTTAAATTTTGATCATTCACCCGCCGTAGATTGCCGGATCATCAACTGCATGGGCATAATCTCTTGCATCGGTTCAAGACTAGGATCCTCCAACCGCTTAAATAGAAATTCAGCAGCACGTTTTCCCATCTCATAAGCAGGCATGTGAACTGTAGTTAAAGGAGGGTAAACTTGCCTGGAAAAAGCAATATCATCAAAGCCTGCCAGAGCAATATCCCCCGGCACGGACAACCCCCGCTCATGAATGGCGCGAAGTGCGCCGATCGCCAACAAATCATTGATCGTCCAAATTGCAGTAGGGGGATGGGGAAGAGAAAGTAAAGCACGCGCTTCTTGATATCCATTTTCCATCAAATGACTGCATTGGCGCATAAGACTCTCATCAAGCGCAAACCCTGCAGCCAGTACTTTTTCCCGGTATACGTCCTCGCGGGTTTGAGAAAGATGCGGGCGCGCCGCGCCATTGATAAACCCAATGCGCGTGTGGCCCAAGCCCAAGAGATGATCCATCATGGCCTCAGCACCCCCACGAATATCGGGAAAGACCCAATCCGCACCTTCTATGGGGGTGATAAAAACGGCGGGACTTGTGCGTTCGGCCAGGACCCCCATTTCATCAGGAAACATATCAATAAATGTGGGCATCAAAATCAGCCCATCAAGTCGCTGTTGAAAAAGGGACTGCAAACAACGCCGCTCGCGTTCGGGATTGAGATTCGCCGTCACCAGGGCCAGATGATACCCCTGTTCTGTGATCTCTTCTTCTGCGCCCTCCAAAATATCCCAATAGTGGGGATTGTGGACGGCAGGCATCAAGAGGCCAATAGTATAACTGGCCCCTGATTTCAAATTACGGGCCAGCGCATTGGGTTCATACCCCAACGTTTTAGCTGCTTCCAACACCTTTTGACGGGTAGGTTCCGTAATGGGAATACGGCCATCCATACGATCATTGAGGACATAAGAAACCGTCGCGCGTGACACGCCCGCCAACTTCGCAACATCAGACTGTGTAGGACGTTTAGCCATTAGCTTACACTCACAAATCACGTTACAGAAAAAGGTTAAAAGAATTCAACCTAAATGATAATAAAGGTAAGTTACTCGTATAACATTACGCGGATTATGTTAATCGTGTCACCTTACTCGTGTAAATTATACTTTATTTCGATCTATTTGTCAAGAGGCAATTAAAAACTTTAGGAGTTGACATAAGAAAACACAAGTTGCTACCTGTTAAGTTAAGAAAAGAAAACCACGCATAAGAGAAATAAACGATAAACTGCACAATTATCGTTTATTTCTGCTAATCCGTGGTTCTCTGCCACAAACAGGACAATTCAGGAATTAAAATCCTGGCTTATGATTTTCTCTGGAATGATAGTGACCAGGACATGGGGTTGGTCACGAGTAGAGTCCGCATACCTACGCGCGTCGGCTTCGTTCTCATAGTAGCGGCGGATGATACGCCAACGTATCTCCGTAACTTTGGGGGTATCAGCCTGTAACATCGCCGTGCCATATAACGTGACTGTGCGATAATCAGGATGCCCGCCATCAATGCATACACAGATACGCGGGTCGCGCTGCAAGTTGCGATACTTCGCCGTATTCGCCGCGATGATGATATACAGCCGTCCTTCCTCATAGAGATACCACACAGGACTAAGGTGCGGCGCTCCATCCCGGCGGTTTGTGCCCACAATGGCATGGTGTGGTGCATGTAAAAAAGCTTCGATTTCAGGTTGGGTCATTACCGGCATTAAGAACTCCTCTTCCCAAAAATCTTCTTCAACATTTTAAGCCCCACCAACGTTGCCGGTACCCACACAGGGCTGGAGAAGAGGGCAAATTGGGTGATGTTCTCGCCGGTAGGCGTGGGCAGTCGCCCGGCAAGCGGGGGTAACAACGGAAAGGCCACGTGAGGTTCCATCTGATACCAATAAGCCACGCTGCTGTAATCTGCCTGCACCTGGTTGGTGTAGCCATGATCGATATCTACCACAATCGATTCGTGAAATGGGATAGCATCATCAATATGAAAGCGATAGGCCGCGCAGCGGGAGGCCAAATAACTGCGCACAGTACAGCCCCAATGCGGCGCGCTGTACGGACCGGTGCTAAAGTAGAAACCACTGTTGAAGTAATCCTCATTGCCCGTACCAGGAATAGAGGGGGCAGTTTCCCCATCCACATAGATACTCTCCCACCCCTCTAGCATCCCCATCCCTATAGCCTCGGGGAAAAACGCGCCCATGGGAGATCCCGTTTCCTGTGCACGCTGCACCATCGCCGCCGGGTCAAACCACCGGCCTACCTTTTGCATCCACAGATGCATCCCGGCAAAATGTCCCGTCCCGGTTGCTTCCAAGACGCGGTAAGGAACGTGGTCTTGTGTGGGATTCTCGCGCCGCCACTGCGCGTGAAAACGCAATGGCGCAGGCTGCTCATCCAGTTCCACATACTGTATCTGAAAAAACAACGCCGGACAGGGTGCATCCGCCTGGTTGACCACTTCAATACGACACCCATTACTAAAGGGCATCGGGAAGCGGCTGTTATAACCGCCACTGGTACAACTGAGCGGTTCGGCGATATAGTGTGTGTATTTACCCCATGGCACACCAAAGAATGCCCCAAAAGGCACCTCCACCGAGGGTAATTCTTCTCCATCCCAATAAAAGCGCAGGACAAGCGCGTGATTGAAGTTGTGAGGCAATCCCGGGACCGGCTGCATAATGGTCATCCAGATACGAACAATCGTGCCCGCGCCCGCGATCTCGGCAACGGTGTACGTCTCCCCCGGCGCAATCTGCACACTCTTACCCGGTTCCCCTACCCCAATAGCCTTCGCCATAAAATCCGGCGGTGTTTGCCGCCCCTGGCTACTGACCTGCCGCATCTTACCCGGTTGCGGAACGGTTAAATGAGTTAAATGTGAATGGGTTATCATAGTACTCCTTTTGTAAATCGTGAAGGCAACTGTAAGTTACACCGAATTACGAATTATGCGTTATATGCATAAGCCTTTAAATACCACGCTCTTCGGAGATTGTCAAATCCTCACAAGTTCCTATTGTAGTCTGGCTCATATTGAGGGCAAATGCAATAACCCTGGTTAGCACCTAGGGCTATCGCATTTGGGATGCTTTAACCTTCCAGGAAGCTTAGAACCGCTTAAGCATGCAGCAAACCGGCGTCCATCCCACGTATTTAGCCTGTGTAAGGGACTCACAGCTTCCTGGAAGATCCAAATGCGATAGCCCT
>JAFGFI010000241.1 GCA_016931185.1 Anaerolineae bacterium
CTTCAGGGGGCGTGGTTGATGTAGCCGGGGCGTTGACGCCCCGGTGGAGCGCGTTACCGAAATAATTTCTTAAAGTTCATTAGCCGCACAATCCGGCGCAAAGTGTAACTTTTGAAGTAGATACGTTACCCTAATAAAAAGTGTCCGGTAGCTAGGATCGAAACTTATGTTTGACACATAGGTAGGGCGCTCTTAACGCCATTGGAAACGAAATTTTAGTACACCTACTTTAAGGAGCGACTGATGTCGTCAGAAGAAGAAGATATAACCCATTTCCTAACGCATTGGTTCTCTGGCCTGATGAAGGGCTTGGAGAACATCCAAGCCCCTAGCCGCACCACCATCCTGCGCGAGTGCGGGCAGGCGTGTGCCCGCTCCTACACCGCGCAGGTCTTCCACGAGTGCTGGCAACAGGCGGATGGAGAGATGACGCGCTTCTTAATGGAGTTGGCAGCCCGGTTTCCAGAAGCTGAGTATACGCAACTTGACACACACACGCTCCAGGTACATTATAGAACATGCGCGTGTGACCTGGTGCGGCGGGGTTGGGTAACTTCGCCAACATTGTGCGAGTGTTCGCTGCACAATCTGCAGGCAAATTTTGAGCAGGCGTTGGGAAAACCGGTAACAGTCACATTGAAGACATCGCTTTTGCGTGGTGAAACAGCATGTGTTTTTGAGGTTTCATTGAATGAAGTGAATAACCATGCCCTACCCACAATTTCCTAAAGACTTCTACTTTGGCGCGGCTACTGCTGCCTTTCAGATCGAAGGGGGGTGGAATGAAGACGGCAAGGGGCTTTCGACGTGGGACACGTTTATGCACGCGCCACGCTACACCCAACATCTACGCGCCGCTGAATTTGCCGTGGATGCCTATCATAACTTCCAGATCGATCTTGATTTGATGGTCGAGATGAAACAGAATGCCTATCGCTTTTCCATCGCGTGGGCACGCGTACTGCCCGAAGGGCGGGTGGGATTAGTACATAAAGTCAATGCCAAAGGGCTGGATTACTACAACCGGCTGGTGGATGCACTGTTAGAAAAGGGCATCACACCCTTCGTCACAATCTTCCACTGGGACATGCCACAGGCCCTGGAGGATGTGTGCGGCGGCTTCATCGGGCGTGACGGCGCGACTTACTACGCCGATTATGCCGAGGTCGTGGTCAAAGCGCTGGGGGACCGGGTTAAATATTGGATCACGCTCAACGAGCCGTGGGAACACGCGATGTTCGGTCACTTTCTGGGTGAACACGCGCCGGGCAAGCGCAATCCGTGGGCTTACTTCCGCGTGGCACACCACGAGTTACTCGCCCACGGGCTGGCAGTAGAGCGCATCCGCGCGCTGGTTCCCGATGCACAAGTGGGCATCACGTTGAGCCAGTTCCCCGTTTATCCAACGAAAGATACACCCAAGAATCGCGCGGCGGCGCACTTCGCCGATCTATTCGTCAACCGCTTCTACCTGGACGGGTTATATCGCGGTGTGTATCCCGAAAGCCTATGGAAAAGGCTATGGCCGTTTACCCCCCCCATCCGACCCGGTGATATGGATGTCATCACCCGGCCTACTGACTTCCTCGGTGTCAACTACTACAGTCCGATGTTCGCCTATCACGATTGGCGCATCCCGTTCTTCCAGGCGTGGATTGAGCGCACAACGCCGCCCGGCACGGAATACATCGAGGACGAAATATTAGGTGCAGGCCCCTACCCGGTTGGCATCTATGAACTTGCTACGCGCTACCGCGACGAGTACGGCAATCCGGCGGTCTATATCACCGAGAACGGCACGAAGGCCGATGATCAGGTAGAGCAGGACGCCGAGGGGCACATCACGCGCGTCCGTGACCCCTACCGGCAGCGCTACCTGGAACTATACCTGGCCCAATTAGCACGCGCCATCCGGGATGGCGCCGACATCCGGGGGTATTTCGTCTGGTCACTGATGGACTTGAATGAATGGGTTTTTGGCTATACTTATCCTATGGGTCTGATTTACGTGGATCATGAAACACAGGAACGGGCCACTAAGGACAGCGGGTATTGGTATCGGGATTTGATTGAGCATCAAGTAGCAAAATAAACTTCTGTTACCGGCAATTGTGAACATCATCCCTAAACTTGGATAACTTTGCTTACTTGACAAGCCCATAGATTGATTTATAATACTTAGTAAGTAAACTTAATTAACATGTTCTCTTACTTTTTGGGCGAGGCGGGTTCGTTGACCAAGAAAGTTCTCACAAGCATAGCAGACTCGGTAAACAGGTAAGGCATGCTCTGCCGGTTATGTGGCAAATGGTCATCAGGTTGTGACGCTAACGGAATACATTTAGTGTGTTTCATTTGAGTTGGAGAATATACTTGCATCAAACATCAACCGTCAAAAGGAAGCACATTTTGACGGTTGACGTTTGACGTACCCACAAACTTATTTGAAACGTACCCATATAATATCACCTAAAAGGAGGTATCCATAACATAATAAATTATCTTTATTTGTCTGTAGGAATTCGCATCAAGTGTTAATTTTCAACCTGTATACTTAGTATAAGTCTAATTCAGAAGTGTAGTCCCAGTTTAAGGAGAACCAATGATGAAACAATTTACACGCCGAGACTTTTTAAAAGCAAGCGTCATCGCCAGTAGTGCCGTGCTGTTAAATGCTTGTAAACCCTCTGGAAAATCTTCTACCTCCGTTCCTGCAGCCGAACTCGATCTGCCGTTTGAGATTGCAGATGATGCTGTCAATCCATTGAATATGCCAGAACCCGTGAGTGCGGAAGGCGTTTTCTTCTCCGGTGGTTTCGGTCACGATTACATCCAATTCGCTGCCGATCTCTTTGCTAAAGTTCATCCAGGTAGCACCGTCAGTGTTGAACCCATCCAGGGCGTTGGCGAAAAGCTCCGTCCACGCTTTGTAGGCGGCAATCCACCGGACGTAATTGACAACAGTGGCGCCGGGAGCCTGGACTTCGGCGCATTGGTCGCCGAAGGGCAGCTTACAGACTTAACACCTTTAATGAATGCCCCCGCCCTCGATACCCCCGGTAAGACCGTGATGGAGACACTCTTCCCCAAATCACAGGATGGGGGTATGGTTAGCGGCAAGCCATACGCGCTCAACATCGCCTACTCCGTGGCCGGTATCTGGTACAGCAGCACCCTGTTCCAGGAGAAAGGCTGGATATATCCGAAAACGTGGCCCGAAATGTTGGATCTGTGTGAGACGATCAAATCCGCCGGTATTGCCCCATGGACCTACCAGGGCAAATATCCGGGCTATATGAGCTTTGGGCTGTTACAAGGCTTGATTTACAAGAAAGGCGGTGTCCAGCCGATGGTTGACATTGACAACCTGGTGGATGGTGCCTGGGGGCATGCTGCCGTTGTGGACTCGCTTAAAGAAATGTACCAACTGGCCGAAAATGATTACATTATGACAGGCACCGAGGGGCTAAACCACACCGAGTCGCAGGCCGAGTGGCTGAAAGGAAATGCAGCCTTCATTCCTTGTGGGATCTGGTTGGAAAACGAGATGAAGGATATGATCCCGGATAATTTTAATATGGTCATCGCGCAATCGCCGGGCGATAAAGATGCTTGCCGGGCAGAAGGCGGCGAACCATTTATCGTCCCCTCCAAGGCTAAAAACCCCATAGCCGGTATGGAATATCTGCGCTGCATCATCTCAAAGGAAAGCGCCAAGTACTTTGCCGTCAACGTCAGCTCTATGATGCCGGTTCTGGGTGGAACTGAAGGGGTCACCATCAGCACCGGTATGCAATCGGCTGTTGAAATGGTCGAGAAGTGTGGCGAAAACGTCTTCCCCGGTATGCGCTACGGTGGATGGTACAGCGACTTGAGCAAGGAAGCAGACGCGATGATGGGTGAGATGCTCACCAAGCGGATTACTCCAGAGCAATTTGTTGAGGCTGTTCAAGCTATGGCCGATAAGGTGAAAGCCGATCCTGAGGTGACTAAGTTTACCCGTGAGAAGTAAAACACACTAACCATGCAAGGGCTTGTCCAGGATAGAGTAAAACCACTCTATCCTGGACAGTGTTTCAAATCTTATTGCCATAGCAATGTTTAAACGATTGCTCCACTTTGATAGAAGCCAATGTGTGGGAAAACACCAACCAGCAGGGAGGTTTATCTATGTATAAGAACAAATACCGCGTCATCATTCCCTTTCTCGCTCCGGCCATTATTCTGTATCTCATATTCGTGATCTATCCTTACGGACGTTCAATGTATAACTCATTCACGAGTTGGAAAGGCGTCAGCGCCAACCAACCCTTTGTCGGGCTAAGAAATTATGAACGTATGATCAATGACGAATTTTTCTGGAATGCTTTGTGGCACAATGTGCAATACTTATTCTTCGTACCTCTCATTACGATCTCATTGAGTCTCTTTCTGGCCTTTATGATCAACCAACGTGTGCGCTTCGCCAATTTTTTCCGGGTGACTTTTTTCTTTCCCCAGGTCATATCTCTGATCTCGATTGGTGTGTTGTGGAGCTATATCTATCATCCGACCATCGGGGTCGTGACATCTATAGCCCAATTCCTGCACATGGAGGGATTTTTCCAACAATTTGGCTTTGAGGGTATCCCTGTTTGGATTGGCGACCCGCGCACAGTACGCATGGCAATTGCGTCAGTGGTCATCTGGCAAGCCGCCGGATTTTACATGGTGTTATTCCTTGCTGCAATGGAGGCAATCCCAATGAGCTTCTATGAGGCGGCTATCATCGATGGCGCCAATCGTTGGCAGCAGTTTTGGAATGTCACGCTCCCCCTGCTGTGGGATACGATGCAGACAGCCCTGGTCTATTCAGGATTGGGGGCCTTTAATATGTTTGCCATTACCAGGGTCATGGTTGTCAGTGGCTCATCCACGAATCGTCCTGCGGATGTCCTATCAACCTACCTTTATGAACAAGCGTTTGAGGCCAGCCGCTTTGGTTACGCGACCGCGATTGGCGTGGCGCTTTTCCTGTTAATGCTCGCGCTTTCTGTATTTACCATGCGGGTAACACGACGTGAAACCGTCGAGTATTAGGTAAGGGGGAAAACACTATGGAGCACGAACAAACAAACAAAATCGTCCGTACAGTGATCAATACCCTCATCTATCTATTTCTGGGTCTTTGGTCAATCATTGTGATTTTCCCAATGATCTGGGTGCTGGTTAGCTCATTCAAAACCAGCAAGGAAATCTTTTTCAGCCCGTGGTCACCACCGGCGCAACTTATGTGGGAGAACTTCTCCCGTGCTTGGAGCAAAGCAAACATCGGACTATACTTTTTTAATACGCTAGGGGTGCTGATCCCCGCGATTTTCCTTACTTTGTTATTCTCCGCGATGGCCGGGTATGTGTTGGCACGCTTTGTATTTCCCGGTAACCGGGCGGTCTTCTTTATGTTTACCGGGGGGATGCTCTTCCCGGTTATATTGGCGCTGGTGCCCCTCTTCTTCCTGCTCCAATCGATGCGTCTCCTTGATACTCACTTCGGGTTAATTTTAGTGTATGTTGCCTATTCCTTGCCTTTTACGGTCTTCTTTATGACAGGCTTTTTTAAAACTCTACCATCGGAATTGCTGGAGGCGGCGATTATTGACGGAGCAAATCAATACCAGTTATTTTTTAAAATTGTTATCCCACTGGCAAAAAATGGCCTGGTAAGTATGGGGATTTTCAACTTCTTGGGGCAATGGAATCAATATATCCTGCCGCTCGTGCTGCTCACGAGTAGTAACAAATATGTACTCTCTCAGGGACTGGCGTTCTTACAACACCAACAACGCTATCAGAGTGACTGGAGCGGGTTATTTGCAGCCATTACCATTGTAATGTTGCCCACACTGATTGTGTATACCATCTTCCAAAATCAGATTCAGCGCGGATTAACCATAGGAGCATTGAAGGGCTAGTGTTACGCGAAGATCATTATCTACTTTGCCTAGAGGGCGGCGGGACGCGCAGTCAAGCTGCCCTGTCAGATTATACCGGGAAGATCCTCTATACCAGCCGATCCACCGATGTGAATACGAATTTCGTTCCGCTGCAAGAGGCGCAGGCAGCGGTTTTACGAGTTGTATCGGATGTGCTACACACAACGGGAATTTCCGGGTCACAAATACAACATTTTGCTTCGGTATTGGCGGGGTCAAAAGTCGGGCCAGAATTAATCGGCGCGCTGCTTCCAAATGCCACATATCACACTTACACAGAAGGGGATGTTGTATTTGCTCGTGCCGGCATTTACCGCCCGCATGGAGTTGCCGTCGTCTCTGCAACAGGAGCCACTGCCTGGGGGATACGCGCCGATGATGGACGCCAGATGGTAGCAGGAGGTTGGGGATCTTTACTGGGCGATGAGGGGAGTGCTTACGCAGTTGGACTCCTGGGCCTGCGCGCGGCGGTTCGCTCCTACGAAGGACGATTGACTACCCCAACCTTGTTAGTTAAGGCTTTGTGCCAGCATTTCGACCTGACAATAGACACATTCCGTCCGAGTCTGGTGCATCTGGCTTATCAAAAGCCCCTCAGCCGGGCAGAAATCGCCGGTCTGGCCGTCATCGTGAGCCAACTGGCTACAGAAGGAGATCGGGTAGCTATACAAATCTTGCAAAAAGTCGCCAATGACCTGGCTGCCCTAGCACATCACATCGTTAGGAAATTGTTTAATACACAAGAGAGCTTCGTTGTGGTGGCGGCAGGGGGATTATTAAATGCAGGGGCTATCATACTGACTCCATTACAAGATGGCCTGGTACAGGAATTTCCACACGCCAGACTGCTCATTGGAAAAGAAGAACCGGCGATTGCGTTAAGCCGGTTAATGTTGTATGATCTATCTCATCAGCCATAAATGGATAGATTTTGCGGCTGAAGCCGCCAGAGTAAAGTGTGTTTTTCGTTTTCGAGCTACGCTTGAAAACGAAAAACACGCCTCTTAAAGCGGCCTTAGCCGCAAAATCCAGCGCGATTACGGCTAAATGCTCATCTTTGAAAAAATGTCCGGTGGCACGGTAATCGCTCACAAAACTAAACGGTTAAAAATCAAGAAGGTGAAATGTGTTAATAGAAAAGTATTTTGAGCTTTTGAAAACCCATATTGAAAAAATTGCGACCCAGACCGAACCTATCGACAAGGCCGTGGAGATATGTGTTAAGGCACTGACGCAAGGCGGAGTTATCCATATATTTGACAGTGGTCATCTTGTTTCCCATGAATTGATCAACCGTGCCGGCGGATTAGTGGCGTTCAGCCGGTTGGAATTTAATCTGAATGTGATCAATCCGGTGAAAACACGAACTGTAACTCCCCTCCCAACAGAAAGCTCCTTATCTTATAGTTACATTGAGCATATCTTTAACACCCAACAACTACGCCCAGGGGATGTTCTGTTCGTAGGCAGTGTATCGGGCAAAAGTGCAAACGTTATTGAGCTGGCACTACAGGCACGCGCGCACGGACTAACGGTCATCGCCATTACCGCGTTAGCATATAGCTCACAACTTGTTTCGGAACATCCCTCGGGGAAACATCTTTATGAGATGGCTGACCTGGTATTGGACAATGGTGCGCCGTATGGCGACGCGATGCTCGCTGTTGAAGGTCTTGAGTATCCCATCTGCCCGGCTTCGGGGATAGGCGCTGTCGCCACACTCTGGGCAATCGTTGCCGGAATAGTTGAGACTATGCTTGCACGGGGACTGACTCCTACCGTGTTCCCCAGTGTCAACCGTCCCGATGGGAAAAATTTAGTCAATCAGGTAGAAACAGAAGCACTACAAAAAGGATACTAATGGACTACTTTGAAACGATTATCCAGTTACTACAAGAAGTACGTGAAACCCAGCACGAAGCTATGGAACAAGCTGCCTCGGCGATTGCCGACGCTATTCAGGGTGATCATTTAGTGTATGCATTTGGCCCTACTCATGCTGGTATTTTGGCGCAGGAGCTTTTTTACCGCGCCGGTGGGTTAGTACCCGTCAATCCTATTTTACCTCCGGGCTTGACGACCGATGTTCGCCCGGCTACGCTGACATCCCGGTTGGAACGGATGCCGGGTCTCGCGGCCCAAATCTTGGCTGAGTTGCCCCTTGAAGCGGGAGATATATTGATCGTTCATTCAGTCTCCGGCAGAAATGCAGTGGCGGTAGAGATGGCGCAAGGGGCTAAAGAGCTTGGCGTATTTGTCATCGCACTGACTTCACTCGAATATTCACGTTCAGTCCAACCGCGCCAGCCCGGTATGTCTCGCCTGTTTGAAGTCGCCGATCTGGTGTTAGATAATCATGCTCCTATTGGCGACGCAGCAATTGCGTTCCCCAACTTGCCGCAAAAAGTCGGACCGACATCTACTATCACAGGAGCGACTATTCTCAACGCCATTGTGGTCCGGGTGACAGAGTTGTTGTTAGAGCGTACAGGAGATCCCCCGGTATTTATGAGTGCCAATCTGGACCAAGGCGATGCCCACAATCAACGCTGGCTAAAACATTACGGCGACCGGCTAACCTATCTATAACCCACATGAAACTGAAACAGCCACTTGCCGAGGGACGAACGGCAGAAATTTATCCATGGCGCGAGGGTTGGGTCCTTAAGTTATTCCATACATGGGTCTCTGAAGAAGGTGTACAGTATGAAACGCGCATTGCCCGCGCTGTGTGTGCAGCAGGATTAGCAGTGCCACAAGTAGGCGACATAGTCGAGGTTGAGGGCCGACTAGGACTGGAATATGAACGACTCGATGGGAAAGCAATGGGTGAGGTTATGGCTGCCAAACCCTGGATGTTATGGAAACTCGCGCGTCAACTGGCCGACCTGCATGTCACAGTCCACGAAATTGAAGCGATTAAGGACATTCCCAAACAACATGAACGTCTTGAGCGTAAAATCCAGGTTGCAAAGGGATTACCCCTCGAATTAAAAACCGCCAGCTTGCAAGTTTTAGCCCAAATGCCCACAGGAAAGCACTTATGCCACGGAGATTTTCACCCTCTCAATATACTGATGACAATGGATCGTCCTGTCATCATTGACTGGGTCGACGCTACGTGTGGCAATCCCCTTGCTGACGTGGCACGGACAGCCGTACTCCTTCAAGGCGTCGAAAATAGACTTATGCAAGCCCATACAAACAAATTCACAAACCGTATCACGGCCCGGATAAAAAAGTGGGCGTTACGAATACATCATCGCACCTATCTGAAACGTTATTTCGAGCTAAGACCAGGCGGAGAAACCGAATATCGCCGCTGGCGGCCTATCGTGGCTGCCGGACGGATGAGCGAAGATATTCCGGGATTAAATGATTGGCTGCGACAGCAAGTGGAGCGAGGTTTAAAAAATCCAAGTCTTACAGCGGCGTGAAACGTAATACGTGATCAATTACACATCACGAGTACGTTGTACATTTCCTCATCATATAGGATTACTCATTAACGCTGTGCGTTCACCAGCAGTTCGATGAAAATTTAAGACGAAACCAAGTTTTCAAGGGTTTTCACAATTTGCCAATTTGAAATTTGCCAATTTTCGATTTTCAAGGGAGAATAACAATCATTACATAAATTTAGGAGGTTAATATGTACGGTATGACACCCGAAAGTTTGCAGAAAATGTATGTGAAGGGCAGTTTAAAAAACCAGGATGCCGGCTTTGTGTTCCAGGTCAAGAACCTGGTAGATTCTGGGGCGGTGAGCGGGATCGCTAAACTCATTGTAGATGGCGAGGAGAAATCATTGGATGGCATCACAGTTGAGATGGGGGGCAAGGTCCGTCCGGTGGCTGAGATATCGTGGTCATCTTCACTCTACGTCTATTACGGCGCAACAATGACCATCTATGTGCCCGGCCCACTGGAAGCCGGAGAGCACACGATCACATTCACAGTCAAAGCGCCAGAGTTGGGATCGTTGAGTCTACCCATTACGGATACGGTCGCCTAAACTACGTTATGACTTAGGACTAATGGTGAATAGATAAAGAAAGAGTTGAGGTGTTTTTTTGTTGCCGGGCATAGCCGGCAACAAAAAAACACCCTCTGTTTGCGGCTTTAGCCGTATTTAAGCGAATTTAGTGTGCTGGCCGAGAGTAACTCTTCACCCTTTAGCAGTACACTGGTATCTTAGCAAAAATCCGACACCGCGATTTCAAAACCGTGTACCACATGCGCGCGCACCACATCACCCGCCGCATACCGTCCTACTTGAGCATAGTGATCCTCATGTAGCACGAAAACTTCCACTGAGCAGATATCCGGGTCCACAATCCAATACTCCCGGACACCGGCTGCTTCATAAACCTCATATTTATCCCGGCGGTCATCTAGCCAATTGCTAGGCGAGAGGATTTCTACGATCAGATCGGGCGCACCCTCGATAAACTTTTCCTGCACAATGTCCAAACGCTCTTGAGCAATAAACAAAATGTCAGGTTGGACAGGGGAAGCTAGATCAGCCAGAATAACATCAATAGGCGCATCATATACCTTCCCAAGTTGGTGAGTACGCACAAACTGATGCAAGCGCGCCACCAGATTAATACTTATTTCCTGATGCTGTGTTAGCGGTGCAGGTGACATACGCAAAGCTCCTTTGATAATCTCGTAACGCCAATGATCATTAGGCAAGCGCGCGTAGTCCTCATACGTCCACTCACCTTGACGCGGAGGCCAGAGACGCGGGTTAGTCTCAACCTTTACTGTCTCTACAGCAACCTGTACTTGTGGTACTGTGCTTACTGTCATTTTTTAACTCCCCGATTAACATATCAACAAATTGGCAGGGTTCAGAAACCTTGCTTTTTACCTTTACACTTTATGCCCTATCAAGCGCAAAAAGTGTAAAGGTAACTTGAACCATCCCAACAAATTGAACGGAATACCCGATCACACTTCCAGTATAGCATAGCTCTTTACAAAAACCAAAAGCAACACCCTCCGCCCCCCACCCCGCATTTGCAAATTTTACAATTCTGTGCTTTGCTAGTTGTGTAATCCATAGAGAAATTTTCCGAATGAGATTCATACTCATAAATGAGAACAGGTACATCGCATTTCAGAAAGTGCAATGCACCTATTTGTAAGGAATTACCCATTAACGCGGTGCGTTCACCAGCAGTAGGATGAAAATTGAATCCGTAATTCGTAATTCGCTATTCGCTATTTTCAAGGGAGGTAGTTTATGGATGATGGACTCACAACTCGCCAGACAGAGGCTATCCACAATATTGATATATGGCGGCAGAAGCTAGTCCGGCAATTGCTGGTCGCGCTTAGCATCATCGGCGGCCCGGTAGCAGCTATGGCCGTTTACCAAGCTTATATACAAAATTATCCCGAGCAAATCCCTATTCGCCTGGGCATTTATTTATTGCTCATCGGCATTACCCTCTGGAAACGCAGTTCCTACAAAACTCAAGTATTGGTCATCATAGGTGTCTTTGGGGGATTTGGGCTTTTTAATATGACACAGTTTGGGATTAACGGTGATAGTAGTTATTTCTTGTTAAGCGCGGCTGTGTTATCATCGCTTTTCTTTGACAGATGGCGTAGCCGCGGGAGCATCGCCATTCTCCTCTTAGGATTATTGGGGATGGCCTGGGCGCTCACATCGGGATATATCATCGTATATTATCCCGGTACAACTACTCCCCGCAGTACAGAGTGGGAAGGTTGGCTTTTATCCATATTGATCTTCCTGGCAATGAGTATTGCTCTCGGACACGCGCAAACTTATCTGCTTAATCACTTAGCAAGTGCGCTGACACAAAGCCATCAGTTAACCCAGGAATTGAGGGTTGAAAGGGCCGAGCTAGAACAACAAATCGTGGAACGCACCCGGAATGCAGAAACAGCTCGCGCCGAGGCCGAATCTACCAATGAAGCCCTTCAAATGCAGATGTGGCTTGTGACAGGCGAGGCACAATTCAACGAATCGCTGCGGGGCGAACAAGACCTGGTTACACTTGCAAACCACATTATCTGCCAATTATGTACTTATATTGAAGTGCCGGTGGGAGCGCTATATTTCCGTGAGGGCAATAAGTTACAACTTCTAGGGCGTTATGCTTATACATCCCCCCTCCATCACCCAGGACACTTCCAATTAGGTGAAGGATGGATAGGCCAAGTAGCTCAAGAACAACGGCTGCAAATTTTGGACACTATTACAGACACTACAGGTACACCGCAGCTTATCGTCGCTTCCGGTTTGGGACAAACACACCTACGCTATATATTAGGCGCGCCGTTCCTCTACGAGGGACAAGTCAACGGTGTGTTGGAATTAGGATCTTCGCGCGCATTTACAGACACACAAATAAACTTCGTAGAGAAAATGTTAGAAACCATCGCTATCGCGCTCAACACAGCCGAAAATCGCGCGCGTATTAATACGCTGTTGGAAGAAACACAACGTCAGGCGAACGAACTTCAAGCCCAGGAAGAAGAACTGAGGGCCATCAATGAAGAATTGGAGGCACAGACTGAACATCTACGCCATCAACAAGAACAAATGCTTAATGAGTCTAGAGCACGTATATCGAGGGGGGAACATGGTTAACACTTGGGATAAACTCAGACGCTTATTATCGCCTCCAATCTTTGAGGATAATGAAGAAAAAACCCGGATCGCCGGATTGCTCAATATTATCTTGTGGAGTGTCCTTCTTCTGGAAATCCTGCGCAGCCTGAGTTTTATTTTCATACCTGAAGTCGACCTCACCGTATCTCTGGCAGCGACAGTGAGTGTACTCATCATTACCGGTATTCCGTTCTATATGATGCACACCGGGCGGGTACATGCGGCCACGCGTATCTTTCTCAGCCTGACATGGATATCGATCACGGGGATAAATATTATGTATGGAGGCGTGCGCGGAGCCGGATATGTTATCTACATTGAAGTTATTGTCGTAGCCGGATTGTTATTGGGAGAGCGCGATATCCTCAATTTTGCGATATCCGGTGTCGTTAATGGATTAGGGTTATTTTTGCTAGAGCGTCAAAACATTATAACGCCCAACCCCAGTATGCTGCGTATGGAAGTTGCATTTGGCATCGTAAGCCAAGTTTTCATTACCGTGACCGTCTTGATTATTCTCTACCATCGCAGTTTTACGCAAGCGATAGAACGTATGCGACGCAATGAACTAGCATTGACCCAGAGTAATCGGGAATTAGCTGCAATGCAGGCGTCCCTTGAAGCACAAGTAGCCGAACGCACACGTAATGCCGAGGCAGCCCGCGCCGCCGCCGAAGCAGCTCACCAATCGCTTGAGACACAAATGTGGCAGGTCACGGGTCTGGCTCAATTGAGCGATGTGATGCGCAACAAACAAAACATTCTCACACTGGCGACGGCGGTACTCGAACAGATATGTCCTTATCTGGATGCGCAAGTAGGGGTACTCTATATCCGAGAGGAGAACTCACTAGTCTTAGCAGGTACGTACGCTTACCAACCGCCGGAAGGAAAAACTTTGCGTTTTGCGGTAGGAGAAGGCGTTGTCGGGCAGGTCGCTGCGGAAGGCATACCCCATTATCTGAACCGTACCATGCCCATACCTGCATCTGATGCTATGATTGGGACGGAAACCACTGACAAGTTGGTATCCTCTTTTGGCACCATTACCCTGAACCACATCGTTCTCTATCCTATCCTACACGGGGAAACGGTGATGGGCGTGATCGAGTTTGGCCGGCTGACACGGTTTACAGAAGTCCATATCCAACTGTTGGAACAAGCACTAGAGCGCGTCGCCGTCGTTATCAATACCGTGCAAACTAACGAGCGCATCCAGACCTTATTCCAAGAAACGCAACGACAGGCGGAAGGGTTACAGATGCAAGAAGAAGAGTTGCGCGCAGCCAATGAAGAGCTAGAGGCGCAAACGGAAAGTCTGCGCATTTCAGAGGCGCAATTACGCGAGAAGCAAATCGAACTTGAGGCTCTCAATGCAGAACTACGCCGGCAAGTGTCTGAATAAACGTGAGAAGGAACTGTATAATTATGGAAACTGATAAACATCTTCAAGCAATTGAAACATTTGCAGACATACTGCATAACTGGCGCAAAGAGCTAATACAGGGTGTATTGCAGTGGGCCACTGGCTTAGGATTTCTGGCGATGGCTGCTTCCTCCTATTACTCCTTCACACAACAGGATTATAAGCTAATCGTTCTTTATTGGATATTTTATGCCTTCATCGTTCTCGCCGCTTTCTGGCGACGAGCATCTTATGAAATACAAGTCTGGATTATTATGGGCATCCTTTATGGAGGGGCAATACTCAGCTTTGCTACTGAAGGGCGGGGTTCCCTAGGATACATGATGTTACTATGTACATCCTGCACCGCCGCTATTTTTCAAGGACGGAAAGCGGGATTAGTCAGTATCATCATCAATGTATTGATAGTAGGAGGCTTTGCCTGGGGTATTACCAGTGGAAGATTCACAGGTTATGTTGAAGTCAACTCTACTGCACACCCCGGTTGGGTGAGCAATACGACTATCTTGGTCTTGCTACTCAGTTTCTTAGTCAGTTCCATCAACTATATCAGCACACATTTTATGGACGCGCTTAATCAAAGTATTGCGCAAGCACGCCATTTGCAGACCATTCGCCAAAATCTGGCCACTGAGGTTGCCGAACGCACCCAGAGCTTAGAACAAGCACGCGTTGAAGCTGAATCTGCCCGGCAAAAACTAGAGGCACAAATGTGGCAAATTGCGGGACAGGCCCAACTCAACCAACAGTTGCGTGGACAACAGGATTTGCCCACATTGGCGACCCACATCATTCACTATTTGTGCGAGTACATTAACGCCCCTATAGGGGCACTCTTTATCCGCGAGAGCGAAGATACATTCCATCTATTAGCCAGTCACGCTTATACGTATCGCCGGTACACGTCTCAGCGCTTTCGTTTGGGCGAGGGATTGGTTGGTCAAGCAGCTCTGGAAAAACGTATGCTCACTTACGCCGCTGTTCCGGCTGACTATGTTGCAGTGGTTACAGGATTGATTGAAATGCCTCCCCAACATCTTTTAATCGCTCCGATTATTTATGAAGATCGTGTCATCGGTGTGGTGGAACTCGGTTTGTTGGACACCTTAACACAAGCCCATCTGGATTTTGTGAAAAATACATTAGAGAATATTGCGATCAGCATGACTACCACCCAGGCCCGGGCGCGCATTGACGAATTGCTTACGGAGACGCAACAACAGGCGCAAGCTCTCCAGATCCGCGAAGAAAACTTGCGAGCGGCTAATGCCGAATTGAGTCACCAAACCGAAAACTTGCGCCGTTCGGAAGCCCGGTTGCGAGAAAATCAGGCAAGACTGGAAGCAACCAACAGTGAACTCGAAGAAAGTACACTAACCCTGCGCGCGCAACAGGCAGCACTCGACCAACAAAACAGAATATTAAAAGTCACACAACAGGAACTCGAAAAAAGAGCGGAAGACCTGGCTCTAGCAAGCAAATACAAATCTGAATTCCTGGCCAATATGTCCCACGAACTCCGCACTCCACTGAACAGTCTGTTAATCCTGGCCCGGATATTAGCAGCCAATGAGGAAGGCAATCTAAATGAAGAAGAAGTTCAGTCTGCCCAGATTATCTACAACAGTGGCAGTGACCTACTCAAGCTCATCAACGACATCCTTGATCTTTCTAAAGTTGAAGCGGGCAAAATGGTATTCAATTTCGAACATACATCCCTAGCCGATCTGGCGCACACCATGCATATACAGTTCACGCCAATTGCCGAAGAGAAAGGTTTGATATTCAATGTCACAACAGACGAAAATCTCCCTGAAATGATCATCACTGACCGGCAACGAGTGGAACAGATCGTGAAAAATATGTTGTCTAATGCGTTCAAATTTACCGATAAGGGTATGGTTACCCTCGCCATTGAACGTCACTCCCAAGATGAAGGAACCAAGCAAGTCGCCATTCGCGTAACAGATACGGGCATCGGTATGACACCCGAACAACAGGCTATTGTGTTTGAGGCATTCCAGCAGGCCGATGGCAGCACCAGCCGCCGGTACGGCGGTACAGGTTTGGGATTGGCGATCTCCCGTGAATTAGTCACCCATCTGGGCGGCCATATCACCCTGGAAAGCGCGCACGGGAAAGGTAGCACGTTTACAATATATTTGCCGGCGGAAGCAGAAAGAAGAAAGGAGAAGGAAGAAGAAAAGGGGCACAGAGAAGTAAGAGGTGAGGAGCAAGCAGATCATACAACGACTTCCAGTGTCCAGTATCCAGTTTCCAAGATCCCGCTTCAAGTATCTGATGATCGGGATACATTAACAGCAGGGGACGAAATATTGCTAGTTATCGAAGATGATGCGCGCTTTGCCAAGATTGTGTGTGATGATGCACGGGCCAGACAGTTTAAATGCCTCATTGCGGAAGATGGGGAGACAGGATTGCACTTAGCCGAAGACCACCAACCTGCCGCCATTATCCTCGATCTCAATCTGCCCCGGATAAGCGGGTGGGATGTATTAGAATCGCTCAAGAACAATTCCAACACCCGGCATATCCCCGTCCACATTATGTCAGCCAGTGAGCAGGATCTCAACGCTTACCGGATGGGGGCGATAGGTTTTCTCACCAAACCAGCCACGCCGGAAAGTCTGGAGAAGGCGTTCCAAACCATCGCGCATTTCACAACCCAAAACATCAAATCTCTGCTCGTAGTTGAAGACGATGTAGGCTTACGACGTAGTGTCAAACAACTCCTAAAGGCCGAGGACATCCATATTCACGAAGCTGCAACCGGGCAAGCCGCGCTCACTGCACTGCAAAATCAGTCGTTTGACTGTATGATCCTCGACCTTAGTCTTCCAGATATGAGCGGGTTTGAAGTCTTGGAGCAGATGAATGTATCACAAGATGCAACTCATCCCAAATGTCCGGTCATTATCTACACTGGGCGCGCGCTCACCGAGGATGAAAATCACAAACTGTTGAAATATGCAAACAGTGTGATCATCAAGGGAGTAAAATCACCAGAACGGCTGTTGGATGAGGTCGCGCTATTTTTACACCAGATTGTGGCTAAAATGCCGGTAGACAAACAACGCGCCATCAAGCAACTACATGACAGGGAAATCGCTCTAGCCGGGAAGTGTGTTCTCGTAGTAGACGACGATATGCGCAATGCATTTGCACTCTCCAAATTGCTAAATGACAAAGGACTAAAGGTCAATATCGCGCGCAATGGACGCAAAGCCCTTGAGTTATTAGAAGCCAATCCTACTGAATTTGACATCGTGTTAATGGATATTATGATGCCTGAAATGGATGGTTATGAAACCATCGCGCGAATACGCGCTCAGGCTCAATTTCGCACACTCCCCATCCTGGCACTGACAGCAAAGGCCATGAGGGGAGATGCTGAAAAATGCATTGCAGTCGGCGCAAACGACTATCTGTCTAAACCGGTAGATGTGGATCGGTTATTTTCAATGTTAAGGGTGTGGCTCTATCAATAAATATTGTGGGAGATATTATGGAGAAACCGCGGCCCCCAATTTTAATCGTAGACGACAGGCCAGAAAATCTTTTCGCGCTAGAGAAAATTCTGCGCCAACTAGACATCGAAATAATACAAACCACATCCGGTATGGAGGCCCTCGCACTCACCCTAGAACATCATTTCTTCGTGGCAATTGTGGACGTACAAATGCCGGAAATGGATGGCTATGAGTTGGTAGAATTGCTGCGCGGCAATCCCAGGACCGCCAGTCTGCCGGTGATCTTTGTGAGTGCAATTTATTCCGACGAATATCATCACCGCAGAGGTTACGACGCCGGCGCAGTAGATTTCCTCAGCAAACCATTTATGCCCGAAATCTTGCTCAGCAAAGTCAAAGTCTTTCTCGAACTGTACCACCAGCGGCGCCAACTTGAAATTGCAAATCTGAAACTTGCCGGGTTCGCCCGGCAGTTGGAGACCAGCGCCCGTGTCAGCCAACAGATTACGTCTATTTTGGACCTGAATGAGCTGCTGGCTGAAGTGGCCGAGCTAATTCGTATTGGATTTGACAGCTATTTCGTCGGAGTTTGGCTACTTGTTCCAGACCGCAAAGTGATCAAGTTAAATGCATGGGGGCAATCTCCCAATGTACCGCGTCTGGTATGTGAGTATGAAATCCCCCTAGAGAGCGAGAAAAGCATCATTGCACAAGTCTGTCGTAGCGGCACACTCTACCTGGCCAACGACGTAACTGCCGATCCTGTTTATCTACCCAATGAAAATTTACCGGACACTGCATCTGAGCTGGTTATTCCCCTCAATGTGAAAACCTGTTTGTTAGGTGTCCTAGATATCCAAAGCGCGCAAACGGGTGTCCTTACGCCCGAAACCGTAAGTGCATTGCACATTCTGGCCGACCAGATTGCTATCGCCATCCGCAACGCGCGCCTCTACGCAGATATAAGACAGTTTAATACTGAACTTGAAAACCGGGTGCGAGAGCGTACTATCGAGTTAGAAAAAGCTTACACCCAGCTTGAGTTACTGGATCGCAACAAGTCCGAATTCATCCAGATCATCTCCCACGAGCTGCGCACTCCCCTTACATTGGTTAAAGGGTTTAGCCAGATCTTGTCCCGTGAAAAACAACTCCAAGAGGATCCTGAGTACCAAATTCAGGTACAGGGCATCCTCAATGGCGCTAACCGGATGGCAGAGATCGTGAACAGTATGCTCGACATCGTTAAAATTGATAATAGCGTGTTAGATTTGTCACCCAAATGGCTCGATCTTCACGAGTTATTGATGTCCTTATGCAATGAATTGGCCGAACCAGTAGCGAAACGACAATTAACCCTAGACCTCCATCCGCTAACCGAATTACCACAAATTTATGCCGACCAGGACGCACTGTACAAGGTCTTCAGTAATCTACTTTACAATGCCATCAAATACACGCCCAATGGTGGCAGGATCACGATTAGCGGATTTTTTTATACCTCTGATAAAAATGATCTTGCAAATGACCTGGTCGAAATTATCGTAAGTGATACCGGGATTGGGATTGATCCGCAGGTACAGGAACTGATCTTCACGAAATTTTATCAAACCGGATCCGTGACACTACATTCCTCTGGCAGAACAAAATTCAAAGGTGGAGGCGCCGGCCTGGGACTGGCTATTGCGCGCGGCATCGTTGAAGCCCATGGCGGGCGAATCCAGGTAGAAAGCCCAGGTTATGATGAAAGCACCTGTCCAGGCAGCGACTTTCATGTATTTCTCCCGGTAGAACCAAAGTTACTATCCTCCAGGGAAATTACAACACAAATCGCAGAACTACGCGCCCATGCACTCTCCCAATAGCTACCACGAACATTAGAGTTACATTAGATTTTAGCACTCTCCCCCTGAGAGTGCTTGACAAGATTAAACAACTATGTTATTATAGTTAAGTGTTAGCACTCAAGGAGGTCGAGTGCTAAATATACCAAAGAAATCTAAATTCTTATCAGTACGGAGGTAAGTAATGAGTGTTAAGATTCGACCCCTTAATGATCGCGTTGTTGTTGAACCCATTGAAGAAGAAGAAATGACCTTTGCTGGTGGGCGATTGGTACTCCCGGATACGGCCAAGGAAAAGCCACAGCAGGGCAAAGTCCTGGCAGTGGGGCCACAGGTGGAAACCGAGGATGAAGATGGTAATATCGTTGGCGTAAAAGCCGGCGATCTGGTGATCTTCGCCAAGTATGCGGGCACCCCTTTCAAAACCCGCGATGGTAAAGAAATGTTGATTCTGCGTGAGGATGACATTCTAGGCGTCATTGAGGAATAGGCTTAAATTAAAATTTTCTGCTTGAGGAGAAGGAGTTAACAAGTATGGCTAAGCAATTACAATTTGGAAGTGAAGCACGCGCGGGGCTTAAGCGTGGTATGGATGTTTTGGCAAACGCCGTGGTGACCACATTAGGTCCCAAGGGCCGCAATGTGGCATTGGATAAGAAGTGGGGTTCCCCCACCATTACGCATGATGGCGTAACCGTAGCAAAAGAAATCGAACTGGAAGATTCCTTTGAAAATATGGGTGCGCAGTTGCTCAAAGAAGCTGCGACCAAGACCAATGATATCGCCGGCGATGGTACGACCACCGCAACGTTACTGGCTCACGTCCTGATTGAAGAAGGTATGAAGAATGTGGCCGCCGGTGCGAACCCAATGTTGCTCAAGAAGGGAATTCTCGTCGCTGCTGAGAAAGTCGCGGATGCGATCCGGGATGCAGCGGTCGAAGTCAACACGAAGGAAAATATTGCCAACGTTGCCGCTATTTCTGCCCAGGATCGCGACATCGGTGAGCTGATTGCCGACGTGATGGACAAAGTTGGTAAGGATGGCGTCATCACGGTTGAGGAATCCAAGGGACTCGAATTCGAGACAGAATACGTCGAGGGTATGCAGTTTGACCGTGGTTATATCAGCCCTTACTTCATCACCAATCCTGAATCTATGGAATCCGTGATTGAGGATGCCTATATTCTGATTTACGACAAAAAGATCTCTGCCGCCCAGGACCTGGTGCCCATTTTAGAGAAGCTGGTGCAGAAGGGTGTACGCAGTCTCGTTATTATCGCCGAGGACATTGATGGCGAAGCATTGGCGACCTTAGTAGTCAATAAGTTGCGCGGACTGCTGACAGCTTTGGCGATCAAGGCTCCTGGCTTTGGCGACCGCCGCAAGGCTATGTTGCAAGATCTTGCGACTCTGACTGGTGGTCACGTCATCACCGAAGAAGAAGGTCGCAAGCTGGAGAGTGCGCTGATCGAGGACTTGGGGCGTGCCGATAAAGTCATTAGTACCAAGGATGAGACCACCATCGTCGGTGGGCACGGTGAGGATGCACTCATCACCTCCCGCATCGAGCAGATCAAGATCGAGATGGATCACTCCACCTCCGATTACGACAAGGAAAAGCTGCAGGAACGGTTGGCCAAATTGGCCGGCGGTGTTGCCATTATCCGCGTTGGTGCAGCGACCGAGACTGAACTGAAGGAAAAGAAACACCGTGTTGAGGACGCGCTGAGCGCGACTCGTGCAGCAGTTGAGGAAGGGATTGTACCTGGTGGTGGTGTAGCGCTGCTGAACGCAATGCCTGTCTTGAACAATATCCAGATGGACTATCCTGATGAGCAGACCGGTGTGATTATCCTGAAGAAGGCGCTGGAAATGCCTGTTCGCAAGATTTCGGCGAACGCAGGTGAGGATGGGGCCGTGGTTTTGTCTGAAGTCCGCCGCGCGCAGACCGAGAAGAACAACTCCCACATCGGGTACGATGTGATGACTGGAACCTATGTGGATATGATCGAGGCCGGTATTATTGACCCCGCCAAGGTCACCAGGGGTGCGCTACTCAACGCCGCTTCCGTGGCCGCGATGGTTCTCAGTACCGAGGCTCTCATCACCGACATTCCCGAACCCGAGCCACCCGCTCCGGCGGGGCCTCCCGGTGGCGGGATGTACTAAACCGAAAACATCAAGAACCCCCGGAAATCCGGGGGTTCTTCTATATTAGAACATGCGAAATACCAAACACCCACATATCAAATTACGTGCCTTTCAGGATACTGATGGTCCAGAGTTTGTAAATATTCTTAAACTTAACAGCCAATATGGATACCCTGAAGTTGAGGGCATAGCGGCGATGCAACGTGTGGCCGACTGCGAGGCGGCTGTCTTTATTGTAGCAGAGGTGGCGCAACGTCCATATGGGTTTATCAAGGGGATTTATGATGGTTCACGGGCGTTAATTCATCTGCTCTCCGTCCACCCGGACATGCAACGGCAAGGTATTGGAAGTGCATTGGTTGAAGCCATCCGCGCAGAATTTAAAAGGCGCGGTGCGCCCAGCTTGAGTGTAACCGTCACAGAACACAGCGCAAAGTTTTGGAAGAAGCAAGGATTCCAATCACTACCCGTCTTTTTGATGTTGCAGGACAGTATTTAATGATATAGGACCTGACAGGCTTTCTACAAACGCATGATCACAAAACCTATCAGGCTTTTACAAAAATCACACATCTCTGGCGGCTCGCAATCCTTTATCCGTCAGTGTCCAAGAGCGCAGTTGTTGGCGTGGGCCACATTGAATGTGCAATGCACAACTTTCACAACCAGTAGCGCAGTCCTCAGACTCACGTAAGTAGCCAAGTTTTACCAACTGATTTATCATTTGGACAATCAAGTCAGAGTCAACCGCGAGCGTCTCCGCCAGCTCTTGTTGTGTATACAGTGAACCCGTTGCCATCAGATTGAGCAGGTAATGCAACATCTCAGCCCCCTACCCAGGTACCTAACTGGTACACCAGAATTCCCGCGGCTAACGAAATAACAATCATAAGGCTCAGACTGACTATCGTCCATTTCCAAGAAGCGGTTTCCTGCTTTACGGCTGCCACCGTCGCCACACACGGAATAAAGAGCATCTGCACGACCAAAAATGCCAATGCAGCCGCCGGCGATAACACGGAGGGTAAAACAGTTTCCAGATTTCCGTAAAGAACGCCCAACGTCGCAATGGTGTTTTCTTTTGCGACAAAACTGGTCAGTAGAGCCACCATAAAGGGCCACGGCACCCCGAGACACTGTCCCAGAGGTTCCAAAAACGCGCCTATCTGGGCCAGATAGCTTGAAGCCACATCACCGGAAGGAAAATAAGACAAAGCCCACACAATCACGGAGGCCACTAAAATCACCGTTCCGGCCTTCTGCAAAAATGCCAACACATTCTGCCAAATGTAAAGGCCAATGGTGCGCGCATTGGGTAAATGATAGAGGGGCAATTCCATAATGAAAACCGTCTGCTCTCCCTGGAGAACAAAACGATGGAAGAGAATACCAACCAGGCTTAATATGACTAGATTTGTAACCACCAGGCCCCAAGATATCCACCCAGCCGCCGCGCCAAAGAACAACGGCGCTAATACCGTGATCACAGCCATACGCGCGGTACAGGGCACTAAGGGAGCCAGTAAAATCGTGAGAATACGCGCCCGGCGTGTCTCTATGATGCGCGACCCCAAAACGGCGGGCACATTACAACCAAAACCAAGCAGCAAAGGCATAAAGCTCTTGCCATGCAACCCCATCATGTGCATGAACCGGTCGGTGAGATAAGCGGCGCGGGCCATATAGCCTGTATCCTCTAATATACCCAACACAGCAAAGAAAATAACCAAAATGGGCAAAAAGGTCACTACCATTCCCGCCCCCCCCAGGATACCATCCGCTACCAGATCGGCCAACCACAGTGGCGCCGAAGCCAAACCTCTATGGACTTGTATGACTAAATCTTCGGTTAACATACCTAACCATGCCTGGAGCGGCGTGCCAATGGCATAAGTCAACCAAAATACCAGGGCCAACACCCCCAACAACACCCCCATTCCCATCAATGGGTGTGTCAATACACGATCCAGGCGCGCGGTTAAGCCCACTTGCCCGACACGGGGGCGGACAACAGCAGCACGTACCATACGCGCAATCCACGCGTACCGCGCTCCGGCAATATCCAGGATGGCGTCTTCATGTTCGAGCAAGAGCGCGTGTGTCTGTTTCCACTGTTCAGGCGGCAGCGATGCGTGCATAAAATCGGCAACCTCCTCATCCCCCTCTAATAATTTCAACGCAACCCAATCCTTGGGATAAGGTTCAGGCACCCAATCCGCAACCAGGGTAATCAACTTTCCCAAAACCTGCTCGTGTTGCGACAAAATGGTGGGACGCCGTGGCTGGTATACAATCTCGCCCTGCATTAGACGGTTAATGGTCTCCAATAACACTTCATATCCCTGGTTTTTCGTCGCGCACATCGCGACCACCGGCAATTCCAGAGCGGCTTCCAGTACTTTTGGCTCGACTTGAATCCCTTCTTGAGCCGCGACATCCATCATGTTCAAAACTAGAATCACGGGTACAGGCAATAAGAGCAATTCAGATAATAAATATAGACTGCGCTCCATAATTGCGGCATCCACCAGGGCAACCACAACATCAGGACGCTCTTGAATAATAAAATCACGGGTAATCCGTTCCTCTTCAGAATTCGCCGTCAGGCTGTAGGTACCGGGCAAATCAATAAGCGTATAAGCCTGCCCACTGTACTCCAAAACACCGCGCTTCTGTTCCACCGTTTTGCCGGGCCAGTTTCCCACGTGTTGATTGAGACCCGTTAACCGGTTAAAGACGGTAGATTTGCCCACATTGGGCTGTCCGGCCAGGGCTATCGTGATGGATTCTCCCGGCGTTGACCTCGCCAAAACTGTAGCCTGATGTTCACACCATTCACTTTGCAGACACTGTGTCATCTTTGTCCTCCGCATTATGTACCCAAATATGCTGTGCTTCTCTACGTCCCAACGCCACCTGGGTCCCGCGCAGCGCAACAATCAACGGGCCAAAGCCATAATTCCGTATGACCTTAACCGGTGCACCTGGCGTAAACCCCAAAGCCGCCAACCGTGCAATAAAACCACGGCCGCCGCGCATAACGTAAACAAGCCCAGTTTCTCCGGGAGATAATTCTCCTAATGGAACCATAAGACCTCCTCAATATAGGTAAGTTAAGATAGGTTTGCCGATCTACCAGGCAGACAAGAATGTCTGCCCTACATTAATGTGCTTCATTTGAAACAACACGCACCCAAATCCGCTGGGTTAACACCTCCGGTAAATTAACCTCGTGCGCCCCTGTCACTATACAGGTACTTGCCTCGTTCTGTACACGCACCTCAATCCGGCTACCTAGTTCTATACCCAGGCCACTTAATGCCTGCAACACGCTCTGAGATTCAGGCGAGATGCGCACAATCTCCCCGCGCGTTCCGGGCGATAACCCGTCCAGACACACCCTATTGACAGCGACCTCTCTATAAGGGGGAATGGGAGAGCCGTGGGGACAGTGCTCAGGATCCCCTAACAATCCCGCCAAACGTTCTGTTACCGATTCAGGCGCAGCATGTTCCAATCGCTCGGCTATATGATGCACCTCGGACCATGGTAATTGCAGCATATCGGTCAAAAAACGTTCCCAGAGGCGATGCCGCCGCAGTAATGCGCGTGCGATATCCTCACCCTCCGGCGTCAAGATAACCCCTCGATACGGATGATAGGTAACCCACATTCGATCCGCCAGCTTCTGCACCATTTCATGTACCGAAACCGGGGAAAAGTTAAAATAATCCACTAATTGAGATAAGGGAAGCGGGACATCACCGGCCTCACGCAGACGGTAAATAGCTCCTAAGTATTCCTCAAATCGCTCTCTGACCATTTCAATTCCCCACTTTAGGCCTTCAGAAAGTTATAAAAGTAAATTATACAGCCCGAATCCACGCTTCTGATTAGCAGTGTAACTTGTAGTCTTCTGGAAAAGAAAAAACTCTAACTATGCTTTAACTACCTACTATTATAAGGCGTACCTTAAAACATGTCAAAGTTATCTCAATCTACATAACATGATAAGCGAAGCTCATTTTGTTGCAGAAACAGTCCTTGCGCTATAATTCATCGGTGCTATCATAAATCTAATTATGGAAACGCAAAACACAAATACAGAAGATATCATCCGCCCTTTGCCCAACCGTCCACCGCGACATTGTCATGTATGCGGGGCGAGGGTTGGAGAAAGTGCAAAAACCTGCCTGATGTGTGGGGCGGAATTAAGCGATAGCGTAGAAATTGAAGCCGTAACCTTAACTACGGCAACATCCCGACGTCTGAATATTACCCAAATCATCATCCTAGTATGCGTGGCATTGGCACTGTTAGGAAGCGCAATCGTCGTAGGATGGAATTTATCCCAGGGCAATGTTGGACCACCCACACCGACCATCACTCCAACGCTCACCTTCACCCCCCTGCCTACTCCCACTCCCACACAAACACCACCCCCTACTCTAACTCCAACCCCTATTCCTACGCCAACCCCTATTCCTCCAGAAACCTATGTAGTTCAATCAGGCGATACACTTCTTGATATAGCATTACAATTCGATCTGACGGTAACAGAACTAAAAGATTATAATGATTTGGATTCCGACATTATTGTAGCGGGGCAAAGTCTCCTCATCCCACCGTCAACTCCCACACCTGGCCCTCCTCCCACTACCAAACCCGGTGAGCCGACAGGCACACCGGCACCTTACGTCCTATACACAGTTAAACAAGGGGATGTTCTATCTACTATCGCGCAACAATTTGGAGTCAGTGTTGAGGATATCAAGCAAGCCAATAATATACCCGCCAGTTCCGATACCATCAAGGTAGATCAGGTATTGATGATCCCACAACTCACCGCCACGCTCGAAGTAGAACAAGGCCCGATCGTCAGTGGCACAGCGACGCCGCGCCCGGCATATTCGGCACCAGCGCTACTCTACCCCCCTGACGGGACACATTTTGGAGGAGCAGAAGCGCTAGTTGTTTTACAGTGGGCCTCGGTAGGCACACTAAGAGAAGGAGAATTTTATCATCTATCGCTTACTATTCCTACTACGAGCGGGCCAGAAACTACCGATGTATACCAACGCTCTACTGCATGGCGGGTACCTGCAGAACTTTTTCCCCCCGCCGAAATTATAGAGCGAACCTGTACATGGCAAGTCAATGTTGTCCGGCGTGATACAGAGATGGAAACGGCAATCTCTTCTGCAGAAGAAAGACGTGCTTTTATCTGGGATATTGAAGCGCCAGCGTCTCAACCCACCCCTTAATTAGCAAAGGAAAGTGAGTATGGAACAATCCATTGATCTAAATCAAATAACTGCCGAATTTTTCGCCGATGGTTACCGTGTCTCCGGTCATTTTGACGCTGCGCGCTACGCACTGGCAGATACACTCCTCGATCCCACAACCAACTATATCAGCATTATCAACGCCTATCTTTCCCCGGTTATGGATCCCAGCGTCCTCACTGCGCATTACAAGATAGCCACTGTTGATAAATCCCAACTGGATTTTGTGCTTACTGTAAACGCGCGCGATGGGATACGGCGCGATCAACATTACGCGCAAGGGATGAAAACCCACACGGTATTTCTCACATTACCCTTTTTTGAAGTAAGCGGAGAATTACGGACGGCGATGACGGTTTTCAAACCTCGTAGTTATTTAAGCACGACAGCAGGCAGTTTCTTAACCTTTCTCAATGTAACGGCGCGCTGTACTTTTAATCCTTCCATCGTATATCAGGGAGGAGCGGCACAAATCAACCGTACAAAAATTACTTTCTTTGGTGAAAGAAGTTTAACCTAAGTTATTTCGTGAATTCCGGCGTATCCGGGTTAGGGGGACAATAATGGCGCACATTCTCATTATAGATGATAATGCAGATATGCTCAGTATGCTCCAAATGTTGCTCGAAAAACGCGCGCAACACCAAACACTCCTGTGTGCAAATGGGGAGGAGGGACTAAAGGTCGCTTTTTCTCAGACCCCCGATATCGCGCTTGTGGATGTGATGATGCCTGATATGAGTGGCTACGAAGTTGTGCGTCGCCTGCGAGCAAACCCACAAACCGAAACCATGGGGATCATCGTACTCACTGCTCGCGGGCAACCAGTTGACCGTGATGCGGCAATGAACGCGGGCGCAGATGAATTTTTAACTAAACCGGTCAACTTTGATGAACTTAATGCCAAAATCAACACATTGTTAAGGAAGCTGCCGACTACAACGACACCTGGGCAATCCACAACGACAATCGTCCCCGTCTTCAGTTTGCGCGGAGGAGTGGGCGTGACCACCATCGCTGTCAATCTGGCAACACTGCTACAACTTGCAGCTCCTACTTTGCTGGTGGATCTTTCTCCTAATTCCGGGCATTGTAACCTATTTTTAGGACTTAAAGCCCAAAGCCATTGGGGGCACTATCTACAAGATCGCACCCAACCTCTCGAATCCCATTTGCTACGCCATGCATCCGGACTTCACGTTCTGGCCGCTCCCCCGATTCCGCTAGAATATGGATGGTTTGCCGAAGAGGACATCATCTCCTTGTTGGAAAGCATCCAATCTCTGGCCCGCTTTATCGTAATTGATATGCCACCTGTACTCAACCAGGTAGCGGAAGTCATACTCAACGCCACCCATCAAGTTTTGCTGATCACAGGTGATGACCCCCCTTCTGTCCAGACCACCCTGACCACGATCAAGGCTATGGAAACCTGGTATGATCATATTCTACTTATACGTAATATGAATGTACCCAGTGGGCATCCTCCATTGGAGGCCCTACAACGGGCATTAAATGTTCCACTAGTTGCCGATATACCCTTCGATCCCACACAAAGCACCGCGCTGCGGAAAGGCGTCCCCCTCATCGCCGCACAACCGAAAGGAGACTTTGCAACTGCGCTCAAACAGGCACTCAAGACTATATTGACTTCATAAAAAGACCCCCCCTTGAGATAGACGCCTCAAGGGGAGTTCCCAACTTGTCATTTTTTACGGAATCACGATCCGGCCTAACATCACCAAAAACATCATACCTACAACGGCTACATCTAAAAAGAGGAATAACGACAATACAAAACGTTGCCAGGCTACCAGTCCCCCAAAGTTGCTTGCGCCGGAAGAAACAGCCGGTCTTGCTGTCTCCGGCCCAGGTTCAGTATCAACCGCTCCCATTTGGCGGCGCAAATCATCCATCATTCCCTCATCTTCCACATCCACGCTCTGCTGGATTGTCATTGCGGGTTGTGAAGCCAGTGGTTCATCATCTTCTGGCGCCAAATCACGCAGCCAATCAGGAAAAGCATTACTCATGACTACCTCCACCCCCAGGAGGGAACATATAGTATGCATCCCACCTGAAATTCTATATGTGTTACAATGAGCATACCCCATAAAGGAGAAAAAGTCAATTTGCCAACAAAACTGCTCGCCGACTTCTACACTAACGATACACTAACCATTGCCCGTCAACTTCTGGGTCAACACCTGGTGCGTCTCTACCAAGGGCAACGACTCTCTGGACGTATTACTGAAGTAGAAGCCTACATCGGTGAAGAAGATCAAGCTTGCCACGCCAGTTGTGGCCTCACTGCACGCAACGCTCCCATGTATGGGCGACCAGGATATACTTACGTCTACTTGATCTATGGTATGTACCACTGTCTCAACATTGTGACCGAACCAGATGGGTATCCGGCAGCCGTGCTTATCCGCGCTCTTGAGCCACTGGAAGGGATCGCCCAGATGCAAGCATTGCGCGGCCCTCAACACCCACGGAGAAACTTGACACGGGGGCCGGGGCGATTGTGCCAAGCACTTGCTATTGATCGAACCCTCAATCACATAGACCTATGTGCAGAAGAAGGGCTGTTGTGGCTGGAAGCCACACCGCCTGTTCCTGATAACCGGGTTGGACGAAGCCCACGTATCGGCGTGCGCGGTGATACTGCAGCCCTTACCGTTCCCTGGCGATTCTACATCCGTGATAGTCCGTGGATCAGTGGGAAATCATAAGGTCTTGTGTCTACATACACTCACCTGTATAATACACACACATAAGGAAAGGGTTCAAGTTGCCTTTACACTTTATGCCCTATCAAGCGTAAAAGTGTAAAGGTAAAAAGCAAAGTTTTTGAACCTTGCCCAAATAAGTCAGGAGGATACAATATGCTATCATTTAACGGCTTAGGATTACACATTGGCAATCTTGCCCGCCTTTCCAACGCACAAACACGTTCTATCAGCCCAGAAAACTTCACGGGCGAGAAGGGCAAAGGGGGAATGGCAATAGAAGGTACAGGCGCGGGATGTGCGCGTGACCTGGGACGGGGATGGAAGATTTCCCCTTCAGTTCGAATCACAGCAGGGCAGACATTTACCCTGGCCGACATCGCCGGACCAGGGGCGATCCAGCAAATTTGGATGACCCCGACAGGGAACTGGCGTACCAGCATCTTGCGCATTTATTGGGACAACCAGGAATATCCCTCTGTCGAATGTCCGGTGGGTGATTTCTTTGCGATGGGTTGGGGGCAATATGCGCAATTATCATCGTTGGCGGTCTGCGTAAATCCCGGAAGTGCGTTCAATTGCTATTGGGAAATGCCTTTTCACAAACATTGCCGCATCACAATGGAAAATATCGCCGAGGAAGATATGGTTCTCTACTATCAAATCAACTACACACTCACCGATATTTCCGAAGATACTGCTTATTTCCACGCGCAATTCCGGCGCGCCAACCCGCTGCCCTACAAAGATGTCTACACAATTCTTGATGGCGTACGAGGACAAGGACATTATGTGGGCACATATATAGCCTGGGGTGTCAATAACAACGGTTGGTGGGGGGAGGGTGAAATCAAATTCTACCTTGACGGTGACGACGAATTCCCCACTATCTGTGGCACCGGCACAGAGGATTATTTCTGCGGTTCCTACAATTTCGAGAATCGCGAAACACACCAATACCAACCCTTTACCACACCCTATGCTGGCCTGCACCAGGTTATCAAACCCGATGGCGTCTACCGCTCCCAACAACGCTTTGGACTTTATCGCTGGCACATCGTGGATCCCATCCGCTTCCAACAGAACTTGCGCGTTACCATCCAGGCTCTCGGCTGGCGCAGTGGTCGCCGTTATCTTCCCTTACAAGATGACATTGCGTCGGTTGCGTACTGGTACCAAACGTTACCCACAGTGGAGTTCCCGAGGCTACCAGATAAGGATGCATTAGAAGTTATTTAATATACTAAGGGAAAAAGACGAGGTGAGGTTGTACAAAATCTGGTTAAGTAGATTAACTGCAAATGGTGAATTGTGACTAATGAGGTAAAAAACAATGAAAATCCTAACGTTTAGAACAAACAAGAAACTCAAGCTAGGTATCAAAACAGAAAAAGGTGTGATTGATGTCAAAAAAGCGGCGAAGGCTCTAAAGATGCACGTGCCGGCGACGCCAAAAAAATGTTTCAGCCTGGGATTAGATGCTCTGCCCGCATTGGAGACGCTGGTCGCGCGCGCGTTGCCTAAGGCGGAGGGAGCGCGATGGTTGCTCAATGAAACCGATCTCATACTGGGACCATGCGTCCCAATGCCGGAGAAAATTTTGTGCGTGGGCCTTAACTATCGCCGCCACGCCGCCGAATCAGGAGCGCAAATTCCTGATGTGCCTGTTATCTTCTCTAAGTTCAACAATGCACTGGCGGGACATGAAGAAACCATCCCCCTCCCTCCAACGATAGTTAAAGTAGATTATGAAGTTGAGCTGGCTGCCATCATCGGTAAAGTGGGGAAACGTATTCCGACAGAAGACGCGCTGGCCTATGTGCTTGGTTACTGTAATGCCAACGACATCAGCGCGAGGGAATGGCAAAAACGCACGCCCCAATGGCTCATTGGTAAAACACCGGATAAGTTCTGTCCCCTCGGACCGTACCTGGTCACGGCGGATGAAGTGGGTGACCCGCAACAGTTAGCAACCCACAGTTGGCTCAATGGGGAGTTACGCCAAAACTCCAATACATCCGACATGGTGTTCTCTGTTGCAGAAATCATCAGCTATATCAGCCAGGTTATGACCCTCAAACCGGGCGATGTAGTGATGACCGGCACCCCGGAGGGCGTTATCCTGGGCATGAAAGATCAGGTCTGGATGAAGGATGGTGATGAGATTACGATAGAAGTGGAAAAGCTGGGCAAACTGACCAACCGGCTGGTAGCGGAAGCATAAATCGTCAAGTTGATAACCCAACCCTAGCAAATTCTTCAATAAATACAAATGAATTACCTCTATACCCACTGGCATAAATGTCTGCTTTTAACATTGGTGATAGGTCTTAGTGGTATCTATCTGAGCATAGCCCTCACCACAGCGGAAAACCGTCCTGTTGCACCATTAGACGATGCATATATCACCTATCAATATGCGCGGCAAATTGCGCAGGGGCGCCCCTACCACTACAATAATGGCGATCTTCCAACTACCGGTATGACCAGCCCGCTATTCGGATTTCTATTAGCGGGTTTCTATCGTCTGGGGATAAGGGGAGAACAACTCCCGGCTTTCGCTGTAAGCTTGGGGAGTGTATGGCTTGGTCTGACTGCGTGGCTGACGCAGCGGATCACGGCCCACTTGCTGGACAAAGAAAGTCTTTGGTCATGGGCAGCGGCCATATTGGTACTGCTGACAGGTGCATTACAATGGAGTTGCTTCAACGGTATGGAGACGGGTCTATTTACAGTACTCTCGTTAGCCGCGTTAGATGCCTTCTTGAAGCAAAAAAACATGTGTACATTATGGCTCAGCCTGGCGGGATTGACCCGCCCGGAGGGCCTCATTCTAACAGGTATACTTGGCAGCAGCCTCTTTATCCAGGGAATCATCCAGCAGCAAGCCATTCCCTGGCGGCGTTTATTTACATTACTCCCGGCAGGGATTGCCGGACTGGCTCCTATGACTGTCAACTATGTACTTACGGGGACCCCTTCTGCAGCCGGGCTACAAGCCAAATCCTGGTTGGGTAATGTGCCCTTTTACCCGTGGGAAATCGCGCACTCAATATGGCTCTCCTATCGGCAGATAGTGGCAGGACGTTTCATAGGGAAAGATGCCTATATAGCGCCTGGAATCTTGCCATTAGCGGTCTGGGGCTGGATTCAAATGGGACGCAACAAACACTGGTTGTATTTTGCCGTAACGCTAACCTGGTTTCTGATGGGAATAGCATCCACCGCGTTCTTGATCACTGCGTTATGGCATCTAGGTCGCTATCAAATCCCCTTTATCCCAGTCACAATTATACTGGCAATTTATGGGCTGGCGCTATGGTTCCCCAACGCTCCAAAACGTTGGCACCAATTACTACTCACAGCTATATTGTTCATTTTAACTGCTCTCTCTCTATATACCACGGTCTATTACATCCATATATATCGTCGCGCCACCAGCACAACGGCCCGACAACAGTTAGTATTGGCCGATTGGATGCGCGAGAATTTGCCCATGGATGCTATTGTCGGCATCCACGACGCGGGCAGTCTACGCTATGTCGGTGAACGCACTACCTACGATCTCATCGGCCTAACTACACCAGACGCAGCTATTCCCTGGCGGCATGGCGCTGGCAGCGTCTACGAGTTAATGGAACACTCCTCATTGCGGCCCGATTACTTCGCCATTTATCCCGATGCCTTCTCTATCCCTTACCTGGTTGCCACCGATCTTTTTGCCGAAGAACTGTTCCGCGTGAATGTGCCTGACTATGCAGTTGCCAGCGCGGGACCGGTACAGGGGGTATGGCGAGCGGACTGGAAATTAGCCGATAGTGCAGTTGATCTTTATCAACCAGATGTACTGGCGCGTGCAGCAGGATTGACATTGATGGATACACTAGATGTTGCCGACCTGGACGACGAAGTTGCCCACAATGTCACCTGGTGGCAAGCAGCGCCCAGTCCCGGTTTTCCAACTGAAGTACAACAACAAGGCTATCGTGTCATCCCCGAAAATGAAGTACTAGATGGCGGGCGGTTGCTAACCGGGGGAATCGCGCTCGACGTAAGAACACAACCAGGTACAACACTATGGCTGGTTGCGCGCCTGCACGCGCGGGAAACGGGTGCAGTTCATGTCAGTGTCAATGAAACTCTCATCGGACGTTGGGCTTACCCCCCCATACCTGGGCAATGGCTGGAAACGGTATTCCGCGTGCCGGGTGAAGCCATCCACAGCACCCAAACTCACATCCAACTTGAAGTGGATGCCACTGTTCCCGATTCTCACCACTATGCCCCTTACTATTTCTGGTTCTTGCAAGGAGAGCCAGAAATATCAGAATTCACAACAGACGACGCAATCATAGCAACTTTTGCGCAAGACCTATCATTGACGAGCTTCGACCTGATCACCACAACGTGGCATCCTGGCGATGTGCTACCCATAACCTTGCATTGGTCTACGGCGCAAACCACAGACTGTGATGCTAAAGTCTTTTTACATCTTTATGACGCTGACGGCACGCTTGGCCCACAATCTGATGGCTGGAGCTATTATGGTACGCGCCCTCCTTACACCTGGCTGGCGGGTGAAACAGTGGTTGATCCCCGACAGGTCACTCTCCCCCCCGATCTTGCGCCTGGGATATACACACTGGAAGTAGGGCTATACAATAACTCCGGGCGGATTCCTGCTTATGTGAAAGGTGTCCGGCAACCAGAGGAACGGGTGAGGATAACTCATATCAAAATCTCCAATTAAAGAAGGAACTTTTCAATGCAGAGCAAGGATAATATTGAAATCATCACACAGTTTGCAGAAGGGATTGCCAAAACGCCCCAAAAGAAACATTTGCTCTTTATAGGCTGTACTTTCGTTGCCGTACTCCTTGCAGGATATCACTTTGGCACTTTTGACCAGGCAATTCACATCCCCTTCCTGCAAAAATTTGCCGATCCCTCATTATTTCCCGATGATCCATTTTTCGAGATGCGTTTTCAGCACTACTCGTTCTTCTGGTTCTTGTGGCAGCCTTTTTACAAACTCGGCATACTCGAAATCACACTCTTCATCGCGCATCTGGGCGCGACGTACCTCACCTTTTGGGCTTTGTGGGATTTGACAACAGTGTTATTTGAAGATGCTTTAGTATCTGTACTCACAACTCTCACCTTTGTTTTCCCCCACATCGGCTTTGGCGTGTTTCCAATCCTGGAATTCAGTTTATTAAACCGGACTTTTGTACTCCCCTTTCTACTGTGGGCCATTATCCTCTATCTGCGCAAACACTACCTATGGGCCTACTTCTTGCTCGGTATTTTATACAACCTGCATGTCATCTCGGTTAATTTCGCGCTCGGTATGGTAGCTTTGGACAGTCTACTGCAAATCCGCAAGGTAGGATGGCGCACCCTGATCTTGAGTGGGCTCGTATTCTTAGCAGGTGCTGCACCAGTACTGGTATGGAAAGCCAGCGGCCCGCCAGTAGCTCTAACCCCTAATCCAATATGGTTCTCATTGATTAAAGCGCAATTCTATCACCTGTTCTATCCCTTTGCCCCCTACGCCTACATCCTCATTCCCACGTTGAGTGGCATCAGCGCGCTCCTCATGTTTGCAGTAAGCCGTCGCCACAACCCTGCCCCTGCCCATGATCGCACCCTGACCAACTTCATCTACGGGATTTTGCTGGTATTAATCGTAGAAGTTATCACTACAGAGTTTTACCCGATAACGATTTTAGTACAGTTACAGATTATTCGTGTCGGGCTGTTTGCCCTGATTTTTGGCTACATATATTTCGTGCAATATCTCATTGCGCGTTACCGGGCCGGCAAGCTTTCCACTTTTCATTTTTACCTACTTTTCTGTGCTACGGCAACTCTCATCTTCCCATTGTTACTGTTGCTCTTCTGGGGATTCACACACATCATTCAACCCAACTCGCGCCGGCTACAGATAGGAAATATAGGTCTACTTGCGCTTGTAGGGATTGCAAGTGTAGCAATCAGTATAACTTACGGTGCGTGGGGACCAGGGGTACACATTTTCGGCCCGCAAAACGCCTGGCAGGACACACAACTTTGGGCGCGCGATCACACTCCCAAAGATGCCCTGTTTATCACCCCTCCCCACCACTGGGATCTCTATGATAGCGAGTGGCGAGTTTTCTCCGAACGCTCAACCCTGGTTACGCTCTCGGATCTGTTAGAAGTCGCCCTGGTGCCTGATTATGCCGTTGAGTGGCAGGAAAAATTCGCACAGGTCGCCCCTGGAGCAATAGCACATTTTGGGGGAAATTATTTTATAAACCGGCAATTAACGGCAGAAGCATACTACAGTCTCAGCACAGCCGATATCAGGCGTATCGCGGAAAAATACCAGGCCAGCTACGTTGTCATTGAAAAGCCGCATGCGCTTGACTTGCCAGTAGTCTATGAAAATGAGGAATTCATCATTTACAGTTACGATGCGGGCCAATAGTGTCGATCTGTGGCCTTGCAACCAGTTACAACCAGGACTATGAAAAGCGCGACTACATCCGGGCGAAATGCGAAACTTTGACGCTCACCCTTCAAATTTTCAAACTTGGGCGGGCGTTAAACTTCGAAAAAGAAGTAAGAAATAGATGGAGGATATAGTGGAATTGTACTCCATAAGATTAAGCAAACAACTCAGTCATATCACAAGAGAAGGCCCGGCTAAAGCCGGGCCCTCCGTCTACTAAAATTATCCATACATCACCTCCCATCAAGGAGATACAGTAGCTTTCGTGTGTGCACCCACTCAAGCACCGTCCTTATTTATTATACCACACTTGTCAAGAGGGTAAAGGGGAATTTTTGAGGTAGAACTATCACATTTGAAGTCACAGACTACAAAAGTCTTAGCAGGTGACTGCATTTCGCATGTTTTTGGTCCAACGTAGGCGCTTGGTGAATCAGATCATTCGCGAGACTTTCGTAGTCTGCCCTATACCTATACTTCTAAATACATTTTCCATGCTGCCGGCACCTCTCCGGACGCCACCAAGTATGTTACACGGGGTCGCTTTGGCTCCCAGCGAAGCTTCATATTTGCCTCATGGGGGGTGCGATTGCCCTTGTGATGGTTACAGTATGCACATGCGCATACCGTGTTCCCCCAGGTGTTCTTCCCCCCCCGACTTACAGGTACAATGTGATCGACCGTGAAATCCAATTTTGTTAACAATAGCCCCCGTTGCTTATCTCCAATCTGCGCACCACAGTAAGCACAGACATACTTATCGCGCCGCAACACTGCCTTCCGGCTCCAATGCACACCCCGCTGCGGCACATGGACGTAATAGCGCAGGCGAATGACTACCGGAATATGTAGATTTGTGGACGAGCCTTGCAATGTCACTGACTCATCACACGCAGCCTCAACCCGGCCACGTATCATCAACGACAGAGCACGCCGCAGCGTAATAATCGCCATCGGTTCATAACTTGCATTGAGCAACAATACTTGGGACATTGTCATCACACTCCCTATAAGATACGCAAAGTATCTATGAAAACCTGAAAACACCTCCGGGTCCTACGAATCTCAATCTTTTTACCGGTCAACAAACCGTAAGATCTTCACTTGCTAAACTCTCTATTTGAATAACCACCCAGCCTATAACCTTATTTTACAACAAAATCACAGTTTTATGTTCTCCGTAATATTAGGAATATGTTAACGCTATGTTATGATGCGTCAAGTCAGATTAACGGATCAAATGAATTTTTTCTTATTAAAGTTTTCATCCAGCCGCCGGTACACTGTGAAACAGATCTGTCAGTGCAGGATAGAGAGTACAAAAGGTCGCATACAGCTCCGCGTAATAGGCCACGCGCGCGGAAACCGGTTCGATCACACTTCCCTGCCAGTGAACCGTTCGACGCACAGCTTCCGGTGCGTCTGTGTAGCACCCCACACCCACTCCGGACAGCAAGGCAGCCCCAACTGCCGCTGACTCCACGGTTTCCGTGCGATAGAGCGAGCGATTAAATATATCAGCCTGCAATTGAAGCCACAAAGGATGCCGCACTGCGCCCCCCGACGCAACCACACGCGCCACCGGAACGCCTAGTCCCAACATCAGATCGAGGCCCTGGCGTAAGCCAAAGACAACCCCTTCCATCACCGCCCGCGCCATGTGGGCGCGCCCGTGTCGCAAAGTAAGGCCCACAAAAGCCCCACGCGCCCGCGGGTCCATGTGGGGTGTGCGTTCCCCTACCAAATAAGGTAGGAAGAATAACCCTTCCGCTCCTGGAGGTATAGATGCCGCTGCATCCGCGATCTCTCGATAGGGGGTGCCGGAAAACACGGTATCCCGCAACCAGCGCAGCGACATCCCCGCGGAAAGCATCGCGGACTCCAGATGCCACATCCCCGGCAGAACATGACAAAAACAGTGCAGGCGCACTTGCGGATCGTATGCCGGACTACTCGTTGGCGCGAAAAGCTGCCCTCCCGTGCCAATCGTAGACGAGAGCACACCTGGCGCGATCACTCCATGCCCCAATGCCTGCATCGCCTGGTCGCTTCCCCCGTAAATCACAGGCGTACCGGCGAGCAAGCCCGTAGCGTCAGCGATCTCTGGCAGTATCTTCCCTGCTATTGCCGCAGAAGGATATACGGACGGCAACAACCCGACATCTATATCCAGCACAGCCAACAGCGGCTCGCTCCAGACGCACCGCGCCGTATCAAAAAGCAGCGTGCTCGCCGCGTCACTTGGCTCCGTACCGATCTCACCCGTCAACCGGTAACGCAAGTAATCTTTGGGTAACAACACGGTTTTCGTACGCCTTACCATCTCTGGCTCATGTTCGCGCAACCATAACCATGTAGCCAACATAAACCCCGTCGCTAGCGGGTTACCCGTCCATTGCCCCAAACGTTCCGGACCGATCTCGGACATCACCCGCGCCACCTGCGCGCCGCTGCGCTGGTCGGCCCAGATGATGGCGGGCCGCACTACCCGACCCTGTACATCTACACACACCGTCCCATGCATCTGCCCGGACAAACCAATCGCCCGCACCTGTGCCGGCTCTAGCCCCACTGACACGCGCGCCGCATCCAACACCTCGCGTATGGCAGCTAAAGTTCCCTCTACCCACGCCTCTGGCAACTGCTCGGCCCATCCCGGCTGCGGCATCGTCACCTCATACTCCCGCGCCGCCGTCGCCACAACCTGGCCCTCCAGAGTCACAATCACCGTCTTAAGGCTAGAAGTTCCCAAATCAATGCCCATCAGGGCCGAAATCGGTGTCGAAGTCATAACTATATCCCTCCATAAATCGGTGCATTACACTTTCCGAAATACAAAATACCTGTTTTAGTAATAATGTACTATCAAAATTCTTCCTCTTCCTATGTTATAATAATTTTAGGTATATAGCCAGCATCTCAAGTTCCGGAAATATAATTTGGAAACTAGCTACCGGACACTTTTTATTAGGGTAACGTATCTACTCCAAAAGTTACACTTTGAACTGGATTGTGCGGCTAATGAACTTTAAAAAATTAATTCGGTAATAGGCCGACATAGCGCAGCAGCGGGGGCGACGGCTCGGCAAACTGA
>JAFGFI010000242.1 GCA_016931185.1 Anaerolineae bacterium
AGCGGACGCGGACATCCAGGCGGATGCGGACATCCGGGCACATGCAAAAATCCGGATGGACCGGCCCTGTACTTACGATCCCAGGATTATTACAAGAAAATTCGCGTCCGTCGTGCCGCGAATTTGATCATCTTCCTGGTAGATGCTTCATGGTCTATGGCCGTCTCCGAACGCATGGAAGCCACCAAAGGGGCAGTACTCTCACTACTAACTGACGCATATCAACGGCGTGACCGGGTGGGGATGATCGTCTTCCAGAAAGACCGCGCCACCCTCGTCCTCCCACCAACTAATAGCATTGACCTGGCGAGAAAAATGTTGGTGAACCTCCCAGTTGGAGGGAAAACCCCGTTATCAGCAGGATTATGGCTATCGGCACAGACGGTAGAACGTGAACTGCGTCGTTACCCGGAACTGCGCCCGCTGTTGGTCATTCTCACCGATGGGGCGGGCAATGTTTCAATGAGCAACTTTCCCCCCCAGGTCGAAGCCTACCAAATCGCCGAACAAATCCAGGAGCAGGAAATCCGCTCCGTGGTTATTAACATGGAAGATATCAACTTTGATAAGGGGTATGCACAAACACTGGCCGATCATCTGAATGGCGTATGTTACAACGTGGGCACGCTGCATGCCGAGTCATTGTTGACAATGGTACGGCAAGAGCTTGATGGATAATAGAATTTTATCTTAAATTAATGTTCCTGTATCATCCGGCGCAATGCGACCTTAATTTGCTGGACGCCCTTGATGCCAGCATGATTATAAAATGCCTGCCCCAAATCTTGCGCAGCCTGTGTCAATCCCGGTGTCTCAATATTTCCACTCCGTTTCGACAATTTGAAAGCCGTCTGTTGTGCAGTCCGCATAAACTCCAGTTGCTGCTCAATTTCCCATCGCGAGATTGGAGCGCGCCCACGACCTGGCACAATATACCGCACATCAGCGCGCCGGTTCAAACTCATTACCACCTGGAACCATGCCTGGAGATCAGGCACCAATTCCATCGGCGGTGGTTCATCTATCGTCACACAATCACCGGTAAACAACACCCCATGTTCGGGAATAAAAAGCCACAAACTGCCTGGTGCAATACCGGGAATGGCCTCAAAGTCAAGCACTTTGGCAGCACGCGTACTGCCCCCTTTATCTTGATAAAGCCGGAACTGTGTCGTAAAGGCCAGTGCGGGTTTACGCGGTTTTAAACGCGAAATAAGTTGTGCGTCTTCGGGGTAATCTATCCCTATTGCCTGTAACAATTCACGCCAGGAGCGTTCTTCGTAACTTTCTACCTGTCGCATCAACATCTCAGTTGCAATAACTGGGATATCCAGGGCCGCCGTCAAGATCACATTCTCTACACGCGCATCTAACAGTACCACGTAACGTACTTCTCCAACCAGAGCTTCCGCCTGTGCCAACCAGGCCTGTGCTTGATTAGGACACAATGGCATGTTAAAAGCTAACACCCCTGTATCCATCCGCACTAACGCAAGATTACAGGGAGCATAATCAGACTCCACAAAGATACCAGGCATAATTTCCCGCATTGGATCACTCCTTTTAAAATCGGATGTCTACATCCGCCTTATACTATTTCCAACGCGCCATATAGCGCCGCCAGAATTACTTCGGGGGGATGACATGGTACCCCAGCTTGGGCCAGCGTGGGTGATCCCCCCCCACGGCCACCTAACACGCCGGCAGCAGTCCGTACCAGACTGCCCGCGTTAAGTTCAGCCAAATCATCACTGCGCGCGCATATCAAACGCACACTTTTTTCTTCTGTTGCCGCAAGCAATATAACTGTACGGGGCTTCTCGCGCAATGCGCGCCCCAACATCTGAACTTCGGCAAAATCACGCTCCCAATGTTGTACAATGCGACGTATTCCGTCAACCGCTGATACTGACTGCCACAGTTGTTCAGCTTCCATCTGTAGCAACTCAGTCTGAGCTTTGCTCAAAGCTTTACGGCATGCTTTCACTTCCTTTTGCAAACGCTCCGCAGTCCCAGGCAACTCATCCTGCGCCACGCTGAGCGAAACACTGGCGCACTGTAACAAACGGAGAACACGCTGATAATCGCACAAAGCCCGCCCCCCACAGAGAAAAGTTACGCGCGTCCCCCCCTTGTAGCGCTCGATACTGGTGATTTTGAGCATACCAATTTCACCTGTATGGCGGACATGCGTTCCGCCACAAGCTGAGTATTCGCGATCGGCGATTGAAACAATGCGCACATGATCAGTAACAGCAGGGGGCTTGCGTAAGAGCGCAGACATCTGTGCCAATTCCTCAACCTTCACAAAACGCGCCATAACAGGTACATTTTCCCAAATCCACTGGTTAACGGCCATCTCTATTTGAAAAGCGGTTGCCCACGATAGCTCTAGAATATCCAGATCAATAGTACTGCTCGGCTGCCGGCCATCGCCATCATCCCCCCAAGGCGTATCCCTACTGCTCAGATGAAATCCAATGGTATTAGCATTGAGCAGCTCCACAAACACGGCTGACAACAAATGTTGTCCTGTGTGCTGCTGGCTGTGATCAAAACGCCGTAGGCCATCCACGTTCCCTAACACAACACGCGAAGGATCAACCACAGCCGGTTTAGAGGCCAACAAATGCCAAACACTATCCGTCTCCTCGTCAACCCAGACATCTAACACTGGAATATCATCAAGCAGGCCTACATCGTGAGGTTGCCCACCAGAAGTAGGATAGAAAGCCGTACGATCCAACAATACGACGGCTCCACGTTCATGGTCACGACATTCAACAATATGAGCCTCAAATCTGAGCAGACTGGAATCATCATAGTAAAGTCTTTGCGAATGTGAAGAATGTGTCATGATTATTCCTCCACGCGACGTTTAACCGTTTCTGGTAAAATGCGGGGGATAGAAAAATAAAAGGTGGTTCCCTCTCCCAAAACACTTTCAAGCCAGATACGCCCCTGATGCGCCTCAACTGCCAACTTGCAAAATGCTAATCCCAATCCCGCTCCCCGACGTTTCCCTTTCCCCTCTTTCCCTTGATAAAAAGGGTCAAAAATATGTGGCTGCTCCTCCGGTGAAATCCCCGGCCCGGTATCGCGTACCGAGAAAACAAACTCGGTCTCGGTGAGCCATACACAAGTATGAATATCCCCACCCTGAAGCGTAAATTTGACGGCATTCCCCAATAAGTTAATCAGTACGCGCTGCAACAGATCGTAATCCCCCTCCAATTGCGGCAAAGCATCAGGTATGTCACTCGTTAAGTTTTGTCCCCGCCGCAGCGCCAACGAAAGCACTGTTTCTATAGCCTCTTGCACTAAATCAGCCACATCATTACACGCTACAGCAATACTAGAATCCTGGGGCAAACGCGCAGCGTCGAGAATATCACTAATTAATTGATCCATACGCCGTGCGTTACGAATACCGATTTTCACGATTTGATCAATGGGCAAAGCAGTATCCTGTTCTAACCAAGAAGTACGTAGCAATTCCAGGCTATAGGTAATATTATTCAATGGATTTCGCAAATCGTGAACAATCATATGCGAAAGCATCTCACGCATTTTTTCAAGGGCAACGCGATCGGTGACATCATGTGCTAACACTTGATATGCACCATCCGGCGGGTAATGTGCCAGGTAGGCTAAACTTACCTCATAAATGCGGGCATTTTCTTCTCCGGTTGCAATCTCAAATTCCCAGGTTGTAATACTCCCACCATTGGGGTGCATATTACCCTCGACCAAAGCCTCTTGAGGAACACCCAAAGCATCCAACAAAGAATTTCCCCCAGTATCTTCCAGGAGATCACGTAAGTGTTGTCCAGCCTGATTGACATGCAGTAACTTACCCTGTTTATCAAGAATGATGATAGGATCCAGATTAAGCTCAAAAAGACGCTGATAACGCTCTTCTGCACGATGCACTTCTTCAAACAGACGCGCATTCTGGATAGCGGTCGCGGCAATAGAGGTAAGCGCAGGTATCACTTCTTGCAATTCATCTATATCGGTGTCAGGTTTTGGGTTAATAATCTCCAATACAGCCAACGTCTGCTCTCCGATCTTCACTGGAACAGCATAAATGGACCGCGTATCAAAGCCTGTCGCTTCGTCAACTTCTTTGTAATGACGTACATCAAAATGGGTATCAGAAACCCAAGTTGTTTCCCCATGTTCCGCCACCCAGCCCACAACACCCATCCCCGGGGCCATTCGCAATCCCAGAACTTGCCGCGCACTCAATCCCGAGGCCGCCCGAAAAACCAACGAATTATCCGCCTCAACCAATGCTACTGACACCGCATCTGGTTGAAAGTGCTGCTGCGTTAGAGTCATCAATACTTGGAGAACTTGCTCAATATCCAGGGAAGAACTGAGAGTGCGTGCAGCTTCGTATAAAAAAGAAAGCCTTTGAACAACATTATTCTCACTCAAATGTCACAACCTCCTTTCCCTGTAAACGTTCCTGAATCTTCTCCATAATGAGTTTCAGATGCTCGCCATTAGCTACAAAATCCAGGCGATCTGCCGGAATAGCTAAGACTGGACACAACGAAAAATGTGCAAACCATTCCTCATAAAGCATATTCAACTGCTGTAGATAAACTTCCGATATTTGCCTCTCATACGACCGGCCACGCTTTTGGATACGTTGCACCAATGTTGGCACTGAAGCGCGAAGGTAAAGGACCAAATTAGGGGGGGGGAGAATTTTTGTCATTGCCTGGTAAAGCTCACTATACGTATTGTAGTCACGCTCACTCATCCATCCCTGTACATAGAGGTTACGCGCGAAAATTTCTGCATCCTCATAGAGAGTGCGATCCTGAATCACGGAATTAGGACGTTCCAATAATTGGCGATGATGTCGCAAGCGACGCGCCAGGAAAAAAATCTGGGAATGAAAACTCCATTTTTCCATATCTTCATAGAAATCCGCCAAATACGGATTGTCTCCAACTCCTTCCAAGAATGGTTCCCACTCCAAACGTTGGCATAACATGCGCGTCAACGTTGATTTTCCCACACCAATATTCCCCGCAACCGCAATAAAATTTTTCTTCATAGCCAATCCCTCTTCTTTATGTCTTGGGGGATGTAGTACAAGGTAAAAACACTATAAATGTACTTCCCTCACCCTCAGCGCTCGTCACCTGCACATTGCCTCCATGGGCCTCCACAATATCCCAAACTAAGGCCAGTCCAATTCCCATTCCCCCGAAGCGGCGGGTTGTAGAACCATCGACTTGATAAAAACGTTCAAAGACATGACTCAGATGTTTTGCAGCAATTCCAATTCCTTGATCGGCAATCTTAATAATCGCCCAATCATCCCTAATCTCTGCCTGAAGAAATACATTTCCCCCCTCTGGACTGAACTTAATCGCGTTCTCAACCAAGTGAGTAAATACCAAGTGAAGCCGTTCTTGGTCGCCAGGTATAGGCATCATATCAGGGGGCATTTCAATATAAAACTGAACACCCTGTCGTTGAGCAAACGCCTGGAATTCCTGTACAACTTGAGCAATCAAAGCCACTAAATCCACCGGAGTAATCTGCTTCAAATGAATTCTCCCCTGGATAGAAGTTAGATTTTGAATGAGACGGTTGAGATGCTTAGAGCGATTATAAACTACTTCCAATATGTGTTGTTGTTGTTCATTGAGGGTCCCCACGGCTCCTGCCGTTAACATTTGCGTATATCCCAGGATAAGATTAAGAGGCGTCCGTAATTCATGACTCACATTCTGTATCATCTGGGTACGAATATCATTAAGATGGCGGGCCTCATCATAGGCGCGTTGGAGATGGCGGGCCTGGGTACGTAACCGGTAAAGCAATTGCGCATTATCCAACGCCAATGCCGCTTGATTTGCCACGGCTTGCAACCACGTTATCTGTTCTGTGAGTGTGACTTCATCAAAGGTTTCCAATGTAATGAATAAAAATCCTAAAGTGCGTTCTGGCGTTTTCAACGGCTGTAACAGAGCGGGGCGCTTCGGAAGCCGCTCAATCAAAGCGCACATTTCCGGGCTCAGAGCTTTAAGCTGCTCATGTCGCTCAGGCATAATCATACGCCGCTCAGTCAAATGCTGACGCCATGCCTCAAAATCCGAATCTTTCCAGGAATCGGCCAAAAAAACCTTCTCTGCTAAATCTTCCGAAGCGGCCTTTTTAACCCACTGTACGTTTCCCTCATCCAAAAAAATCCCGACTTCTACGGTTCCCTGCATCTCAGAAAGCAAGTTATGTGTCAGAATATCCAGGATAGCCGTAGCCTCACGAGCCGCAGTCATCTGCTCGCCAATTTGCAACAAGCGGCGACGTAACGCAGCCCCCCGTGCCATCGCTTCGTAATACTCTGCATTTTGCAACAATGTAGAAAGCTGTGCGGAGAGAGCTTCTAAGAAATGTAAATCTCCTGCCTCAATTACCCTCTGTTCTGAATCAGCCACAGCGAAAATTGCTAGCGACGTTTCGCGATTCTGAACCGGAATTGCCGCTAACGTGTGAATATCCTCCCCAGCCCATAGCAAGACAATACCCGCCGTGCGCCAGAACAATTGTCCTTCCCATACAAGTTCCCACGGAGTATTGGGAATCGACAGCCGCGTTGCCGGCCAGCAAGAGCCTGTCGTGGGCACTAACTCATCATCGTGGCGCACAAAAAACGCCTGGTAAGAGAACGCTAATTGCGTTTTGAGTAACTCCAAAACTTTTAGAAAAACATCATCACGCGTAAAAACTGAGGGTTGTTGCTGGTTTCCAACTGCATGTAACATCACTTCACGCAACAGTCGTGTTTCATTCATACGCTGCCAGATTTCTTCATGCAAACGAGCATTGAGCAGCGCATTTGTCAACTGATCAGCCATAATTTGAAGCGTTGCGAGGTCATCCGTAGTGAACGACCCCTCCTCGACTGACTGCACATCTATTGCCCCAATAATCTGGTCCCCATAACGCATAGGCAGCGTAATCTCGGAGCGCGTATCAGGGAGAAATGGATTCACAAAATGCGTCGTATCTAATTCCACATCTAGCGCAATCCGCGCCAAACCGGTACTAATCACATACCCCACCATACCCTGCTCACCGATTTTAAGGCGATGCCGATGAGCAATAAGTTCACGCCCATGCACACTATTGGTCGCCCGCAGCACTGCGTACTTACCAGAATCATCAACCAGGAAAATCCCCACGTGATAGAAACCAAATTGCTCACTAATCAAATGGACAACACGATTGAGTAACTCATCGGGGTCCAACAAAATCGTCGCATCCCGGCCCACTTTAGCAGAAGCCTGAATACGCACTTGTTGGCGTCTGGATTCCTGTAATGCGTGAAGGCCATAAAGCGAAGTCATAGTTAGATTTGCAATAGAAGTAAGCGACTGCCATTGGACTTCGGTCAACACAATACCGGCCGGCAATTTTAACAACAATCCAGTAATAATATGTGTCGAGCGCACAATATCCGGGGCTTTATCGGCTAACAACAACAAGAAAGATGCTTCCCCGGTAAGTCCTACAGCATCCATAGGTAAGATACAACTTCGCTCAGCACTTAACACAACTTGCGGCAAATGAGATCGCAAAGCATCTTCAACTTCATCAGACGCAAAATATGCACCAACAGTCCCTAAAAATTGGAAGATGCCGTTCTGCTTTGTCCAACCAATTCCTTCTACAGGAAACTCAAGTAATTTGCCCATTGTGTTAAGGGCATCTTCTAACAATTCTTTTGATTCGGTGGATGTGGACATTTGTATCACACTGAGAGAAACCTTTACCATTACCAGTGGGGCAAACTCAATTACACCCTAAACTCATCTTCTAACGAGATTTGCGTACGTTGCGCCAGCGAAGTCAACGCGCGCGCAGCATCCTGCAATGAATTCCTAAACGACTGCGGTGCGCCTTCAGGTCCAATGGGGGGATGTTGCGCCAATGCGCCTCCAATGCGTCCGACGGCTTCCGCCAAGATCAAAAAATCCCCTAATGCCTGCCAATTCTCCTCTGGATGGGATTCCTTGCTTGGAGTTATCGGAAGGGACCATGCTGGACGGGAAGAGATAGACGAACCGATCTCTGGCAAGCGTGGCTGCTGCACGCCCGCGAGAGCAGCACGGACGTGATGTTCAATATCATCCAAATCCCCTGGATTGCGCACAAAGTCTACTGTATCCGACTCAATCACCAACAGTGGGGTCAGTGTATATTCGGCAAATAACTGTTCATATCCCTGTCGCAGTGCCGAGATATAATTTCGGTCCATCTGTCGCTCGTAAGGACGGTCGCGCATCGCGATCCGTCCCATCAATGTATCAATCTCAGCTCGCAGATATACGACTAAATCAGGTTGACGTACTTTTTCCGACAATGCCTCATATAAACGCTCATACATCACCAACTCATCGCCGGTTACATTAAGATGTGCGAAAAGCTTATCTTTCTCAAAGAAATAATCAGACAATAAAGAGCCACCTTGAAGATATTTGTCCGCATTCTGTTGCTGACGGTAACGACTCAACAGAAAAAAGATTTGTGTCTGGAAAGCATAACGGGCGCGGTCCCCATAAAAATTGGAGAGAAAAGGATTGGCGTCGAACGCCTCTAGTAACGTCTCCCCACCAAACCGCTGACTTAACATACGCGCCAGAGTGGTTTTTCCTACGCCAATGACGCCTTCAATCGCAATATAAGGGTACGGATATGTACATCCGCGATATAGTGTTGTATTCACAGTTGTTGGTCCAATTTCCTTAATATGTTACCTTCGAGAATACCTTGCACATAGTAAAAAGTCAAGATTTATTTACGTTAAGATTGTGTTTCAGCAATAGCCCGTTATCCACATCGCCACCTATTGTGCCGCGTGGGTTCCGGCCAGGTATCCGCTCGTAAATGCTGCTTGCAAATTAAATCCACCAGTATCTGCTGCCAGATCCAATACTTCCCCCACAATATGCAATCCTGGGACCTTCTTAGACTCAAAACTAAGCGGATCTACCTCGTTCAGAGCCACACCGCCGGCCGTGACCATAGCCGAAGCCAACGGGAGAGAACCGGTAATTTCCCAGCGAAAGTTTTTGAGCAGCCCCACAATACGCTCGCGCTGCTCAGCACGAATACCATGCACATGTTGATCAGGATCAACGCCACTGAGTTTATCCAACAAATCAGCCAATTTAGTAGGAACCCATCCTTTGAGCAACCGGCGCAAATGCCGGTGCGAGAGCGTTTCAAACTCACGCTGCAGCCGGGCGTGTACCTCTTGCTCCGTCATCCCAGGCTTCAAATCTATGGAAAGCCATACTCTTTTTCCCGCGCGTAAGGCATCCACCACCGTCAACGAAGCAGATAGAATAAGCGGACCAGAAACACCAAAATGTGTAAACAACATTTCACCCGTGGGTGGCAGGGGGACCTCCGGTTTCAGTACCTTTTCCTTACCTTGCTTATCCGCGCCGACGCAGACATCCGACACCAAAAATGTACAGCGTGCATTACGCAAACTCACTCCCTGAAGCGCCTGGGCTTGAGCACGCTCCGCTACAGTGAGTGGGACTAACGCCGGGCGCAAGGGCACTAGTGTATGTCCTACAGCTTGCGCCATCTGGTATCCCTCTCCTGTAGATCCCGTAGCCGGCCACGATGCTCCCCCAGTCGCCAAAATCACAGCATCAGACAGAATTTGCTCGCCGGATCTCAACAAAACTCCCTGAATAACTCCCCCCGCCACCAACAACCGCTGTGCTTCTACCAGATACCGCATCTGCACACCTTGGGAAGTTACGTAGCGTAGCAACGCATTCCGCACATCGGCGGCCTGTCCAGAGGATGGAAAGATACGCCCCCCGCGCTCTACTTCTGTCTGCACACCGTAACGCGCTAATAGCGCGAGCAACTCATCACGGAAAAAACGATGGTAAGCATTGCGCAAAAATTGCCCGTTGCGCCCATAATACTTAAGGAATTTCTCCAGTGGCGCGCTATTTGTAATATTACATCGCTCTTTTCCACTGACGAGGATCTTCTGCCCCGCCTCGCGCATCTTCTCCAACAATACTACATCCGCGCCCACTTCCGCCGCACGTCCGGCCGCCATCAGGCCCGCCGCACCTGCACCAATCACCACTACCCGTTTTTGCATATTCCCTCACTTAAGGTGAGCACCACACTTGGGGCACTTGATTGCCAATGCTAACACTTCCTTGCCACACTGGTCACACAACGTCCTGGACGCTGCTGCATACTCCACCATCGATAGTTCCAGCGGGGCATCGCGCGTAGTATCCTCTTTACACGTAGGACAAATTACCGTATCCTCCGCTATGGGTGACATACAATATGGACACAATATCACCACCTGCGCCTCCGTCATCTTGCCCAATACAGGTTCAAACATCAATGCGGGAATCTCATACTTGAATTGCTCCACCAACTCTGGATACTGGTTGGTCCAGTCATATCCTTCATCATCATGAGGGTTAAAAGGTATAGTATGCAAAGTGTAAGCCCCTTCCTGATAGCGGCGCTTAATTTCAGCCAACAGATCATACTCCGCCAATCGCCAATCGGGCACAGCACTTCTATCGGCAAATTGCAAATCCCACTCAGGCCGTCCCATCCAGTAAATCATCAAGGCCGTGCCCTGGTCACAATCCGGGTCACGGATAATCTGTAATAACCTATCCACACCCTCATCCCAATTATGCTGCCGGGCCAGCGCGTGCAACACGCCGGCATGGTCTTCCTGCACCACCGACGATACCATTTCGGGTGCGTCTCCTGTCCCCTTCACTTCCGTAAGTAGCGGGGGGGGCAGAAAGTCCGGTAATTCATTTTCCTCTGATTCTACCGATGAAGACAAATCCGATGCCAAAGCAACGGCAGAGGATGAGGTACCCTCAACATCCATCGCCATCAACGGCACAGATTCCTCCAATGGAGATTCTAAAAAGGGATTTAACTCGGTTTCAAAATCTTGCCCGGACAGAATTGGGGGCGACGATGTTGATGACGATTTCACATCAGGGAGCATGCCCGCATCGTCCCCACTACCGGCCTGCACTTTATTTTTCCGCGCTTTGCGCAACAGCAGATATCCCATCACCAAGGGAATAGCCCCGATCACGATCAAAGGTGCGGGACAGATCAACACCAACACCCAAAATCCTTCGGCGTTCTCCGTTGAGGTATCGGTGGGCACAGCCGCCAGCAACAGTAACAGTGACAAAATACAAGCGCCACACACAAATAACGTGCCCCCTGAGGCAATCATAATCCAGCTCAACGTCGTGCTATTTCTGAAGGACTTATTCTTCATTTCGCTCTCACCCCCAAAACGAGTAACCGCAATTCCCCTGTTTCCATCACATTGGCAACACTATGCAGTTCCTCACCGCGAATCAACGCCGCATCCCCTGGACGCAAAGGACGCGCCAGCACCGGGCTGCCATCGGTAGGACAATGGTACAACATTCCCTGCCCGGCTATGACATAAACAATTTCATCCACGCCAGGATGCGCCCGCTGGCCGGTGGCTGCACCAGGGGCCAATGACGTGTCGTGCAAAAACTCAAACGTCGCCCCTGCCAGGAGTTTTTCTTCCGTGCCGGGTTGCTCACTGAAAAGCCAGCGCACTACCGTTGGGCCATGTCCCTGCCACGGTTCTGGCATTTCCGGCGCAGGTTCCGCTGGCGCATACTGTACCAGCTTAATGTTCATCGCCCGCTTATAGATAACACCAGATACCTGATCGTAAGGAGCACGATTGATATTGGCCCACTGCGGATGCGGACATCCGTCAGATTTGTGAAATTTTTCGGCAGGGATGGGTTCAGGCAACCATTCCACAACAACATCACTCAACTCGTCATTCATAATCCTTCCTTATACAACATCAAACGTCAGCGTCAATAACGTTTGACATTTGACGTCTGACGTAACAGCCCTCCACTCCGCCGGTGCCGCACCGCGACAACTTCGGCCATAATGGACAGCGCGATCATCGCCGGCTCCTTACCCCCGATATCTAGCCCAACCGGCCCATGTACACGTGCCCAATCCGTTTCCGTAAATCCACTATCTAACAAGGCACACATCCGCTCGTCCTGTGTCTTACGACTTCCCAGGAAGCCGATATAATAAGCCTCACTCTTGAGTACAAGCGTCAGCGCCGGAACATCAAATTTGATATCGTGAAAAAGCACCACAACCGCCCAGCCAGCGGTTAGCTCTGCAGACGTAAAAACATCCTGCGGCCATCCAAAACGCTGCTCCACACCAGGAAATCGCTCCGCGCGCAAAAAAGTCCGTCGCGCGTCGCTTACAATCACCTGGAAATCCAACAACCGTCCCATCTGCACCAGCGGCACAGCAATATCCGTCGCTCCGAAGACCAGCAGCGTGGGCGGAGGAGGTATAACCTCCACAAAAACCTCGCCTTGGGGATAGTCATGCTTGCCAGCGTGTGGGCCGGGCCAGAATGTTGCCATATCAGCTAACACCGCTGCATCCAGGGCAGAATCGCCTAATGTTCCCTGAATATCCCCGGTAACCGTACGCAGGATATGACGAACCGGTATCTCCCCCGACGGTGACTCTAGGAGAGAAGCAAAGCCCACCGGCCTTTTCGCTTCAACCTCAGTAAGCAGTATATCATAGATGGGGGACCAACCTTCCACCAGCACATCCAACGATCCCCCGCATGCCAACCCTGCACCCCATGCCTGCTCATCACTTACCCCAAAGAACGGACGGCGGCTCACAACACCATCTGTCAAGATGGCCTCCATCTCGGCCACCGTATCGCCGTCCACACACCCACTACTCACCGAGCCGGTGACCTCCCCGGCAGTGGTAAGAGCCATTCGCGATCCTGTAGGACGCAATGATGACCCACGCGTTTCCACAATAGTTGCCAATGCGATCCCCTTACCTTCTGCACGCCAACGCCTCAAATCAACAGCAATATCCCGCATGAATACACTCCCTCCCACTACAGAAATAAAAAACAGATTGATTCTTCATTGTCACACGGACACAAATATCTGTGTCATCTCCGATCAGTCCTCTCCCCAACGCTGCGACCGCACCGTTCCATCAGCAAAAACACGCACCACCTCAAAACGCACTTTCCCGGCTTCAATAGCCTGCGCAATCCGTCGCTGTCCCTGACTCAACGTACTCTTACCTTGTTTTATGTCCAAAATTACAACTTCCAGATCCTCGCCATCCCCTGCATTATCCTTGATATCCGTATATCCATTAAAAACCACATAATCCACTGGATCCCCCAGGAAACGCGCGTCGGCGGGCAGATACGCGAAACCCGGCAATAATGGCGCAATCTGCTCAGCCAACTTACCCTTAAGCACCGCCCGGCTTTGCGCCACACCTTGATGTTGCACATAGCTCAATTCCACTGTATGCTCGGCTTCCAAGTCGTGAATACGCGCCTCATACTGCTGGATCAAACGCGCGCGTTCCGCATCTAGCCGTGATTTATAGGCCTCCGCAATCTCCGCGCGTAATGCTTGATGCAACCCAGAATCTTGCGCCCGCAGCACCACTACGGTGATCGCTGCACCGATAACAATACCGATAATCATAGGTAATAGATCCATAAGCTAATCATAACATCGTGATACGTGATATATGAATCCACAAAACACATCACGCTTCACGTATCACAAATCCATCAAGAATCCTGCCGCGCATCACGGTGGATAAAAGTGCCGGGAGTATATCCCGCCGTGCCTGTTTCCCCCACAAATTCACCGTCTCGCACTAAGAACGAGCCACGCCGGAGAGTGCCCATCACTTTGCCGCGTACCCACATACCCTCAAAGGGCGTGTACCCTGCCGTTGAATGTAAACCCGATAACACGGTATCCGTACTGATGATGTTCTCAACTGTTGGATCATAGAGTACCATATCAGCATCCGCGCCGGGCAACAATGCACCCTTACGCGGCCAAAGGTTGTAGATTCGCGCCGGATTCATTGCCAGGAGACGCGCTACGTCCGGCCACCCGATCCGCCCTTCGGCCACACCATAAGTAGCGACAAGGGGCAACAACGTCTCCAGGCCAGGCAACCCGCCCGGCGTCTTCGTAAAATCATCCATTGCCATTTTCTGCTCGCGCGCGTAAGCGCAGTGATCGGTGATCATCATGTCCACATATCCTCGGCTTACCAACCGCCATAACTTTTCCTTTTCCACTGCATCGCGCAACGGCGGCTGGAGGATATAACGCCAGGGCTCGGTGGGAGTTCCAGTCCCCCCCCCACCATAGAGCGTATTATCCAATAGCAGATATTGCGGTGCAGTCTCACAAAAGGCCATCTGTCCACGCGCGCGGGCCTCGGCCACCAACATCGTCGTACCACTGAGGGAATTATGCGCAATGACCACAGGCGCGCCAGCCGCGTGTGCCAGGAACAACACACGGGACGTGGCTTCCAACTCTGCCAACGCGGGACGCGCTGTGCCATGATAACGCCAGCCAGTTTGCCCGGCTTCCACCAACGTCTGCGTCTGTGCTGTGACCAATGCGTCATTTTCACAGTGAACTAATGTTGTCAATCCGTAACGCCCAGCGGCTTCCAACAAACGTAAGAGCGTTGCGTCATCAGCATAATAATTAGGGCGATATGTAGTGTATAACTTGATGCTGGGTATCCCCAAATCCACCAATTCACCCAGGACATCTTCCTCCCCTGGTGGCACATCTGTCACCATCATATGAAAAGTATAATCAATCACCGAGGGCATGGCCTCCTGGAGACGTACGGTCAGCGCGTCTTCAAAGGTCTGCCCCTTAAATTGGGTGGCAAAATCCACCACCGTCGTCACCCCGCCCAATGCTGCTGCCCGGCTCTCGACATACCAGTCATCGGGCGTCTTATAGATACCGGTATCCAATTGGATATGCGTGTGCGCGTCAATTACACCGGGCAACACTAATAAATTGGCGATATCTACCACTTCTGCCTCCCCAGGCGCGGTCAACCCCTGTCCCAAGGCCTGAATCTTCTCACCACGCACCAACACATCACACTCCAACATCCCCTCCGGGGTCACCACCGTTCCCCCACGCAACAACAATGTATCACTCGCTCTCACCGGATTCCCTCCTACAACAAATTGTCAATGGTGAATGTAACTACTCAGCCTGCCCCCCACCCACCATTTCCCCTATACCTAGTATATTGTACTCCAAATTTGGGCGGGTGTCACTTTTTCACCCTTCGGCCAAAAACAAAATTTGGCTACATTGACAGTCAAAAAGAAAATAGCTATACTATGATGCAGAGTTTTTTCAATCTACAGATTTTAAGATCCTTACTTTCGGAGGAAACACATGTTAGATTTTACCCTACATCCCTATACCGGTCCGACTGATTTACAAGCTATGCTCGCTTTACTTCCCCGCATCCGTCCAGCAGAACGGATCACGGAATATCCTAGCCCTGTCGATCTCCAAGAGGCGTTAAACATCCCGGCAGTGCAGGCGAATACGCGCCTGTGGTATGATACTAGTGATGAACTGGTAGGATTTGCATTTGTGGATACCTACCACAACCTAGTTTCTGAATTCACCCCTCAAATTGAGGTCGCAAACATTCTTCCTCAGATGATCGCCTGGGGTGTTACCTGTATCCAGCGCGCCATGGCGGATGGGCGTATCCCATACACACCCGGTGAACGGATCACACTTGATGCCAGTTGCCGCGAGGAGGATAAAGAGCGCATGGCTGTTTTGGAGAAGCACGGCTTTGAGGCCCTGGAACTTCGTTCACTGCACCTCGTGCGTTCGCTTAAAGATCCGCTGCCTGCGCCGCAATTACCGGAAGGCTTTATATTGCGCCCGATTGCCGGTGACCACGAAGTTCCTTACGCGGTAGGCCTCCATCAGGCTGCATTTGACTCAGACCATTTGACCATTGAAGAACGACTGGCATGGATGCAGGTTCCGGAGTACGACCCCACATTGGATTTGTTCGTCATCGCGCCGGATGGCACATGGGCGGCCTCGTGTATGTGTTCTATCAGCCAAGAAGAAAACGCTCTGACTGGTCAACAAATTGGTTATACCGATCCAATTGCTACGCATCCTGCTTTTCGGCGGCGCGGATTGGCCCGCGCCTTGATCCTCACCGGCTGCCATTTGCTGCAACAGCGTGGTATGGAGATGGCCGTTCTCGGCACTAGCACTCAGAATCTCCCGATGTACCACTTGGCCAAGTCATTGGGATTCCAGGTAGAATCCACAAAACTGTGGTTTGAGAAACCTGTGACACCTTAAAAAAAGCTATACTCTATGATCATTACCGTGACCCCCAACCCCGTTTTAGATCGGACACTGACCGTCCATAAAATTGAATTTGACGAGATGACCCGCGCTATGGCTGTCCGCGAGGATTGGGGCGGGAAAGGTATTAACGTCTCCCGCGCCTTACACGCACTCGGTGTATCCAGCGTGGCTCTGGGTTTTGCGGGGGGTATGATCGGGCACAAGCTCGAAACCGAACTGCACACCGAGGGACTTACCGCCGACTTGACCGCCATCGCGGGTGAGACACGCACCAACATTATTATCACTGAAGCGGAAAGCGCGCACTACATCAAGGTCAACGAGGCTGGCCCCACCGTGCAGGAGACCGAAATCAGCGCGTTCTTTGACCATGTCCACGCCCGTTTACAACCCGGTGATCTGTGGGCGCTGTGTGGTAGTCTGCCACCAGGTGTACCTCTCGATTTCTACACGCGCCTCATCACCCTAGTGCAAGCCCACGGCGCGCGCGCCCTGCTTGATACCAGTGGGGAGCCATTACGCCTGGGGTTGGAGGCTAAACCCTACATGGTGAAGCCCAATATCGTCGAAGCCGAGGCGCTGACCGGGCATACCATTCAAACTGACGCAGACGCGATCAGCGCCGCCCGTGCTTTCTTAACCTATGGCGTATATACCGTTGCGCTCTCTCTCGGCGCGGAAGGACTACTGCTTGCCACACAAACAGACCAAGTGCGCGTCCACCCGCCGCGCGTCCAGGTTTGCAATCCCACCGGCGCGGGGGATGCTATGCTCGGAGGTCTCATCTACGCCATCAATGAGGGACTCTCCCTGCCGGATATCGCGCGTTGGGGTGTCGCTGCCGGCACCGCAGCCGCTATGCGAGAGGGTGTTAGTGTGGGTACGAGGGATGAGGTGAGGGCTTTGTTCACACTGAGTCTCAGTAGATCACAATGCTGAGGTAAAGTGTACTTTGGCACACGATATACTGCTGCTATATGGAGGCATGGTTCGAGTTAGATTGACACTTTCCCCTTGTTTTGCCTGGAAATGTCAATCTAATAAGCAAGGTTTCTGAAGCTTGCCTATATGGACTAAAAATTCCGTTTCAAATGACGTTAAGGGTGTCCCACCTATGCGTCAAACATCAATTTCGATCTACTGAGTTATAGATGGTAACTTGGGTTAATTTATCACAAATGACGTTTTATGCATCAGGAGAAAACGATATGACCACTTGTGTCTTTTGTCGCATTTTAGCCGGGGAATTACCGGCCAGTGTTATTTATCGGGATAAAGTTTGCACTGCCTTTATGGATATCCAACCCGTGAATCCGGGACACGTGCTGGTCATCCCCAATAAGCATGCAGCGAATCTCGCTGAACTAGCGCCGGAGGATGGCGCGCACATATTCCGGATCGCGCAGCAGGTCGCGGGCGCGTTGCGCAAGAGCAATCTAAAATGTGAAGGTGTGAACTTTTTTCTCGCCGACGGGGAAGCCGCCGGGCAGGAGGTTTTTCACATCCACCTACACGTCTTTCCACGCTACCGGGGCGATGGCTTTGGGTTACGCACCGGCCCACACTACAAACGGCGTCCCGCGCGCGCCGAACTCGATCGCATCGCAGAACAAATTCAACAGGCCCAATCTTAATACAGTTTTAGAATTAGAAAGTTACAAGGTTCAAGAAATCCTGACATAATTACAACAGAAAGAACAAAATATATCAGCAAGAGCAAGAAATAATACATGAATGAAGATTAAGTTACTATACGTTTTTATCTTTGTGTTGGCATGGATCCCGCGTTTGGTAAACCTAGATGCCTTTCTGTCACTAGATGAATATCTCTGGCTAGATCGCTCGCGCAATTTTTTGTTGGCTCTACAAGTCCACGATTGGGCCATGACATTTCAAACCGGACATCCTGGCGTTACCAGATATACCAGATGTGTAGCTACGGGAGTAATATGCTCGTCACATTAGCCGACGGCACACGAATCGCGTGTGATGACGATCCCTTTGCCGAAGGCGGTGAAGGGCGGTTGTATTGGGACAGGGCCGGCACGTATGTCATTAAGCTGTACAAACCCGAGATCGTGCAGAACGAGGGGGAGTCGCGACGACGCGAGGCTGCCTTACAGAAAATTATCAGCGCGGACTACAGTGTAGTGTTGAACGAACCGTATTGGGATACACTGTTTTCATGGCCCAAAGCCATTATTAAACAACCGTCGTTGGGATTGACAATGCTGCGCGCCCCGGCGGGCGTGATGGAACTGCGCTGGTTCCTGGGACGCAAACAACGGCGCGTACTCGCACTGCAACACGGCCCAGAAAAATTAGGGACATGGATGGACAACCTCTCACTGGCAATTCAGATGGCGCGGGTAGTCAAGCGAATGCACTTCCGGGGACTGTGTCATTCCGATTTATCCTTTCGCAATTTCCTGGCCGATCCGCAAACGCGGCGTGTGATGCTCATTGATTGCGATAGCCTGGTTGTTCCCGGCTTTCTACCGCCCAATATCCTGGGCACGCCGATGTGTATGGCGCCAGAGCTAATAGGAACCTTAACCTCATCACCAAGCTCACTTCTCCCGCCCTCACCCCAGACGGACTTGCACGCCCTGGCAACGCTCATCTATTGGCTGCTATTCCAGCGACATCCCCTGCTCGGCCCCAAACTCCACGATCCGGATCCAGCAATAGATGAGGCATTGGCATTGGGAGAACGCGCGTTGTTTATTGAGCATCCCACCGATACCTCAAACCAGATTCCTAATTTACCTATGCCATATACCGTGTTACTTACACCGGCGGTGCAAAAGCTGGTGGAGCGGGCATTTGTACAGGGTTTGCACACACCTACACGCCGCCCATTAGCTGCCGACTGGGAGCGGTTCCTATTGCGGATGTGGGATTCGGTGGTTCCCTGTGCCAATCCCGATTGTCCGTTGAAAGCCTACATCCTACATCCGGGTCAAAAGGCACAGTGCCCGGCATGCCATACCCCCTTGCAAAATCCTTCCTACCTTCCCATCCTACACTTCTATCGTCCCCGGCATGGACAAGCGGGACACTTCTTCAACGATCGGGGCTATGTCATGGTGGGTTGGCCGGAGCGGGCACTCTATGCCTGGCACGCCGACCCGGTCTGCGCGCCAGGTCCGGGTGTGGACGTAGGACGCAAGGCGGTACTCAAATGGCACCGGAACACATGGTATATTGAGAACCTCGACTTACCGGAAGCTCGTGTACTGAGTTCCACTGGAGGACATCAAGTATTGCGCCCTGGCGGGGACGCTGCACCTCTCTCCAACGGTGCGCGTCTGCTCCTCGGCCCGCCGGACCAGTGCCGGTTGGCTTATGTTGAGATGCTACGGGTGTAAATTGCCCTTCTTGCAGTGTTGCGAAAGCAACAGTACAATAGAAATATACGTCCGGCGTAAATTGACGAGCAGGGTGTACTGCGAAACAGGAGGGTCAAAATGGCACACGAAAAAACACGCATGAACGTTGTGAAACATCCTAAGTTAACTTTCTTTTGCGAATTGGATGCTACTCCACTCCAAACTCTTTTCGATGGTGATACACTCATTACACAATTAAGATCGCTAGATGCCAGTGTTAGTATGGGACTGCGTGATCTTAGCGAGGAGCGCGCAGAAGTGGTACAACGTCTCAATACAGCGCGAGTCCCAATGGTCGCCTGGCTGCTGCTGCCAGAGGAACAAGGCTATTGGTTTAACCTGGACAACGCTTCGCACGCTATCGCCCGTTACGAAACCTTCAAAACATGGAGCGCGGAGTATGGGCTGCACTGGGAAGGCATAGGGTTGGATATTGAGCCCAATATCCGCGAAATAGGACGCCTGGCAGCGGGCGAGTGGACTCTGTTGCCGCAGATCATTCTACGATTGTTCGACGCGGGCCGTTATCACGTCGCGCGTGCCCGGTATACGGCACTGGTCAAACGGATCCGCGCTGATGGCTACCGCGTGGATAGTTATCACATTCCTTTTGTCATAGATGAACGTAAAGTAGGATCAACCCTGTTACAACGGCTATTTGGGTTGATAGATATGTCTGTAGATCGTGAAGTGTTGATGCTCTACAGTAGCTTTATGCGCCCACGCGGGCACGGCATCCTGTGGAGCTATGCGCCAGTAGCGCAGTCCATCGCGGTGGGGAGTACAGGCGGTGGTGTGACGGTGGCCGGCGCGGACCAGGTTTCCCCCTTAACATGGGATGAACTTACCCGCGATTTGCTGCTGGCGCAGCGCTGGAGCGATGACATCCACATTTTCAGTCTCGAGGGCGCAGTGCGCGAGGGCTACCTGGCGCGGCTATGTAATTTTGACTGGACGCAACCGATCAGCCCTCCGTTGGCAGAGTTTCAACAAACCGAACATTTCCGGCGCGGGTTGCGGGCTGTGTTATGGGCCAGCGCGCATCCAGGCGTTGTTCTGGCAGGGGTAGCGGGCATTTTGTGGCTGGCCTCTTGCCTGAAACGGCGTCATAAGACTCCATAAACCAGGAAGATTACCTAAAAAGTTACAAAGAGGATCCCTATCACTATTCAAATTATAGGAGACATATTATGTTAAAATTATCTTTTACGACGCTCGGTTGCCCCGATTGGACGTTGCGCCAGATCGTGGAAAATGCAGCGCGAATGGGGTTTGACGCGGTGGATTTTCGTGGGCTGTTAACCGAATTGGACATCACGGCCTGCACGGAGTTCACCACCGATCTGGCAACGACCCGGCGACTTTTCGCGGATCACGGTGTTGCCATCTCTGGGATTGCCACCTCAGCCCGTTTCGCGGTGATAGACGCTGCTGAGCAGCAAAAACAGTTCGATGAAGCCCGGCGTAATATGGAGTTAGCAGCAAAATTAGGAACGCATACCTTGCGCGTCTATGGTGGGCGCGTGCCGGAAGGGTATACGGTGGATACTATTATGCCCATCGTTGTCGAAAATCTGCGCAAGATCGGCGATGAAGCCGAGCAATTCGATGTCACATTGGCATTAGAAACGCATGACGATTGGACGGACTCTGCCGCTTTTGCACGGTTAATGCGTGAAGCACATCATCCCCGCGTGCGCGTCTTGTGGGACTTACATCACCCTTACCGTACCAACGGAGAGCTTCCCGAAGTGACCTACAACAATATTGGAGCGTATACTGTAAGCATCCATGTTAAGGATTCTATACCTACTGAGGGAGGGCATCGTTATGTCTTCCTCGGCGAGGGAGATGTCCCACTCAAGCAAATGCTCGATCTGCTTATCGCGGGAGGCTACAATGGCTATGCCATTCTGGAATGGGAAAAACGCTGGATCCGCGATTTACCGGAGCCTGAAGCTGCCTTCCCGCAATATGTGCAACAGATGCGGGCGTGGATGAAGTAAAGCGTGAAACGTAAGCCGATTTTACGTTTTATGCATTACGTTTTACGTGTTGACTCAATCGTCTAACTTATTTGAAATATACCCAAATAGAGGTCATCTATGTCTTATCCCTTACTTACTCTGATTATTATCGAAATCGTGCTGATGGTGGGGATCCCGGTCGCGCTGGCATGGCGGCTTTCACGGCGCTGGGGAGAACCCTGGCGGCTTTTACTGGCAGGTGCAGCGACGTTTGTCGGGTCACAGGTGGTGCATCTTCCGCTAAATGCCGGGTTGACAGCGTTGTTCCAATTCAATATCCTGCCCCCCCCACCAGAAGCGATACAACTCCCCTTCAATGCTGTGGTGTTGGGGTTGACTGCGGGGATATGTGAAGAGGTAGCACGTTATCTCACATATCGCTTCTGGCAAAAAGAGGCGCGTACCTGGAAAAAGGGGGTTATGCTTGGTGTTGGGCATGGCGGGATTGAGGCCATTCTTTTAGGTGGAATGGTACTACTGACCCTCATCAATATGTCAATCCTTGTCAATGTAGATAGTACATCATTCGGGAATGAAGTCGCAGAACAAGTCACCGCGTTCTGGAACACACCTCTCTACCATCCCTTACTGGCCATTGCTGAGCGGATAATGGCAATCACGTTACACATCGCGCTCTCCACGCTCGTATTACAAACATTTACACGCAATAAGCTCTGGCCATTGTGGGCCGCCATCGGCTGGCATGCCCTGGTAGATGCCACTGCCGTTTACGTGATGGGCACGTGGGGTATTTTGGCTACCGAAGGCATAATGGTACTTTTAACGTTGGGTAGCGTGGGGATCTTGTGGCACAATTACAAAATAATGACCGAAGAGAATCAAAAACTAAGAATTGAAAGTTCAGAAGCAAAAATATAAACTTAAAATCAAGAGAGAGGATATGGGAACGAAAATTCGCACAGTTCGCGTTGAAGAATTCGAAGACTTTGTTGACTTTATTGATCGAGGATTTGGAGAGTGGAAGGGGTTTTTTCCAAGTATACATCCACACCTTTATCAACCCACACCTGAAGCATGTTCGTGGGGCTACGTGATCGAGGAAAACGGCAAGCTCGTTGCGCATGTAGGACTATACCCTCTGGAAACAGTCACGGCAGGGGTGTCGCTCTACATCGGCGGCATCGGAGGGGTAACGACTGCACCGGAGGCCCGTGGCAAGGGTTATATGTCACAATTGCTCTATCACGTCATCGGTGAAATGCGGGCACAGAATATGCCGCTCTCATGGCTTGGAGGGGATCGGCAACGGTATGGTCAATTTGGATGGGAATTAGCGGGTCGGGTTTACACGCTCTCCTTTTCCACCCGCGCGCTAGAGCGGACCGGCAATGTCACACCGGTGGATCTCAAACCGGCGCTGCCAGGCGTAGCTCTCACTACCGTCGCCCGGTTCCAGGATTATCCCCTCTGTCATACGCACCGTCCGCATCTGGAACAACAAATTCATAAAATGGAAATGCGCTACTGGATTGCTGAGGACGGCTATATTATCGTCAAAATGAACAATATGTTTGAGGGCGAAATCATTGAGTTGGTTTCTGCATCCGGCAATGAAATGGGTATGATCCAGGCGCTTTTAGAATGGACGCACAGCGATCGGATTGTGTGGAAACTTTCCGCCTGGGATACAGAGCGACTTGCACGCCTGATGCCCTACACATCATTTTGGGATGCCTTTCATAACTGGATGTACCGTATCAACGACCTGACCCAGTTACTCCTGGCAGCACGCACTTTTCTGGCCCCACGTGCTGCAGTTTTGCAGGATTTCGCTATTGCTATCGGTATCCAGGAACACGATCGCGTGCCCGTCACAACCCTTGCTGTACAAAACGGAACTTTGGAGATTGCAGCCGGGCAACACACAGACACTTACATTCAACTCTCACCGCTTGAGGCCGCGCGGCTTTTCCTGGGTGGCCCGGCGACGCCGGTCCACACGACCTTGCCCGGCGGCTTAATGGCGCTGCTTCCCATTCCAGTATACGTCTCAGAGATGGATTCTGTGTAAAATTTTGGAGGGAATATGCTCTATTGGATGCGTTTTGACGCCGGGAGTGATACTATCGCGGCATGGCGAACCAGCATAGGAAATGGTCGGGATGTCATCATTATCCAGCGGGAGCAAGAGAGTTATGATGTATCTATGCGCGATATGTACGGCTATGTCCTGGCCACTACGCAGGTGCGCACCTTACGTATGGCAAAACAATGGGCCGAAACACAAGCCCGTGATAAAAGTTAAAGAGGAATAAAAAATGCAACCTGAACTTATCGCAGATTACAATTGTACCGTAGGCGAAGGCCCTTTGTGGCATTCTGATGAAAAGTGTCTCTATTGGGTAGATATTCCTAATGGGCGACTGTTCCGTTATGACCCCGCTACCGGACATCACGAACAATGTCACGAAGGGCGACCTATCGGTGGATTCACTATCCAGGAAAACGGCGACCTGCTTTGCTTTATGGACAAAGGCACGGTGGGACTCTGGCATAAGGGGAAGATGGAGATCGTCATTGAGGAAATTCCTGCCGAGAGCAATACACGCTTCAATGACGTCATTGCCGATCCGGCAGGCCGGGTTTTCTGTGGCACGATGGCTACTCCAGAACGCGCCGCCCACCTCTATCGTCTCGATCCCGATGGCACACTGACTGAATTATTGGGGGGTATTGGGGTCTCCAACGGCATGGGGTTCACCCCGGACCGGAAGGGGTTGTATTACACCGACACGCGCCCTCACGAAATTTATCTCTTTGATTATGATGAACACACCGGCGTCATCAGTCATCAACGTATCTTCGCCAAAGTTCCTGATGGCGAAGGGGGGCCGGATGGAATGACAGTAGATGCGGAGGGGTACGTCTGGTCGGCGCGTTGGGATGGCGGCTGCCTGGTGCGATACGCTCCCGATGGCACCGAAGTACAACGAGTACGCTTTCCTGCACGCAAAGTCTCGTGCGTGACCTTCGGGGGTGAGGATTACACCGACATGTACATCACCACGGCAAATATCAACGGCAAAGAAATAGAAGGACCGGGCGCCGGCGCACTGTTTCGTATCAATTTGGGAATCCAGGGCGTACCGGAATTTAGGTCGAAGTTAAAAGTAAAGAGTTAGGCGTTATGAAAATTACAACCCGTGATGAAAATCATTATCACATCCGAGAATTATGGTTAGACGATGAGACGCTTGCCTGTAACCTGAGTGTAGTTGCCCTCTCACAGCGCATCGGTATTGCGCAAGTACGGATGGCAGGTATCGGGGGCGTACATACAGAACGGCAATACCGGAAAAAGGGTTACATGCGCCAATTATTCGAAGATACGTTAGCCTATATGCTCGCGGAGGGATATGACATCTCACAACTTTTCGGCATCGATAATTTCTACATCAAATGGGGCTACACCAGTTGCCTGGGCGATTATCGCTGCGTCCTTAAAACGCGTGATGCAGAGGCCGTAGCCCCCCTGGCAAAGACGTATCCAACCCGCACTATCACGGCAGCCGACATGCCCGCGATCCTGGACCTCTATCACACTAACAACGCTGTGCGAACATGCAGCATTATCCGCACCCTAGAAACATTTCCTGAGTTCCGTAAGGGAACGTGGTGGTTTGGCGATCCCCCGGAGACATTGCTTTGGGAGGACGCCACAGGACATTTATTAGCCTATATGGTCTGGGATCGCTATGACAAAGAGGTAAAAGTTGCCGAAGTAGAAGCGGTTGACCCGGCCCTGTATCCCACCCTTTTGTACACGCTCGCCGTGCAAGCTATAGCCAAGCGATGTGAAGACATCAAACTGTATATTCCGCCCGATCACCCATTTGCCGAACTGGCGCAGCGGTATGGTGTAGAATGGGCTATCACTTATCCCCGTTACGGTGGTGGTATGATGCGCATCCTTAACCAGCGCGTACTCTTTGAAAAACTAGGAGCAGAGTTGGAGCGACGTCTGTCTTGCTCATCCCTCGCCGGCTATACCGGGGAGTTAACCCTCAAAACCGACCTTGATATCACACATCTTAGTTTTAATGAGGGACACCTTACCGTGAAGGTAACGGCTTCTACAGTGGACTCACTCGAACTATCCCAAGATATTCTCATGCAACTCATCGTAGGGTATCGCAGTGCGCGCGACGTGTTAAATACACCGGGTGTGATCACCAAGGGAATGCCATTGCCCCTGCTCCACGCGCTTTTTCCCCGGCAGTATGCGTACACCTGGACACCGGACCATTTCTAATAAATTGATATGGGGCCTTTCGTTTGAGTTAGCGGTCGGGAAAGAGGTATTTTTCTTGCCGCACTACGCGCGGCAAGAAAAATACCTTCTCTAAAAAGGCCTTTATTTAGACCGTAATTGCGGTATAAACATCCTCAATTTGCATCCTCTCACTTGCAAAAATACGGCTTATGCTGTAAAATAAGAATGTAAGCATGTAATTGAATTACGAATAGTTTCGTTAGTCTATTACCTGAAAGTCAGTGCAACTTTTGATAGTGACTTACGTAATGATCTTGAAAATGCTACACAATGAGGAGGTGAAAGCATGTCAGGAAAAGATAAACTTCGTCGGCAACGCGGTATTATCGCCGGTGTGTGCGGGGGGCTGGGTGAATTCTATGGAGTCGCTCCATTCTGGTTCCGGTTGCTCTTTTTGATCCTGCTCTTGCCAGGCGGGCTACCGGGTATAGTCCCCTACATTATCCTGTGGATTATTATCCCACGCAAGCGTTGGTAAATCAAAAAGCCCGGTTTTTGCGGATGCGATATCCGCAAAAACCGGGCCTTTTTACAAGATTTACGGCATAACTGCGCGCTGGCGAAGGGGGTGACGCCACATCCGTGCTAACAACAACCCCCAACGCAATTGCCACCAGATCCATACTAGGGCACGCCGTTCATCCGTCGTCATCGAATCACGCGTGTACCACACCCGGACATACGCTGCAACAATCTGATCGATCCAGTCACTCAATGGCTCCAACAAATCCCCTTGTTCGTGCAGACTGGCAATATTAACCAACGTTTCATTAAACGTCTGTCCTAATTCAAAGGGAGTACTCCCAACTTGCTCCCGTACTTGCAACCAATATCCGTATCGTCTTAACCGATGATACAATCGGGTTACCATTGCTTTAGGTGTCCCTTGCAACAGCAAAAATATCCCATCGATAACCGTTATACTCAACACAAGCAGGACAATTCCCACCATCACGCCCACTAACCAGGGCAGCCACAGTACGTCAAACACAGGACGGTCCGAAACTAAAGGCTCCCAATCACGGGGCACATTGGCCTCCGGCCAGATCAGAGGTTCCTCAATTCGCTCATGCTCCGGTAACATATACACAGCAGTAGGTTCAAAAGGTACCCATCCGTAAACAGGAAAATAAACTTCTGGCCAGGCATGAGCATCTGCCTCGGTGACGATATAGCGGGCGTTTGCCATATCATAGGTTCCAGTCGCGTATCCCACCACCATCCGCGCCGGCAATCCGGCAGCGCGCGCTAAAACCACCATCGCGGTCGCGTAATAATCACAATAGCCCCTTTTCAGATCGAACAAGAAATAATCGGCAATATCATGACCTGATGGTGGATATGGCACATTCAAATCATACGTATATTCACGCAGGTAGGCCTCAATAGCCAGAGCGCGCTCGTAAGGCGTGGATTTTGTCGCCGTTAGATCACGGGCTAAGCCAATCACACGCCCCGGTATATCCTCTGGAAGCTGGAGGTAGCGTTCTGTAATCCACGATGGATAAAGAGGTTCAATCTCCTTCAATTCCGCGCCACTCACTACCAACACAGTTGAATCGGCCCGATACGTGGTTGCATTTTCTTTCAATGACGTGGCAAACATATCCGCTAGCGATCGCCACGAGACTTCATACTTTTTATCCACCGCGACAAGCGTACCATCTACATGAACCAGACCCTCGGTATACCCCACAAATTGTACTTCCTGACGCAACGTCTTTGTGTGAGATACTTCAGCAGCAGAGACCAATTCTCCCGGCGCATAGGCTATCGTCTCGACAGAACTGGTCGCCCATCCCCGGCCAAAATAGATATCATACACAATACTGCGCCAATAATGTTCGGGCGTTTCAAGATTTGGCTCCGTCTCAGGCAACATAGGCGGCAACTCACCTGTCTTTATTACCATTGCCACACGCCGTGATAGGTCTGGTGTAGAGCCGATCAAGTGACTACGCGGTAATCCCGTGCTTACCTTCTTCTCAAGCGTTGTTAACTCTCGAGGTTGCGGTTTCTGTTCAAGCCCCAGGGATTCAGCTACCGTTTCTCCATCTTCCTCCTCACGCTCTGTCAGTTCTTGTACATACTCTACCAATTTCTTAACCGAGATAGAAGGCACAACAGCCGCAACCAATACCAGGCAAAGGGAAAGCCCGGTAGCAATCAGTAACACATCACTCCATAGGTCCTGGGAAAAATCGACCCGATGGATCAACCACTGAAATTCGTGAGACTGATATTCGATCAAGGCCATTAACACCAATGTGGCGCCAAGCATCGGCAACAAGACAGAAGATTTGGCGCCCACATAGGCAATCACAAACGAAAGTACAATCCCCCCGGGCAATATCCCCAATAACGGTGCGTATTTGCCCCGGGCTACCCAACCGGCCCAATAGCTTATTACCCAAATTCCTAACCCCCAGACCAGGGCAATAGCAACCGGCTCGTAAACGGGGGTACCGGAGAATAATGTTCCCAGCCACGCAATAGTTCGTGACAACAATAATCCCATCCCCCCCCACAACTGACGCAGGGCAGCCGGTAACACCGACCACTCCGTAAACGGCTTATCTAACAAACGCCAGCGTTCAAGCCCCCAAAGCACCCGCGCACCGGCCTTTACTACTTCAAAAATCTCATCCTGGAGCCGGCCCACGCGGATCAACAAATATTCAATGCCCAATATCCCACCCAGGATACCCGACAACCAGGCCGGCATCTGCAACCATCCAAAGAACCACCCCAGGGTCATTGCCACAGCGGCTACAATCAGTGCATACCCACTATCCAGTCCCTGGACATTGTTCGCCACCCCATAGGCAACCGTACCTAATACCCATAACAACAGCGCCCAATTCAGCAGAGATTTAGGCCCCAAACGGCGTATCACTCTGATAAAAAGCGGCGTTTCAAAATCCCGGGACTCGACAGTCACGACAACACCTTCCAGGCAGAATCCACCGGCTTGCGCGTGGGCACGGCCTTCCCGGTACCCAGGATACGCCACTCCCAGACTCCTTTACGACCAGGGCGCAACTCCGGGCGATCCAAAACGTCCTTCGTAATAAGATAATTTGCAATCCCCAGCTCGTAAAGTGCCGCTTCAGCCGGGTGCGTATCCCCTTCACCGCCAAAAGAAACAGGATCTAGCAACAACACCGTCACACGCGCGCCCCGCCGGACCAGCGGCACAAGGCTTTCCACCCACCGTGTATTTACCGAAGGCGTAATAATGATAATACTGGTACGCTGAGCTAAATTCGGGCGCACACGTTCCAAAAGTTCAGAAAGAGGGCGCGTGCCGGGTTTAACCATCGCCAACGAGCGGAGGATCTCCCACCGGTGTCCTTCGCCCGATTGTGGCGGTAGCCAGACGAGATCTTCCCCATGAGCGACTAATCCCACTGCGCGCCGGTCACGCAAGCCACGATCGGCCAACGAGGCGGCCAAGATGACGGCATGTTCCTCGGTTGCATCAATTCCCTTCCCCACTTGAACATGGCTATCCACATCCAGGAGAATCCACCAGTCGCCGGACGGTGTACCATCAAAAAGCCGCACATACAGCTCATTACGCCGTGCCGATATGCGCCAGTGAATCCAACGGCGACTATCCCCTGTAGTGTACTCGCGCACGCTTCCGGCACTCACTGTACGGTCGGGGGCATTCGCGCGTGGACGCGCATCTCCAGAACGTCCCCCGGAGGCGATTTCGATACTCGGCAAGGGTACGATTGGCGGCAATACCAACAAAGGGCGCGTGGCAGGATATACCATCGTGACATTAAAGACACCAAATGGATCACTCGTCTCCAGGCGCGTGGGACCCAAGATAAACAGACCGCGGCGATTGCACACAGCTTCCGTATGCCAGCGAATAGAGTCATGGGACTTGATACCTGTGCCCCGGCTCACATTGTATTCAGGCATCGTAGATTCATCCTTAACCTCGATCCACACTGCCGCCGCCCATCCATCGTTACTGATCGTAAACCGTTCTACCAGGTGATCCCCCACCTGTGCCCATCCAAAGCGCATCTCGCGCGTCAGATTGAGGTGACGCGCCAATGTCCTGGCCCAGAAGAAACTCAATACCCACGCGCCGCCTAGTCCAATATACAAAATACGCCATCCCCGGTAAGGCGCAAGCAAGTCAACAATCAAACAAACCAACGCCAGTGCCGGTAACAACCAACTGTTTAATTTAATCTGAGGTTTTGTTTGTTGGTCCATAAGTCCTCATACGTGAAACATAATGCGGTCTGTGAAGATACAGTTATAACTCACAATCCGAGTGAGGATGGTTCAGTAGTTAACCCACTTGCGGGTTCTAAATTCCCCCCTACACTCCTACACTCCGTCACCTTGTCACCTTGTCTCCCTCACATCGCCTTCCGGGATCGGCATATTCTCCAAAATTTCGGCGACAACATCTTCTGGCGCAACATTGCGGAGGCGCGCGCTGGGGCTGAGAAGCAAGCGATGCGCCAGAACACGGGTCGCAATGGCCTTGATGTCATCAGGCAGGACATAGTCGCGCTCGAAGACAGCAGCCCGTGCCTGTCCAACCCGGTAGAGGGTCAAGCTACCGCGAGGGCTGGCCCCTAAATAAAGGTCAGGATGATCACGTGTACGCTGCACCAACCGCACTATGTACTCTTTCACCGCCGGGCTAACGTAAATATCTTTAATGGCCTTTTGAGCCTCCAGCAACTCTTCCGGCGTCGCCACCGGTTCCAAATCCACCAGGGGGTGGCGGAATTGTTGCCGGTCGAGAATCTCCATTTCATCATTGACAGCGGGATAACCGAGTTTCACGCGCATCAAAAAGCGGTCCAACTGCGCTTCTGGTAGTGCAAATGTGCCCTCGTATTCCACGGGATTCTGCGTGGCCATCACCATGAATGGAGCAGGCAAATCGTAAGTAACTCCATCAACCGTAATCTGTCGCTCCTCCATCGCTTGCAACAACGCGGCCTGCGTTTTGGGCGTAGCACGATTGATCTCGTCTGTCAACACAATCTGTGCCATAATCGGCCCTGGCTGGAATTCAAACTCGCGCGTGGCTTGGTTGAAAATAGAAACACCTGTCACGTCACTGGGGAGCATATCGGGCGTAAACTGAATCCGGCCAAAGGAGCCGCCGATAGAGCGCGCGATACTGCGCGCCAGCATCGTTTTGCCCACGCCGGGCACATCCTCAATCAGCAAGTGTCCATTGCTCAATAAGCCCATCATCGCTGCCTGAACCACTTGCCGCTTGCCGACGATCACCTTCTCAATATTAGAACTTACCCGTTGTACAAAATCCTGTACCTGACCCATGTAGTCTGCCTCCATGAAATAAATTTTGAGGATTGAAAAAGGGTAATGCGTGATACGTGAAACGTGATACGCGATAGGACAAAACGTAAGACGTAATTCTTGTACGCTCACTCCCTCCTTGTTCTATATCCTTTAACATACTGATATATCAGAATTGCGGTTCACGTGCGATGGTTCACGTGTGATGGTTCACGTGTGATGGTTCACGTGTGATACCTCACGTGCAGTCACTGCGCAGCCCCCCTTGCAAAAGGTATACTCAAAACCTTAGCAAAGGAGCGCCCGTCTACGTAGTAACCACATTCCTTTCATTATACGCCAAGTAGATAAAAGGGGAAATTTGATGTAGGAACCTCCTTCACTTTTTATCAGGTACATCCTTGTATACTAACTCAAGTTGCTACCCAGAGATTGGGCCAGTCTTGGCACTGGAGACTGGCCCAATCTCTCAGTCAAAGTATTATTGTTTGTCCGGGAATTTCGCTTGATACGTTTGGGTTGTCCCCATGTTTTCTAACGTGAAGCTACGCCAGGGATTATAGCCAGGCGCGCCAAAACAGATCTCAACTTCACCCACGGTCAGATCGAAAATCATTGACCAGAGGGTTCCAAACCCACCGGAGTAGTAAGGCCCAAAACACCCATAGGGAATCTCTTTGGCGAGTATCTCACGTAGAGTCTCGCGTGTAACTCTTGGACGTTCTCTTTCAATACATGCCCGTAACGCCTCAGCCCGTGGTAAGGAATTCTCAAGAATAAACTGATGGTAATTCCGCTCAGCCATACCGGGCAAGATATAGTGATTAGTAGAGACCAGATAGGGCACATCAGAGGCACTGTCAATCGCCCTCACTTGCAGTTCTCCAGCATAGATTTCTACAAGTGCAGCCTTTCCACTTCGCTCAGCTAACAATATATTGGTGTTACTTGTAGGTGTACAGGCATAGAGCTTTTCCAAAGCATCCTTTACATCTCGGCAACTGTCCAAAATACCTCGCTGCACTACCCAAAAGTTTAACCCCGTCTTTTTATTCCATTCCTCTGGAAGTCCGGCTGCCATTCCCCCCGACATCGTAAGGCTCAAGCCGTACTCGTTCATCCCTTCCATCCGTCCAAATAGGAGGCACGAAAAACCAATGTGACAGGCTTTACCCTTAACTCGTGTTGTGCATAACCGCAAGTCCTCTTCCTCCGGTTTCCACTCATAACTGCGGCCCACCAACAAGTGACCGTCGTATGTGAGACGGGGCAATACCACCATGTGTGAACAATTAGCCTGCACGAGATGGCTTATATCGTAAAATCTGATCTTCTCGATGGGGATTCCTAGACCATCGGCAAAGCCCTGGATTTCATCATTGATCCCTGGGCAAGCCACTTCGTATTCTTCTTGAAGTTGCTTGAAGGTAGTGAAACCGTATTTTTCAGGACATACCTCCTGGGAAGTAAAGAAATTTAAAAAATCCTCATTCGTCACTTGTAGCAGTTCGGCCTGTCTGCGACCGATTTCATAACTCGTCCCTTCTAATATGACATGTTGGAAAACACCTTCACGAATGATATATTGATCGCTCATTTCCACTCCTTCCTTAACTATCACTGACAACGTCAGCGTGATATGATCTTACGGTAGCGCATCGCCGATGGATTGGGAGTTACCGATTTTTTTGCCATTTACGGGCACGCAAACAAGAGCATCCTAAGCTAAACAAGAAGAAGATACTGATACCAAACATGCCTTTGGAAAGCAAAATTTCTCCATTACGATGAGCCAAATATCCAAATCCACCGAAAAACATAACGAACATACTATAAAGTAATTGATGACCTAAAGCATAAACCAGATTCATATTTTCAGTCATCCCTTTTACTTTTACTTCTAATTCTCCATGACTGACTTTGGTAAGAACCGTCTGAATATCCGCTGGAACGGTGATGATCGAAAGGGCTATATCTTTAATCGTTGATTCAATAAGCTTGACCCAATTTTTATCTTTGCCAAAAACGAACTCTTCTAAATACGGTTGAATCGTTTTCATGGGATTCATGGTAGGACTGAGGTGAGTGCATAAACCCATCAATAGCAAAAGCGTGCGTTCCAATAACACCAAATCTTTCGGTATCTGAAAAGTTACCATGAGTTCCCGGATAGAGAAATCCATTCTAGAAAAGTCCGCCATCATATCCAATTTATCCTGCATATCCACATGAATATCCGACAAATTCCAAGATTCGACGGTCATCTGTTTCAAGAAACGACTATAGATATAGTCAACAAATTGTTCGATGTGATGCGTATCTTCATGCAGGGCTATCAGCCCCATTTGTTGTAAAGCGGCAGAAATCTGGTTATTGTCTCGTTTTAGAATTCCTCGGAAAAACTGGAGAATACCTTCCCTTACTTCATTTGACAACTTGGCAACCGCTCCAAAATCCAGGAAAACGATGCTTCCATCCGGCTGTACAAGGATATTTCCCGGATGAGGATCTGCATGATAAATTCCGTCGCTGAAAATCATCTGGCAATAGGCGGTTACTACGCGTTCAGCAAGGGCTTGCCTATCAATGTTGAGTTTTGCCAATTTCGCCAGATCAGATATGTTGACCCCTTGCATATATTCTGTTGTTAGCACTCTTTCCGATGATAATTCATGAATTACCTGCGGAAAAAGCACGTGGGGATTACCCGCAAAATTAGCGGCTATGGTTTCGATATGCTGTGCTTCCAGGCGAAAATCCAATTCTTCTCTAATCATTTCGCTGAATTGACCATGAAGATTTTCAAGCCCCCTTATTCGCAGAAAAAAACCATAAAAGGAAAGCAATCCCTTGATCGTCTGCAAATCTTTTCTGGCAGTAACTTCTATATCTAAATACTGGACTTTTACCGCAACTTGACGACCATCATGAAGCCAAGCCAAATGGACTTGTGCCAGGGATGCACTGGCAATAGGGTTCGGATCAAATTCTGCAAATAGCAGGTCTGGATCTTCGCCAAGCTCTTTACGAATACGTTCTGTGATTTCACTCAATGGGCGTGGAGGGATTCTATCTTGTAACTCTTCTAATTCCTTCCGAAAGTAATCCGGTAGGAAATTGCTCAAAATGCTGATTAACTGGCCTGCTTTAATGAATATGCCTTGCAATGAAAGCAGTAATCTCTTTAATCTTTGGGCATTCCGGCCATAAATCGCTGGCCTTCTGTTATTTTCCCATTCTGTACCGAAGAATTTACCCAAGAGATGAAAAAAGCCCAGGTTGATCAGAATTCTGAAAGTTCCCCCAAAGGCTCGAAGGAAACGAAATCTAACAAGCCGTTTATTTGCAGAATCGCTCAGGTTCTTCTGAGTAGTTGCACAACCGATCATCTACTTCACCCCTTAAGCTGAGACTTTTGTAGTCTCAGGAGATCAAAATTTATGGTTGACGCATAGGTGGAGCGCACTTAACGCCATTTGAAACGGAATTTTTAGTTCACATAGCAGCAGTATATCGCATGTCAAAGTCGCCCTACCTAAGCATTGTACTCTACTGAGTCTAATCTATGTCTCAAATATCACTGGGGAACTACCTCATACCAAAAGTCGGCCAGATACCCTTGTGGATCAACCTGGAAAACTTGCCGGTCCACTTCCGGTTTTCCTGCATTACACTTCCATTCGTATACAGTAGCTCGCCCGGTTACGGCAGCAGGAATGTAGTCTGCTGCGGGGGTCGTTTTACAATACGCCTCCATTTCCGCGGTCGGGACTTGGGATATATCCGCTTTCTCCAAGCAGGGAAGATTAGCCCCAAAATGACATGCCCACACTTGGCTATTCATACACCTCCAGACTGCAGATTTTTGGAATTCCGACGGCGCATCGGCTGAGATAACTTCTTGCCGGATCAGTTCCTGAATAACAGAATCTGGCATCTCAGGACCATTGTAATGCGCATCGGGAACATCAATAGTCCCTACTGCCGCGCAATAGGCAAATGGGTCATCGTACAGCAATGGTTCCGAATCAGCAATAACCACAGTAGACTGCGACTGCGTAGAGATATTCTGTGTTCCAGGGGCAGAACAAGCCCCGGCAAAAAAGACAACGATCAAAGACAAACCCGCGATATATTTAATTAGATGGTGCATAATTTATCCCCTTATTGCTGTCTAGCTAGCAACTTGATCCTATGGTGGTAATACGTTCAGTCCATTGGATAGATTTGGATCAAGTGTGTCCTCATCCTGGCTGCTCCCCTGGACTTTCTTGCAATCCAATGTGCAACGGTCTGGGAAGGTGGGGGTCAACCCCGGAAAACATCTTTTGATGTTCATTTTCCATAAACTTTTGTAGTGCTTCATCATCGCCTGCAGCAATAGACCCTGCCAGATGGGTACGGACATAATCGGTCAGGGATTTTTCAAAATGATCCCTGCGCTCCCTTTCCTCATCACTGAGGTGTGATGGAGCTTCTGCACATGCGACTGCATATTGAGGGCCTAAAACCCACTCAAAAATGACCCTGGTACGTTCTATGTGATAGTCTGAAGTAACAACGATACAAGAAGTAATCCCTAAAGGTTCAAGGCAAATCTTCTTTACAAACCAGGCATTTCCAATCGTATCCATCGATTGATCCTCGTAGAAAATACAATCTTCAATTCTACGTTTCGCACCAGAAACATTACCTGCTCGCGCATTGAATTTAGCAATGAGGTATTTTTTCCCTACTTCTGCCTCAGTGCGGGGACCCATCACATTGGGATCAATACTAGCCATGATGGAATACTTTCCCGTTGTAATAAGGTAATCCACTTTTCCTTCCTCAAAGAGCGTATAAGCCTTATCTAACCTCTCTTTCACTTGCTCTTCAGGTTCGTACCAGATCTGATCCTGAATCTTGACCTTTTTCAGGCCTCCACCTAAAACAATGGCGGCCGTCTTCTTTGAATTTTCACCGTTCGACATATATCCTCCTCCTTTGAGAATCGCAAATTAACAAATCACAAATTGTAAAAACCCTTGAAAACTTAGCTTCGTTTTAAATTTTCATCCTACTGCCGGCGAACGCCAGCCGTTAATGAATCATTCCTTGCGCATCGCCAAACAGGAACCGGATGCAACAAATTTGGGGTATCACACACCATTCTTTAGTATAAAGAGAAGAAAAGCGATGTCAAGAATGACTATGTAGCCGCGCTTTCCATAGCGCGTTGGCTGTAGCTTCCGATTGACTCAAACTCGGGCGATCGACCCTTGCAATTTCTGCCGAAAGCAATAATCTTAAGTTGTATGCGTTTAGTTTTATGAGCAAACGGCGCCATTGATGGCAGCAAAGCGGCTAAAGCCGCAGGAAAGAGGTGTTTTTTCGTTGGCGGGCTACGCCCGCCAACGAAAAAACACCCCCAAATCCGCGTTTCTGTCTGGAGCAAGTGACAGAAAAGGTAATCACTCACAAAACTAAACGGTTACCTTAAGTTTAATCGGTGGCTGAAATCCACCGGCGTTACGGAACGAAAGGAACCTTTGATGAAAAAATTAACGAGCCATCCTTATGTTTTGCCTATGTCTGCCCCTTGCGGCGTGTAGTGGGCTACAGGAAACCCCGTTACCGGTGCCTACCAGTGTCACAATCACCATCCCCCAGGAGCCAACGGAAACGACGTATGCGCTCTCTGCCTGCGCGGATTATGAGCGGATCAAGGTGGGGGATTACATTCTCCACAACAACGTGTGGAACAAAGGCGACCGGACGGATTACACACAATGTATCTTCGCACAAAGCACCACGCCCCCAACGGCGATGGGCTGGCGATGGGAATGGCCGGGCGACGCCGGCGAGATCCAGGCGTATCCTGAAGTGATGTATGGGGATTCGCCCTGGGATGCGGAGTCACCTACGGGCAGGCTACCGCTGCCGGTCAGTGATCGCGATCTGCTGGTGACTTACACCGCGTCCATCGAAGCGACGGGGAAATGGAACGTAGCGTTTGATATATGGCTCACCGGCGATCCCTCACCCGCAGAACAAAATATCACCGATGAAGTGATGATCTGGGTAGACGCCGGGGACCTGATGCCCGGCCCGCTGGTATACGACATTGTGGCGTTTGATGGCATCACTTACACTGTCCACGTCGCGCCCGGCCACGGCGATGCCAGTGGGGGCAGTGCTGCGAGCTGGACCTACATTGCATTTAAGACGCGCGAACCGCTGCTTTCTGGGACCTTGAATATCGGTCATTTTTTGGGGTATCTGTTGGAAAAGCAAGTCATCCAAAAAGATCGCTACATTGCAGATCTGGAATTTGGCACGGAGCTGGAATCCGGGAAAGGCGAGTTTGTGTTATCCGCTTACGAGATCACGGTGCCCGCCCAAAAGAATAACGCGAATATTTTGCCTTAAGCTGATTCTGGGTCAAAAAGTTGGGATACCAGGCAAACAGTATGCTGGCGACCTTAAACACCAAATCCCCCACAATACCCCATCGCTGCACGCACAAGCCCCCAATCCCGCCGGCGCATTGTGCGCCGGCGGAGTTATTTTAGCTAATCCGGTGGACTGCGGCTTGATTTGTCACAATGTTCTGTCGCGTTACGGATTAGTATTCCGCATCACCAGCGGCAGATAGAGCCGCACTGTGGCTCCCATAAGGGTGAACGTCGCCGTGACGCTCTTATCCGCATCCACCGTGACTTGCGTTTGCGTGAGCGTCCCGGTGACTGCGCCACTCCACTCATCAAATTGCCAGCCGGTCACGGGACTCGCGCTCAAGGCCACGACGGTGCCGGAGAGGTAACTGTGCGCGCCCACGCCCGGCGTGATGACGCCGCTGCCGACAATCCCCATGGTCAGCGTGTAGTACGTCGACGGCGTGGCGAGGAATGTGGCCGTCACCACTTTATTGCTATCCATCAGGAGCATCGCCGGGTTGGCCGTTCCGGTGGCCACGCCGCTCCAACCGCTAAACGTCGAACCCGGCGACACGGTCGCGGTGACGAGGGCCGTTGTCCCGCTCACGTAACTGTGATTGCCCACGCCCGGTGTGACCGTCCCCTGCCCATCACCCGCCGTCGCAATCCGCAGGGCATAGACCGGTTCCAGGGTGACGGTGATGGTGATGATAACGGCGTCGCTCAGTTCCCCATCACTCACGTGGATGGCCGCCGTGTAAACGCCCGCAGCGGCCGGCGTCCAGGTGAAGTCGCCGCCGACCGTGATGCTGCCCACCGACCCCGAATCCAGCGTGAAGGTGAGCGGGTTCGCGCTGCTGGTGCGCGCCGCGCCGCCATTGAGTGTGTATGAGTAGGGCAATGTCAGATTCAGCGGGGTCAACGCCGTCCGGAACGCGATATGATCGCCTTCAGCCGATGCACCACCCGGTTCGCCACCGCTTGCGTCCGCGCCCCCACTGCCAACACCGGGACGACTTGGGTCGGCCCAGCCAGCATTACCCACCCCCACCTGTCAAGCGACACTTAGCCATTAATCTCAGCGACACTTAGCCATTAACATAGGCGGATCAGGGGGCGGCCGGAGGGTAAGGCGCAAGCATACGGGTAGGTGGCGGCGCCGGTGAAGTCGCTGCCGGTGGGGGCGTTCCACGCAACCCGCCCGCGTCGTGATGACACGGGCGGGTCTAGGGGTGAATATGGTGCTATGGTTGCTGCTCAGTGCATTGTAATCCCGCTCATCCCTCACTATCAGGGTGAGAGATGAGCGGGATGGTCAGACATTTACCGGACTAAAAACGAGCGTTGCGGAATACCATCGGCAACAGGATGCGATAGACGCGCCGCACGATCCCCAATCGCAAGCGAGCTGTGTCGCTTTCCGCGTGCGCCTGCGTGATGATGTCACCGATCATGCCGAGGGGGCGCACTGTCCAGGTCAGGGTGTAACTCGCGCCGGGTTCCAGTTCCATTTTGGGGGTGATCGGGGATGTGACGTATCCCCAGTCGTAATCCCCGCCGGTCGTCACCGTGAAGCCTCCGGTCACACCGACCAACGCTGTGTCCACCGGGATACTACCCGTCAGCACCACCCCGGTTTGGGAGCCGCCGCTGGCGTTGGTGAGGACGAAGGTGTACGTGATCAGCTCGTGTCCCACCACGAAGTCCAGCGCGCCGGTCAGCGGATTGGGCCTGAGTTCCACTGCGGCCGTCGCCGTGTGGACAATACCTGTATCGGTGAGGGTAGCTGTGAAGGTAGCCGTGCCGGGGACGACGCCGGCGACGTAGCGTGCAGTCCCACTGCCTGCGGCGTCCAGCGTCGCCGTGACGGGGCTGGCGTAGAAGCCATGGGTCCATTGCAGCGTCACGACGCGCCCGGCGAAGGGCGCGCCGTTGCCGGTCGCCGTCGTCGCGGTGAAGTGGAGGGTGACTTCATCCAGACCATTGGCATACACGGCGGCGGGCTGCGCGGTGAGGGTGAAGGCGGCCAGGTGGACATCCTGGAAGGTGGCAGTCAGCACCTGGTCGGCGGTCATCGGGATGGCAACCGGATTCGCCGCGCCGGTGGCGGCCCCGCTCCAGCCGATGAACGCTGAGCCGGCCTGCGCCGTCGCCGTGACCAGGGCCGTCGTGCCACTCAGGTACTCGTGGACGCCCACGCCCGGCGTGACCGTCCCCTGCCCGTTGCCCGCGACGGCAAGGGTCAAGGTGTAGCTCACCGGGCCGGCCGGTTTGAGCGTGAAGGTGGCAGTCACCTCCTTGTCGCCATCCATCAGGAGCGTCGTCGGGTTCGCCACGCTTGCCAGGTCGCCGCTCCAGTCGTCGAACTGCCAGCCGGCTGCCGGAGTTGCACGCAAGTCCGCCACCGTGCCGGAGAGGTAGCTATGCGCGCCCACCCCCGGCGTGACGACGCCATTGCCAACGAGGTGCACGGTCAGCGTATAGTAGGTCGGCGGCGTGGCGAGGAACATGGCCGTGATGACCTTGTCGGCGTCCATCGTGACGGCGGTTTCCATAGAGATGCCGCTCGCATCGCCTGTCCACTGCCCGAAGTACCAGTCTGCTGCCGGAACAGCCGTTAGCGTCACCGCGTCGCCATACAGATACGTCGTCTGGCTCGGCACGCGCGTCACCGTACCGGCGCCGCTGATGTGGACGGTCAGGGTGTAGGCGTTGCGGGCAAACGTCGCGCTGAGCGTGTGGTCGGCAGTGATGGTCGTGAACGTGTAACCGCTCTGCGCGCCCACGGAGACGCCATCCACCAGCACGTCGCTGATGTGATAGCCGGTATCCGGCGTGATGGCGAAGGCCAGGTCGCTGCCGTAGGTCACGGTTTGCGGCGTGCCCGGCGTGATCGCGCCGCCTATCCCCGCCGTCGGCGTGAGGACGTAGCGCTTGATCGCAAACATCGCGGTGACGGCTCTGGCCTGCGTCATCGTCACCACACACGCGCCCGCGCCGTCACAATCGCCGCTCCAGCCGGTGAAGGTGGAGCTGATGAACGGTGTGGCCGTGACCGTGACGACCGCGCCGTAATCATAATCGCCGTCAGGATGGACCGCGACTGTGCCGCCGCCCGTGCCGGTGATGGCCGTGGTCAGTGTATAGCCGACGTTGGTGAGCGCGAAATCCACGTTGGATGCGCCGTGCGTGCCGGCCGTGACCGTGTACGCGCCGGCCCGCCCGTTGGCCGTGGCCGTGATGCTGACCGCGCCGTTGGTGATGGTCTGCGTGAGGCTCTGGGCGAAGGTGACGCTGGCCCCCGTTGCGGGCGCAGTGAAGGCAACGAGGCCGCCATCCACCGGCTCCGTGAA
>JAFGFI010000243.1 GCA_016931185.1 Anaerolineae bacterium
AGGGGACTCATACGGTCCAAGTTGCGGTCTAAGCCCCGTTTACGGGGCGTGGTCCTGTAGCCTGGCGGTTGACCGCCAGGCGCTGACCGCAGTGCGCTTAACCTTCATTAGCCGCTTTGCTGCCGTCAATGGCGCCGTTTGCTCACAAAACTAAACCCATACCAAAATTCTTAAAGCCGTCCAGGTAGTAATCTGAGTTAATCTTATTTAAGGGTTTGCTTGCTTAAGGCTAACGGCGATGTCTTTTTCTCCGAAAAAGGACACAGCCGCAGCCTGTAACGGACCTCTTCGGGCTTAAGCTGGTATTTTTCCAACCGGCCCGGCCCACAGCTCGCGCTGCCCAATCCCGACTGCGCGTAATCGAGATTCAGTGTAATATCCTGACAGTAGTGCAATTCGTGAGTGTGTTTGGCTTGGGTTAGATCTTTCGTGGTGTAGTGATGCGCGCTGACCTCCAGCACCGGTTTCCCTACAACTAATAGCCCGACACCGTCGCTGTTAGTCAACGCGGCCCAGCGCACGTCGGTTTTATTGCCGTTTTCCTCCGGGACAATATAGGGTACATATTGTTCATCCACACTGCCACTATAAACACCAATGGCTGCGCCTTCTTTACGGTCTACATAAGTTTCATGGGGGCCGCGCCCGTACCATGTGAACTGTTCATAACCACCGGGCAGCGTCATCTGCAAGCCGACGCGCGGCAGGAAGGGGAGATTCTCATTGGCCGGTGTGACGCGCGCATCAATATCTATCTCACCACTGCCATAGACGGTATATGTGTAGGCACATTCGAATCGTGCCGGAGGTTGAGGGGGCAGGGTCGTGGGATGTTGTGCTTCCGGCGACGAAAGCGCGGCGGCGAATTCAGGCGGAATTTTATCCGGCGCGGTTTCTTTTAAGAAGGCGAAAATGCTCTGCAACAATTCAGGGATACGGTCATCCTGTGCAAAAATCCCAAGCAGGCCTTTGATCTTGGCTGATTTGATAGTGCCCGGAAGCGCATCATAATCCACGCCAACCCGTTGGCAAAGCGCTTTGAGCGCATCTTTGTCCATCACCCACTGGAGAAGCTCTTTCAAAGCATCTGCGTGTTCGTGAGGCGCCATCGGCCGGGGCAACTCTGCGCCTTCGGCGGGAGTGCAGACTGTATTCACCTTGAATGTGACTACGCTCGGGCCAGATTGCGCGACTTCAACACTCATAACCGCTTCCTCAAGTTGATCGAGGCCCACTTCGCGCCACTGGATCGCGGCCCTCTCGCGCCACTGACTCAGATCGTTTTCAGTCGGCGCGCGCCAAAAGTTGGACTTCGGCCCTTGCTTGAGAAGCTCCTGGCCCTGGTATTGGAGTGCGGCGAGAGTGCCCGCTGCTTTGTCGAAGATTAGGCAGAAGTCCGTGCCGGTTACAGTAGCCTGGGTATCCGTTTGTTCCAAACTGAGTGTAGGCAAGCTTTTGACTGCGACAGGCTGGATTTCAGGCACATCGAACGGGATGTTGAACTGTACCCACGCGACTTCGTGACCTTGATCGGCCCACAAAGTGGCTTCTTTGAGGGTGAATCTCAACTTCAGCCAATATTCGGTTCCTGGTTCCAGGGAGGGAATCTCGAATGGCACGGTAACCTTCTCTCGCTCACCCGCGGGTGTATGTAGGGTGGGCAATTGCCCTTGCTGGATAACTAGGTCATCGGCGACCAATGTCCAGGCGATATCCAAATGGCCCAGGTCGGAGAAGTGATATTTATTGATAATTTCAACTTGACCCGCGAGCAGGTCGATGGCGGTGACGGTCACGGGCTGGTAGACTTTTTTGAATTCCCACATCGCCGGGTGAATCGTCCGGTCAGGGAAGACAACGCCATTGATACAGAAGCTCCCATCGTGTGGCGTTTCGCCATAATCGCCGCCATAGGCGAACCAATCCTCGCCATCCTCCGTGGTACGCCGTAGCCCCTGATCCACCCAGTCCCACACAAACGCGCCCCGCAAGCGGGGATATTGCTCAATGATGTCCCAGTATTCCTTCAGATTGCCGGGACTATTGCCCATCGCGTGGGCGTACTCGCACAGGATGAAGGGCCGTTCCTCGCCGGGTACTGTCGCCATCTTTACCAGGCGTTCCAGGTCAGGATACATTGTGCTGATCATATCCACATAAGGCTCGTCGTGGGCGGATTCGTAGTGAACGGGGCGACTGGGGTCGTGTTCGTGAATCCAATCGGCCAGCGCGGCGTGGTTTGGCCCGTGGCCTGATTCATTGCCCATTGACCAGATCACAACGCTCGGATGGTTCTTGTCTCGTTCGACCATGCGGATGCCGCGATCCATAAAGGATAGTTTCCACTCAGGGTCTTTGCTCGGTTCATCCCACACGCCGTGGGATTCGATGTTAGCCTCATCAATGAGATAAATGCCGTATTGGTCGCACAGATCGTACCAACGAGGGTCATCAGGATAGTGACAGGTACGCACAGCGTTGAAATTAAAACGTTTCATCAACAGAATATCTTCAATCATAGATTCAACGCTGATCGCGTGCCCGGTGTCGGGATCGTGTTCGTGGCGATTGGCACCCTTAAAGTAAACGGGCACTCCATTGATCAAAATCTTTCCGTCTTTAATTTCCACTTTGCGGAAACCGACGTTACACCGCTCCACCTCCAATACATTCCCCGCGGCATCCTTGAGAATGAGCAACAATGTATACAGGTTCGGATGCTCCGCCGACCACTTCGCCGGATTGGCAACATTTAATGTAATGGAGACTTGTGAGTTCGCTGATTCGCAATTCGCAATTCGCAATTCGCAATTCGCAATTCGTAGGTTCGCAGCATCTAAGAGTTGCGCATCTAATACATATCCTGCCACATCAATATCACCATACTTGACAATATCTGCGCGAATGTTGAGGGTGGCATCACGATAATCGGCATCCAGATCGGGACATGCCCAGAAATCGCGAATATGAACATCAGGCGTTGTGAAAAGATACACATTGCGGTAGATGCCACTTAATCGCCAGAAGTCCTGGTCTTCCAGATAGCTACCATCGCACCAACGATAGACGCGCGCGGACAGCGTGTTTTCACCGGGGCGCAGATAGCTGGTGATATTGAACTCGGCGGGCAAGCGGCTGTCCTGGCTGTAGCCTACCATTTCGCCGTTTATCCATAGATAGAAGGCCGAGTCTACACCGTCGAAGACAAGGAAGACGGGGTGTCCGTTCCATGCCTCCGGTATAGTAAACGTAGTGCGGTAGGAACCGACAGGATTATTGTTCTCTGGTACACGGGGCATATCGTCGGGCGGGAAGGGATACTGGACGTTTGTGTACATCGGCGTGCCATATCCTTGCATTTGCCAATTGCCGGGTACTTTAATCGTAGCCCAGTCTTGAACATCAAAATTGTCGGCATAGAAATCTTCTGGCGCCGATGCCGGGTCCGGTGACCACTTGAATTGCCAGTCACCGTTGAGTAGCTTGAAATAAACGGACGCACTGCCATTTCTAGGCACATGCTTGTCCAGTAGCGCGCTTTGGATATCCTGATAGGGCAACAATGTGGCGCGCGCGGGTTCTCTGTTTCGTCCTGTTACCTGGGGATTTTCCCAATCATTAAGCATTATCATTCCTCCTCTGAAAATAGCGAATAGCGAATTACGAATAACGGATTCAATTTTCATCCTACTGCTGGTGAACGCACCGCGTTAATGCGTAATTCCCTTGAAAATCGAAAA
>JAFGFI010000013.1 GCA_016931185.1 Anaerolineae bacterium
CGAATGCTCCCCTGACTTAACAGCGTGAGGGGATTATCCCTGAACCCGAGCCGCTTTATTCCGATGCGAATGTTTGCGTTGGCGGCTACGGTTATTAAGATTCCTTCGGTAGTTTCTTCACCCTCGCGCACACCGATGGTGGCACCGTCCCATGCCTTTATTTCGTTGGGATCAAGACCCGACCGCTTCCATAGCGCCGGATCGATCAATAGGCGCAGGCCGTCGAGGAAGTAATTACTTGTCCAAAGCTCTAAAGCCTGCCGCAGATTTTCTGGAATCCGTGGCATATAGAGGTCGGGCGCGTTGCCGGCTGCCAATGACGTCAGATACTGGTTGTCATCTATCAAGGATAGCTCAACATTGACTGGTATTTCAAATAGTCGTTCAACCATCTTTTCGATGAGGTCCGACAGGAATCCGACCCGTTGGCTCAATCTCTCTGTAAAAGCGAACGGCCAGTCAAATGATTCGTGTAGCGCGACATGGATAGTTCCGCGTTCGAGAATTTCCAGCGCGCACGCGGATAGCGCCGGGTGCACTGTGATATAGTTTGTGCGCGTCGCCGTGTTTGTGCCACCCGGACCATCGACGGTTAGGCTAACAGTGTAAACGCCAGGTTGTGTGTATGTGTGTTTGTGATCCTCGCATTCTCCACTCAGTGTCTCATCGCCATAGTTCCAACGACAGGCTGTGTAAATCCCTGTAGATTGATTGTCAAAAGATACGGTCAGTGGTGCTTGCTCCAATGTTGGGGTGCCTGTAAAATTTGCTACCGGCGGCGCGATCTCGCATTGACATTGCGAGTAGGCAAGCAGGAGTGATTCACTCAGTAATTGACGGCGATGACTCAATTCACCTGGGGTGTCGTCGGGCGCGATGATACTGTCCCCGCCAACCGCAATACGTGCTAGCACAACACAGTTATCATCCTCAGCGGTTGCTTGTGGACATTGAACGTGCGCGTGCTTACACACGACATCTTTCAGTTCCTCGCACGATACATCCCCTTTACTGTGTGAAGGTGGAGGTGGAGGTACACAGACAATCCTAAATTGGATCGTCTCACATATGCGGCTGTACTCATATAAACCGCCGGGTGGTTGACATTGGGCAGGCAGGCCTGGCCGTGGACAACATAACGCTTCAGCCGGGCAGGCTACCAAAAAGACGATTCCTTCAGCGATAGGAATCAGTGATTCCGGCAGGAAAGAGGCTGACGTTACGTATTGTCCGTGGGCATTCAGGACAAAGATAGTGTCACCAGTATTATTGAGACGCCAGTTACCTATCTGGCTGGCCCGATAGCGATGGACGAACTCCGGTTCTGGGGCTGTATGATGACGCTGTGCCCCTGAATGGATGCGTACCACAGTTCCGGCTGTAAATGGCTCTCTTTCGCTGAAGCTATAATAAGTTTCCTGTCCCTCTCGCGGCGTACCGGGATTGATGACGTGGCGTAGCACGTAATTGTTTAGATTCGTGGTTTCTAAGACCAGTATGTCAACCCACTCCTCATTGTAGTTGTTACCTACATCCTTACCGATTGGGTCGATGTTGGCACGGACAATGCGAAGTACTCCTTCTTTAACAGTGCCACTCAGGTCTTCTGGATTGGGGCAGGGTGAAGAAACCCCGAGACATGACTCCACACCTAGTCGTGTGTTGAATGTAGTGCCCGATGGGATGTAGATTTCATCACCGTGCGGAGTCACCGCGTATCCCTCTCCGATCGCAATTTCCCATGGATCATCACCGGACGCCCGCGTCACCTGCGCCCCGCAAACAACGCCCCATCCATGCATAAAGCGATTGTGGCGGCGCAGGCGTTCGCGGAAGTACTGCTGCTCCGCGTTCAGATCGGCAGCCGTCAACTGCTGGCGGTCGAAGTAGTGTGGCCTGATCAGATTGGTATTAGTGTCAGCCATGTCTGTTCTCCTAAATATCGTTCGGATCGCCCATCCTGAGCCAGCTTTCAAAGGTATTTCCTTGACGAGCGTTGCCCGTCGGCAGCTTACCGCCGATGAAGTTGCCGTCTACCCCTTTACCCTCTTCTACATCGAGGACGAAATCAGCCCTCAGGACAACGCGCACGAACAGACGCTCCCTGTCAAACACGCCTGGAAAATTCTTCTCCGCAAATACCAGACGCACTGCTTTTGCTACTTCTGCGCCAGGTCGCGGCTCTATTTCCGTGATAAGATCATCACCGTCCATATTCAGGACTTCTACCGGCATATGCGTCGCTCCGGGTATCAGGCACTCACACAGCAGCCCGGTTGCATCATCGAAGAGACGCGCGTAAAGTTGAAAGACTTCGCTGCGAGTTGGCGCTTCAGGGTTGCCAGGATCGGATTCTTGCAGGATGGTGCGCATATCAATTTCGCTATCAAACATGATGACCAATCCTAAGTGTTCAGTGCGGGGATCGGGGTCGGTGATATTGGGATCTACCAGGAAATTCTGAAATGCACCTGGTGGGATAATGGCATCATGCTTCCAGCTCAATGCCACAATACGCGGCACACGCTCATCGCCTCCTGGCTCTCCCGGTTCCCCACGCGGGATACCCAGATGGAGGATCTGGTCACCTTCTGGATCAGCGGTAATCGTTTCTAGCGATGCGGTAGCTCCACTGCCGGGTGCTAGTGTCGTTACATCGACGTCTACGATACCCGGACCTCTGATACCATCCTCGCCGTCTTTGCCTGCTGGAATACCCAAGCGTAACGCAAAATCACGGCTTGGGAAGGGAAGATGGAATAAACTGGCGGTGGCGTCACTGCCGGGCTCAAGCGTCGTGATCGTGACCGCAGTAATCCCCGGGCCGCGTTCCCCATCCTCGCCATCAATGCCTGCTGGAATACCCAGCACAAGCCGCAAATCGCCTTCCTCATCATCAGGAATAGCTTCGAGGGCAACCGTCGGGTCGCTACCGGGCGCGGGTTGCGTTTCCGCCAGCACCACTTCCTGGATCGCCGGGCCGCGAGGCCCCGCAGCGCCACGCGGCCCGGGGATGCCCTCAGCAATACCTTGTTCGAGCATACAGCGGATGACTTCGGTGATGTTCTGCGTACTCGGTAGCATCGAGCGGTACGTCAGATTATCGATCTCGCTTTCACCGTCGGGCGATTTGCCAGGATCGTGAAAACCTTTCCCGCTATGATATTTCGGGATGTGCGCCAGGACAACACAGCGTCCGGCTTTGTCGCCTTCTTCGGGACAGGTTGGACAGCCATCCAGCGTCTTCGTGAAGATCGCATCGCACGCGGCCTCTTCGACATCGAGTACTGCCACTAAGCCGCGTTCGGGTTGCGCTGAGGTTGCTTTGTCCTCTGCCGCGACGTAGAGTAGCCCACTCTTTACGGCAAGCTGCTGGTAAATAACCTGCCCGGAGACTTTTTCGCGCGTGCCGAGTAAGGTTTCCGGATCGGGATCCGCCGGGCTGGCGATCTCGTCGATAGACACGGTCTGCACCCACCCTTGACCAGCCTCAGGTCCCACCGCATCTTGATCCCTCACAGTTTCCAACACGTAAGCCCAGCGTTCGTCG
>JAFGFI010000244.1 GCA_016931185.1 Anaerolineae bacterium
CCGCGAACAGCAGAGCCACCGCCGTCAGCGTGCGCTCTCCCCCCGAAAGCATCCCTAATCCAGAAGTGCGCTTACCCGGCGGGCGAGCCGTAATCTCCACCCCGGATTCGCCATTTTCCTCCGCCAATTCCAACTTGGCCTGACCGCCGTTGAATAATAACTTGAAGACGCGCGTAAACTCCGAAGCAACCGCCTTAAACGTTACCCGGAAGCTGGTCTCCATCATCTCGTCCAATTCCGCAATGATCTGGGTGAGGTGAGCCGAGGCCGTGGTCAGATCGTCCACCTGCTCACGAAGAAACGTGTGCCGTTCCATCACCTCTTCGTATTCCGTCTGCGCAGCAGGATTAACCGGTTCCAGGCGACGAAGCTGCGCGCGCAAGTCACGAATCTGCTTTTCCAGCGAGACACCCCCCTCCCCTTCCGGCAATTCTTTTACCGTAGGTAAAGGCGCGACAATCGTCTCCAATGGAAGTGGCTGCTGCGCTGACAGAGTCTCCGGCAGATCGCCTACAACGATGCCTAATGATTCCTCAATCTCGTGACGCAATGCCTGGATACGCTCCTCGCGGCGATTGGCCTCCAATTTTGCCTGTGAAAGTCGCTGTTCTGCCTCGCGTAATACGCGGCGAAGTCCCGTCGCCTGGGATTCTTGCTCTGCCAACACCTGTTCTAATGCGGCTAAGTGAGTCTCCAGTGACGGAATTTGACCGGCTAGTGTATCCGCCGCACCGCGCACTGCGTCATAACGCGCCTGCAACTCGGCCAACTGTCCGGAGAGCGTCACCAGTTCCCCCTCCAACGCGCCGATCCGCTCCTCTTGCCCGGAGATCTGCCGTTCCAGGCGCACCAACTCGCGCTGACGGGTTTCCAACAACACCCGGCGATTATCGTGTTCCTGGGTCAACAGGGCGACCTGAGTACGCTGCGCCACCAGAATCCCGGCGGTTTCCTGATCCACCAATCCGGCCAGCAACTGCTCCAGGTCAGCCAATTGGCGCTCGGTCTCGGCTAACGCAGCCTCTGAAACCGCGCGCTCCTCCAGCAGGCGCGCGCGGGTCTCTGTAAGCTGTACCTGCTCGGCCTGCACTTCATCCAGCCGCGCCTGTTGCCATTCCGTCTCCTGGATCAGCTTATCCAGCGCGCGCACTTCGCTCTCCAACGCGCGATCCGCCTCGCGGCGCCGGGATGCGGCCTCGCGCCGTCGCTCCCCGATCCCCTGAATCTCCTGCACAAGAGATTGCACTCGCGTCTCATTTTCACGATAGGCCACTCGCGCAGCCTGGACTTCGGCCTCCAATACGGCAACCTGGGGTGGCAATTCCCGCCGCTCACGTTCACGGGCCAACAATCCCCCTCCCTGTCCCTGGTGGCGGTCTTCACCACCCGTGACAGAACCGCTGGAGCGCACAATCTCCCCTTCCAGAGTGACAATCTGAAATCCTCCCCGAAGCCGGGCATAAAGGCTACGGGCTACATTCAAACTTTGCGCCACGGCAGTGCGCCCCAAAAGCAGCAATACAGCGCGACGATAGCGCACGTCATAATCTACCAGATCCGATGCCAGACCCAGGATACCCTGCATAGATCCCTCAGAAGGGGAGGGTAATTCCAATGGGCGCGCCGAGCGCAGATTGTCCAGCGGCAGAAACGTCGCGCGCCCGGCCCGCTGCCGCTTAAGCCAGTCAATAGCCACCCGTGCATCCTCCCACGTAGCGGCAATTACGTTCTGCAACTGCCCACCCAATGCCACCTCAATCGCGCGATCGAGTTCCGGAGGAACATGGATAAGCTCGGCCACCGTACCCGGCAAGCCATGCAATTCCCCCTGTGCAGCGGCATGCACAGCCGCGCGCACACCGGCATAAAGGCCAGACCCCTCGGCATGTAAGCGTTCCAGGGCATCCAAGCGCGCAGCCGCGTGTTGTAATTCCGTCTGCTTATCTCCCACAGTCCGGCGAAGATGCTCGCTTTCCGCGCGCGCCGTCTCCAACGCCGCCTGAATCCGCGCCTCTTCTTCCTGCATATCACGGACTTCGGCCTCCACGACCTCTAATGCACGGCGCGTCGTCTCAACTGTACCTTGCCGTTCCCGGCGGCGCTCGGTCGCCGAGTTCAATGTGGCGGTCAATTCTGCTTCGTGGCGGGCAGCCTGTGCCAGACGCGCCTCCACCTGCTCATGGCGGCTCTGGCGGTCGGCCAGGCGATGACGGTGTTCCAGTGCGTGGGCTTGAAGCTGTCCCTGACGCGCCAACAGCGCGTGACGTTGCTTTTCTAGCTCACGATGCGCAGCTTCAGCCTCGGCCAATTGCGCGCGCGCGTCCGCCAAAGCCGTACTATTAGTGGCGAGTTCAGCCTCCAATGCAATAACCTCTTCCCGCGCGGCTTCCAGCGCCGCCCGCAGGGGAACCAGATTGGACACACTCTCCTCCTGGCGCGCCTGTAACTGGCGGCGTCGCTCGCGGGCCACGGCAAGATCGCGCTGCTGTCGCTCAGCTTCGGTATGACGCTCGCTACTTTCACGGTGCAACGTTGCCAGATCAGCCCGCACTGTGGCGATCTGATTGCGAGTCCCGGCCATCTGCGTCTCAAGACCATCCAGATCCTCCAACCGTTGCAGCGCGTGAGTCTCACGGTAGGTCACATGCTGGCGCGCCTGATCCAGGTCTACCACCGCCCTGCCCCACAGATACCCGTACCAGGTGCGCAATGTCTCGTTCAACATCGCCATCAATTGTGAATGCTGTTCCACACGCTCCGCTTGCCGCTGCAACCGCCGCAGCCGGGGCTCAATTTCGCCGATAATGTCGTGAACTCGCTCCAGATTGTGTTGGGTGTCGGCCAATCGCTTGACAGCATCCTCGCGGCGCGCGCGATAGGGAGCAATACCTGCCGCCTGCTCAAAGAGCGCGAGTCGCTCCGGGGGGCGCAAAGAAAGTACCTGGTCAACCGCGCCTTGTCCAATAATCAAATAAGCATCGCGGCCCAGGCCCGCGCGGTCCAACAGATCGCGCAAATCCATCAACCGCACCTTATTGCCGTTGATCATATAATCCGTCTTCCCGTCGCGGTAAGTCCTGCGCTCAACGGTAACTTCGGCAAAATCCACTGCCAGCCAGTTATCACTGTTATCAAACGTGAGCGCGGCACGTCCCATCCCGACGCGCGCGCGCTTAGGGCTACCGGCAAAGATCATATCTTCTCCCGTACGCCCCCGGATAGTCGTCAGTCGCTGTTCACCCAGGACCCAACGGATGGCATCGGCCACATTGCTCTTTCCGCTTCCATTTGGACCGACAATCGCCGCAATACCAGTGGGATACACAAACGTCACCGGCTCCGCGAAAGATTTAAATCCCTGTATATCTAATTGCTTTAATCGGGGCACCTAACCTCCACAGAAATAAGCGTTAGAAGTAAAAGGTTAAGACGAAAACATCCTAACGCTTCATTCTTAACTCGCAACTCCTAATTCCTTACGCTTCCCCCCACACCGGCAAGAACATCATCCACTGTTCCGGGTGCCGGCGGATAAAGTCTTCAACTTCAGAGAGGATACGCCGCAGGTTGACCTGGATATCCCGATCCCGGTCGCCGGTGCGTTCCATTTCCATCGGGGGATGGGTCGTAATCCAATAAACGCCTGCTTCCTCTATCACCGCCAATGTCATCACAAGGCAATTCGTGCGCAGGGGCATACGAATATAACCGGTAGGCAGATACGCGGTTGCACCGAAGAATTCTACCGGTTGGTTACCCTCAGCGATGGGACGATCGGGGCCGGTGACAACCACACCTCCATTACGCAGACGTACCATTGCATCCCGCAATGCGTGAGCATCCAGTGGCGTAATCAGCGCGCCATATTTTTCTCGCAGGGCATTGAAAATCTCAAAGCCGGGGGGGGGATCGGACAGGGAAAGCACCTGTAAAGGCACGGGCAGCGCCTGCGCCAGGGCCGCCCCCCCCATATCCACATTGGAGAGATGACAAGCCAGGATAAAGAGTCCCCGTCCAGAAGCCAGGGCTTCCTCAATGTGACGTTGGGTTTCCGGCCGCAATTTGACAGGCGGATGGAAGTCTTTCACCTCTGATCGGCCTAAACTGGCATTATGAAAATATTCGTAATAGCCACGGGCTGCGTTGAAAAAAAGCCGGTACAGTGTGCGATTGAGATGTTTGGAAGAGACATCTACCCCTAACACATGGCACAGATTTGAACGCGCGGCCTGGTACATATCCGGCTTCAAGATAACAATCAATCGCGCAGCCAAAGCTGCCAGCCACCGGCCCGCGACGGGCGGTAAATAACGCGACAGACGCAGGGCAAACCGGGTCGGGCCACCCTGGGCAAAAAATTGTTTAGCTTTCACCGTTATCTTTCCATACGGGGACAAACATCATCCATTGATCGGGCGCGCGCCGGATGAAATCCTCAACTTGGGTCAATACGCGCCGCAGATTCACCTGAATATCCTGTGCCCGGCTGCCGGTACGTACCATTTCCATAGGAGGATTGGCAATAACCCGGTAGACGCCGTCACCCGGCTTCTTGTGATTTTCATAAATAAACGAGAGCACAATGACCCAACAATCGACCATCAGCGGGATACGGATATAGCCGACGGGCAAATGTGCCGTCGCACCAAAGAACTCCACCGGCTCACAGCCCTCCGCTACCGGACGATCTACACCCGTCATCACGATCCCCCCCGCGCGCAAACGTTGGATCGCGTCTCGCAAAGAAGCCGGCGTGATCGGTGTAATCACACCATTACCCGCCTTAAGACGTAATTGGTTGAATAACTCAAATCCGGGAGGCGGGTGGGCCAGGGAAAGAGCTTGCGCAGGCACTGGCAAACACTGAGAAAGGGCGATCCCTGCCAGGTCAAAATTAGACATGTGACAGCCCAGGATGAGCACACCACGTCCGGTATCCAATGCTTGCTGGATCATAGCCACCGTTTCCGGCGGAATGTGTACGGGAGGACGGAATCGCTCCAGGCGCGTTTCCCCTCGCCCCACATTGTGAAATAGTTCATAATATCCACGCACAGCATTCACGAAGAGGCGATAAACAGCGCGCTTCAGGTCCTTTTCCGATGCCTCGGGCCCGAGAACGTGACGCAAATTATCGCGCGTCACCCAATAGAGCGAAGGCTTCAAGGTCACAATGCCGCGCGCGATCACCGCCGCCACATGCCGCCCCGCGCGCGGGGGGAAATACTTCCCCCACAAAAAAGCCAGGCGCGTCGGCCATCCTTTAGTGAAGAAGGTTTTAAGATCCATAAGAAGAATTACGAATTACGAATTACGGAAGAATTATAGCATCGTTTGTTATTCGCTGTTCGCTACTCGCTATTTACTGTCCTCCGCCATCAGCACACCTGGGGCCTCAATAAGAACAGGAAGTCCCCGGAGAACACAGAACATAAAGGCCAGCCAGGCGGCGGTCTGTGAACATGTAAATATCGTTGCGAAGGCCGGATGCGCGGCGGTCTGCAACCCCTGAGCCCATGCCAGCAGAACGAAGGCAACGGCTTTGACTACACCATAGGGCGTCCGCAGCCAGGGAGATTTAACCAAGAAGCGGCCCAGGCGCGAGCGCATCAACTCAAAGGGGGTAAGTCCTTTAGAAGGAGCGACAGAACGGAAGGCATCCACAAACGTCCCTCGCGCCATCACTAACAAAGGAATCACCACGGGGATCATGTTCAGATCGGCAAAAACTATCCACAGCGCCAACTCCACAGCGCGGTCGGCGGCGATATCAAGCACGCTCCCTAGGAGTGACGTCTCCCCCAACTTGCGCGCGACGACTCCATCCAACGTATCCATCAGAATGAGGACAACGATCAAAGGCACCGCGATAAACTGCGTGGAGGCTGTAGGTTGATAAAGCAGAAAGATGATAAGGGCCAACAATGGAATACGTGATAGCGTGATCATGTTTGCAATCATAAATTTTAATTTCCTTCAACCTCACTACATATAAAAGTCAATAAGATACTGCTCAGCATCTCTACCCTGCCAAATCGCGCCCTAACACACCCGCGTTCCACAAATGCTGGAGGCCGCGCAACGCAAGTACCGGGCGAATACGTGTGTGAGCAGGCAAAGTATTCGCTTGGTGGAGTTTGGCCCATGGCTGCACAAGCAGATGATTGAGTTCCCAATCATCGCGTTCCAGGAATTCTCCTAGCGCGTCCCGCCCGATTTGGAGCAAATTTACCCGGCGGCGGGACTTCTTCTGCCAACCGTGCAGCGGCATCAGATAAATGGCCTGCACCAGCGCGTCGGGAACCTCATCTCCCCCACCCAGACGCGGCGGCGTGAAGATCAAAAAGTAAGGGGTGGTAGAATCGGTCCCGGTCAACACCGTCAACGCTTTCTGTTCATCCAAAATGTGCGCGTACCCGGTCAAAAATACACTCACATCACATCGCCATGTTTTATGCAAATGACGACGCAACTGATTAACCGGGGTATTCACCACATCGTCCAAACGCAATTTAGCCACATCCAAGCCGATTAACGCCTTATCTTCTCCCGGCCGCACCCAGTATCGCTCATCACTCAGTTCAAAATAAAATGCCTGTGCATCATACACAATCCCCCCCACCGAGATCAGCCGCAACGCGCGCGACTGCAAAGCAGGAGCTGTGTGCGTATTTAGATTTGGAAATACTTCAAAAAAATCCATGTTACACCTTTCACGGCAATTCCACGCCTAATATCCGGCTTGTATGTGCGTCGCCGATGTAGAGTACACCATCAACGACAGCCAGTCCCTCGGGGAAGGCAAGACCCAAGTCCGGGCTTTTACCATCTATAGCCCATTGAAAGTGGCCTTCCGTATCGAAAACCAATATACGCTGCCGCACGGGATCATCAACGTAAACGTTACCCTTACCGTCCAACGTAAGGAAAGGTTTTTCTTCAGGATTACCGCCGGCCCAGGTAGAGATACTCCATTGCCGCGCGAAGACACCGTCAGCCGTAAATACTTGCACGCGACGGTTCCAGGTATCGGCAACAAAAATCTCACCCGTAACACTGTCGATCTCAATCCCCACCGGCTCATTCATCTGCCCCGGTCCCGCGCCACTGCCCCCAAATTCCCACAAGAAAATGCCCGACGTATCGAAGACCTGCACGCGCTTGTTGCCGGTATCGGTCACGTAGATGTTCCCATCCAGCCCCACTGCGATCCCACGTGGGCCAAAAAATACCCCCTGGCCTGCCGGGTCATAAGCCGACACTTGGGCCAACGTGCCCCAACTGTGCAAGTACTGTCCATTTGCATCAAATTTCTGTATCCGGTGGTTCCACGTGTCAGCCACGTAGACGTAGCCTTCCTTATCCAGCGCAATTCCCCACGGTTCATTGAATTGCCCCGGCCCGGTACCATATTCACCCCAGAGTGCAAGTCCATCCCCCTGCGACGTGATATGCCAGATGCGATGCCCGGCGGTATCGGCTACGTAGAGTGTGCCGTCCGGCAACGACACAACATCGCGTGGCCCTGCACCCGGCAACGTAGCAATACTCAGCGGCGTAAGGGCGCGCAATCCTGC
>JAFGFI010000245.1 GCA_016931185.1 Anaerolineae bacterium
AGCGAATTACGAATAACGAATTACGGATTCAATTTTCATCCTACTGCTGGTGAACGCACCGCGTTAATGGGTAATTCCCTTGAAAATAGACCGTAAAGCGGTAGGTAAAAGAGGGTATTGTTGCGGGCGGTACTCCGCCCGCAACAATACCACAAATTTAACGGAAAACAAACAAAAAATCTGCGTGTATCCGCGTGCATCTGCGGTTAAATTTTCCCCCTTTGATGCAAGGACATTCTCCAACTAGAATGAAACACACTCAAATTATAAATCAACCCGAAAAATGTGCAAATGCAATGTGCAATATTCTATTACTTGATTTTGGCTTCGTAAGGCCCGAACTCCGCTTTGACCACAAAGGTCTCGGCGCCATCGTCTAAGATGATCACGCGGTATGTCTCTCCACCGGGATCAACACGCACCAGGATATGTCCCCGGGTACTGCGATAGGCCCGGTCAATGGTTTCTTCGCCCAACACGATCCGTGTAGCATCCACAATAGCGGTGGAAAACAAGTCGCGTGGTCCGGGATACAGATATGTAGACAGCAGCCGTCTTAATACCCCTTGCCCCGGTTGATCGGCCGACCAGGCTTGCTGGAGAATGACCCTGGGGCTAAGTGTCCGGACAAAGAACGCGTTGGTGGTGTTACGGTATCCGTGGTGATTGAGTACGAGCGCGTCGACTGCCCCCACGGCCCGGGCCACCGGCGTCTCAAGATCTTGCCAGGGGGGTGTGTCTAGCTCGACGATACCGGGGATATCTCCACCTGTAAAATAATCGAAGCGGCCGTAACGGATATGGATACCGTTGCTGTAAAGATTTTCATCGATAAAGTCCTGGGGCCGGAAATCCGCAATGGCCGGGAAATCACGCTGTGTGTCTGTACCCCTGCCCGTCCATACTTCGCCGTTGGAACATATATTGCGCACCTGGAAGGTGGGGTAGCTATCAGGCGCGTGTCGCAGTACAATTTGATCGCTGCGGCCCGGCGCGAATTTTTCTACCTGCAACCCTGTGTTGTTTTGCTGCCAGCGGATAAAGGCCCAATAGTTTTCCATGGTCCCGGCAAATTGCCGGTATGTCGGTGTTAATTCCGGATTTGCCCGGAGCCAATGTAACAGAGTCTCATCATTGAGAGCCGTGGGGTAGTCATAACCCCGGTCCAACAACGTGTGAATGGGAATGTGTTCTCCCACGCCGGTGATACCGGTCAGTTTGTACGCCCCCGATGCAGAAGGTTCAGACACCGGGGTGACAATACCGAAATGATCATCGTGATAATGCGTGACGAGCGCGTAATCAAGTACCGGTTCGGGAAAAGGTGAGGACATTCGCGCGATATAGCGCGCAATCCATGCATAAGCCGGCCGGGTTCCGTCGGGTTTAGCGGGCGCATTGCGCGGCGAGGTCACGCGCGGGGCCGTCGGATCGAGTTCCCCCGCGTCTACCAATAGCGTTGTGCCATCGGGGAAAATATAAAAGGCGGCGTCGCCGCGCCCTGTGCTGATGTGGTGTAAATCTAATGTGCCCGGTGACCACGCGGGCAGAGTGTTACCTATATATGCCATGTGTTTTACCTGCTTACTCTGTAATTCTCGGCCAAAACTGATTCTACAATCGTCCGTCCACGATCCCATACATCTATTTTGGCAATCAATTCATCCATCACAGATGTATAAGCCGGGTTACCGGCGAGGTTATGATATTCTTGCGGGTCGGTTTCCAGATCGAACAGCACGCGATCCTCATCGCCCGCGTAGCGCGTGGGATCGCGCGGATCACGGTACAGTGTGAGTTTCCATCGGCCGTCGCGGATCATAACATAACGCTCGCCCGAGCGATAATTCCGTAGCCCGTAATCAATTTCGCTGAAGACCGGTGTGGGGTCCGGGGGAGGGCCATCGCGCAGGGTCGCGCTCAGAGTGGGGAATTGTACCTGCGCGGGAATATCCAGGCCCACCAGGTCAAGCAGCGTAGGGAGCAGACTGCCGGTGCTGACGGGGGTGTCGACCGTCTGTGCCTGGATGTCCGGCCCGGCGAAGAAAAGGGGCACGCGGGCGGACGCATCCCAAAAGCTCTGTTTTTGGAAGAACCCGTGGTCACCCAAATGCGTGCCGTGGTCGGTGACGAACGCGATAAAGGTGTTTTCCAACTCGCCCATAGCGCTTAGGGTATCCAACAACTTACCGAAAATGTGATCCACACACGCGACATATCCATAATAACACTGCCGCGCGCGTCGAATTTGCGCTTCGGTCAGGCGGTGTGTGCCCGCGTAATCGCACAGATAGTCCCGGTGCGTAGCGGAGGCAAATGTCATCTCCTGTGACCAATCGAGTGGCAGGTCAACCATACCGGCGTCAATTAGTGTATCAAAGGGTGCAGGTGTCACCGCCGGGGTATGGGGGGCATTAAAGGATAAGCGTAGGAAATAGGGGCGCGAGGGATCGCGCCGCCGTATCCAATCTAATACTTGATTCACATTGTGCATTTCGGGGGTATCGTCTACCGTGCCGGGGAAGCGTCCGGCCAACAACCAGGGGCTTTCCCCGCCGTCGTAGCGCACAATGTTCGCCGCTCGCGTATCCTCCGGGATTTTATATTCATAGTAATGCACGCGTTCTCCCAGGACGTGAGTGTATTCAAAATCAAAGGCGCGGCGTTGGCTATGGTAATGATGTTTGCCAAAGCTGGCGACCTGGTAGCCGTGAGCTGCAAATATCCACGTCAAGAATTGCGGGTCCTCCTGGGCGAACCAATGGTGGTTATTCAGGATACCGGTAGAAGAGCCGTAGCGCCCGGTGAGCATGCTCGCGCGGGCCGAGAGGCATACGGGACTGGGGGTATATGCCGTGGTGAAGCGTGTGCTGGCCAGCGCCACACGGTCGAGGTTGGGCGTGTGTGCCCAAGATGGGCCATTCGGAAATGGCCCCCCATTTCCGAATGGGCCGCCATTTCCGAATGGCGCACCATAACTCAATGAGTCGGCGCGCTGTTCGTCGGTCATTAACCAGAGAATATTAGGTCGTCTATGGATCGTCATTTACTTTTTCCTCCCGTTGACTGTTTCCCGTCTATCTTAACACATTTTTACGTCACCTTCCCGGAAGCTATTAGCGGCCTAGTCAACCCGAAAATTTTGCAGTATGATTACGTGTTTGGACTACATGATATGTTGGTAGCTTCCGGGAAGGTTCTAATGCGATAGCCCTGTTCAGTGGTTTGACAAAGCCTTAATTTACATTACAATATTGAGGCCTGTTCGGATAGGCCGCAATGTTGCGGCCTTTTTCATTGAGAGCAGTGTGATACATATCAGACACAACGGCATCCTGTGGACAGGTTTGCAGATAATGAAGAAAGGTGAACGGAGGTATTAAGGATGGAAGCTATAGAATTACAAGCAACGCCAAGAACGGTCATTGGAAAGCAGGTGAACGCGCTGCGCCGTGAGGGTATCACACCTGGCGTTATTTATGGAAGTGGAACGGATCCCATCGCGGTCCAGTTTGTGAGTCGTGATCTTGAACACACGGTTAGTAAAGCTGGCTCGAGTACCCTGGTTTATGTATTTGTCGAAGGGATACCCGATCCTTATACGACTATTGTCCGCGATGTGCAATATCACACGATTCGACGTAATGTACAACATATTGACCTGCAAGCGTTGAATTTGAAAGAGACGGTGCGTGTCCCCGTCGCGCTTGTCTTAGTGGGTGAATCCAACGCGGTAGAGACTTTTGGTGGCGTATTGTTGCAACACTTGAATGAAATTGAGATTGAGTGTTTGCCCATGGCCCTTATTCCAGAAATTGAGATTGATATTTCTGGAATTAACAAATTAGGGCAATCCATTACGGTGGGCGATATTGTGCCGCCGCCTGGGATTACCATTCTAACACCCGTCCATGAACTTGTTGTCCAGGTGAGTGCTCCTGAAGAGGAACAAGAAGAAGAGGAAACGTTGGTTCTTGGTGGCACACCTGAAGCCGGTGACGTTGAAGTTATTACCCGCACGCGTGCCGAAGAGAACGAAGGCTAAAATTAGTCCATAAGTTGAAATAAATCAGGCGAGCTTGATAAGCTCGCCTGATTTATTAAAGCTCTTTTCGTTTTCGGATGTAACCCGAAAACGAAAAAGGCACTATTCTTTTTTTGCTATTCCTCGGTCTTCATCTGCTCAATCACCTGCTGTGCAAGATGCGCTGGCAATACATCGTAATGGGAAAACTCCATCGAGTAAATACCACGGGCCTGGGTAATTGCGCGTAGATTGATCGCATATTGCTGCATCTCGGCCAGCGGAGCCAGGGCCGTCACAATGGATTTGGTCGCGGCTTGATCCATCCCTTGTACCCGCGCGCGGCGTGTGTTCAGGTCAGACATTACGGCGCCGGCATACTCATTGGGTACTGTGATTGTAAAGATATACATTGGCTCTAGCAAGACAGGCTTTGCATCGCGGAAGGCTTGCTTGAATCCCTCGCGCCCCGCGATCTGGAATGCGATATCCTTGGAATCTACCGGGTGTTCTTTGCCATCATAGACGGCCACTTTCAAATCTACAATAGGACAACCGGCGAGCACGCCCTGGACCATAACGCCCTTAATCCCTTTTTCAATAGAGGGCATAAAAGAGCTGGAGATGCGTCCACCAAACACTTCCCATACATACTCGAAACCGGCATCGCGCGGCAAGGGTTCCAGACGCATGTGGACTTCGGCGAACTGCCCGGCGCCGCCTGACTGCTTTTTGTGGCGATATTGGGCATTGCCCACCGCCGTAACGGTCTCTTTGTAGGGAACCTTGGGAATATTGGTCTCGACGTCGACGCCAAACCGCCCGTGCATACGGCGTACAGCCGTATCTACATGAGCATCTCCCATCCCCGAAAGGATAGTCTCGCGCGTTGTAGATTCCTGGTGCCAGTGTAGTGTGGGATCTTCCTCACACATACGGGTTAACGTTGATCCCATTTTGGCCGTGTCCGCCTTAGTTTTAGGCGAAACTGATACGCTGTAGAGTGGGCTGGGGAATAAAGGCCCGCGGATTTTGAGCTTACGATCCTTGCTACATAACGTATCTCCCGTCAGGGCTTCGCTCATCTTGGAGACCGCCCCAATGTCACCCGCGTGCAAGGTTTCTACAGATAGTTGCTCTTTACCGCGCATTACATAGAGTTGTCCTAACCGCTCATCCTGTTCGGCGCGGTTGTTGTAGAGCGTATCGCCGGAATTGACTTGCCCCCCATACACGCGGAAGTAGGTCAACTTTCCCACATAAGGATCTGCCATGGTTTTGAACACCAGTAAACTTAGTGGGGATACGTCACTTACCTCAAATTCTTCCTCACCCTGCGCCCCTTCGGCCATAAAGGACCGTTCGCCGGGCGCGGGCGCAATCTGAACCAGCATATCGAGCAGGGCATTAAGGCTTACATTATCGTTTCCTCCGGCAGCCACTAAAACCGGGACGTAGCTCCCCTCCACGATAACTTTCCGTAATCCGTTCGAGATCTCATCTGGAGTTAAGGGTTCATCGGCAAAATATTTTTCCATTAACTCCTCATCTGATTCAACTGCTGCCTCGACAATGTTAGTATATAACTCCTCGACGCGATCTGCCAGATCCGCCGGTACCTTGGATGCGTCTCCTTTTGATCCTATGTATGCCTTTTTTGCGAGGACATCTACAATCCCCTTAAATTCTGCTTGTGCGCCAATCGGCAACATCAAGGGCAAGAATTGGGCATCAAATGCTTCCTGCAAAGAGGTCAGGGCTTTATCAAAGTTAGCGTTTTCGCGATCCATTTTGTTGATGAGAACCGCACACGGTACCGATTCTTCTTTTGCATACATCCAATTTAACTCGGTGCCTACCTCAACCCCTGCCGCTGCGTCAACAATACTCAATGCCAAGTCTGCCACGCGCAGGGCACTTTTGACTTCACCGATAAAATCTGTGTACCCCGGTGTATCCAGGATGTTAATCTTAAATCCTTTCCACTCAATTGGGGCTATCCCTGTGCTAAGGGAAATGTGGCGACGAATTTCTTCATCGTCAAAATCAGTGACCGTCGTTCCTTCTTCTACCTTGCCACGACGATTGATCGCTTTGGAGGCAACTAATATTCCTTCCGTCAGTGTTGTTTTGCCGGAGCCGCCGTGTCCAATCAATGTGATATTACGAATTTTCTGCGTGGTATATTCCTTCATAAAATTACTTCCTCCACAAAGATACCATTCTCTTAAACAAGCAAAAACGGCCTAATGGCCGTCATAATCCAAATTAGTACGGGCATGTATTGTAAACGATTTTAGCGTAAACGCAAACCCTGTATGCGCCAGACTACAAAAGTCTTACGAGTTAACGAATTTACCCAGCGCCAGTGTTGAAGAGAAAGCGTGCAAAATGCAGTCGCCTGCTGAGACTTTTGTAGTCTGTGGTGAACGTAAAGCCCGGTATGAATGTGGAATGCTTGTCAATAAAAGTAAACGCTATATAATAGTGTGTGGTAACGTGTTAGGGAGGTTAGTAAGATGCCATTATATGAATATCAATGCAAAGAATGTGGATTGCGTTTTGAACGGCGCCAAAGCTTTTCAGAAAAACCTGTAAAAATATGTCCGGATTGTGGAGGAGAAGTTACTCGTTTGATCCAACCCGCAGGCATTATATTCAAAGGCTCTGGGTTCTACGTCACCGATAATCGAGCTAAATCATCCACCACCATTCCGGGCGCGCGCAAAGATACAACCCCATCAGAAAGTACCGGCAGCGAAACGCCAGCAACTCATAGCACCCCTAAAAGCAGTGAAAGCAAAGAGGCCAAAACGTAAAGGGGGCACGTCTATTCTGCCTACCCCAATCAAATATGACCGGGGGATGAAGTCTGAGCTTCATCCCCCGGTTGCTTTAATTAACACTCTTAGCTACTTATCAACTGCACCACGGTGGCCCCCGCGCCGCCTTCTTTTGGGCCGGCCATTTCATACGACGCTGCCAATGGATGCTCGCCCAAAAAGCGCCAGATTTCCTGGCGTAGACGCCCTGTACCTTTCCCGTGGACGATGCGTACCCAGGGCAATGCGGCCCGTGTCGCATCATCCAGGTAGCGATCTAACCGCTCCAATGCCTGTTCAACCGTATGCCCGCGCAGGTCAATTTGCAGCCCCGGCGAAGGGGCGCGCGCGGGCAAATTGACCCCGGCAGTGTCCACCTGTACCGGGCGACCACGATGCAAAAGTTCCAAATCGGTTAGAGCAACGCGCATCCGCATCGCGCCTACTTGCACCACAGCTTCGGCGTCACCTTCATCCAACGTGGCGACCGTGCCCTGTGTTCCCAGGGACAACAGCCGCACGGTATCACCTTCGCAAATAGGACCGGGGGAGAATTCCGGTTCAGGGCCTACCCATGACTGTACCAACGGTTCTGATTCAGGAAGAGCTACAGTTAACTCCTCAAGTTCCGTTTCAACTTCATTCAACACATGACTCGCTTCCCGCAAGGGAGCAGAAAGCAACCGGCGACGCAAGGTTTGCACTTCGCTGCGCAACGCGGCTAATTCTTCGTCCACTTGCGCTTCAGCATGGCGCAAAATATCCGCACGTTCGCGTTCAATCCCGGCCATCCGCTCACGCAATTCCACAGTCATTTTTTGGGACTCACGGCGCGCCGCAGCAGCCTCATCACGTGCGCGCGCCGCCTGGATACGCAGACTATGCAGATCGGCCAACATATCCTCAGCGCGCAACTCTTCACCCGAAAGCATCCCCTGTGCCTTCTTAACGATTTCCTCCGGCATCCCCAATCGCCGGGCAATCGCAAATGCATTGGAACGTCCAGGCAGCCCGATAGAAAGGCGATATGTTGGGCTTAATGTCGCAGCATCAAATTCCATAGAGGCATTTTTAACGCCAGGGACATTATGCGCGTACAGTTTAAGCTCCGGATAATGCGTTGCCACCAGAGCTGTGACGCGAGCCAGCCGGAAAGATTCCAACATGGCACGCGCCAGCGCAGCTCCCTCGGCAGGGTCGGTACCTGCACCCAACTCATCCAGCAACACTAATGCCTGGTGATCAATCTCCTCCAGAAATGACAGGATATTCGTCAAATGCGATGAAAACGTTGAAAGGCTCTGCTCTATAGATTGTTCATCCCCAATATCGGCATAAATATGCTCAAAGTATGAAAGCCGTGACCCAGGGTCTACGGGAATGTGCATACCGGCTTGAGCCATCAACGTAAGCAATCCCAGCGTCTTCAGCGAAACCGTCTTGCCACCGGTGTTTGGGCCGGTGATGACCAGGATATGGGTATCCTCCTCCATCATAAGATTCACCGGTACAACCTTTTCCGGGTCTAGCAAAGGATGGCGCGCAGCCTTCAGATAAACCACAGTCCCCGGATGTAAATTATCTCCTTCAGGATGTGTCAAGTTTTCAGGGACAGGCAATAGTTCCGGTTCACTTGCAGTGAGTGCATAGGCATAGCGGGCTTTTGCCAAAGTTAGATCCAGCTCCGCTAATGCATCCACCGTCGCCACAATTTCGTCCGCCTTATACGCTACCTGGGCTGATAATGCTGCCAGCAGCCGGTGTATTTCTTCCTCTTCAGCCAGCGTTAATTCACGCAGGGCATTATTCAACTCGACTATAGCCACCGGCTCCATAAACAATGTTACCCCACTGGAAGACCGGTCGTGGACAATACCCTGTACCTGGCCCTTAAAGTCAGATTTCACAGGAATGACAAACCGGCCATCGCGCCGGGTGATCAGAGCATCCTGAATATAAGGGGCAACTTCCTTGGACGTAATTAACCGGCGTAATCGCGCCTGAATGCGATCCATAGCTACATGCAAGTCGTGCCGGATACGACTCAATTCCGGCGAGGCATTATCCCGTACTTCCCCTCGATCATCCAACACACGGCTGATAGCATCGGTTAGTGCGGGAAGCGCGTGTAAGCGCCAGGCAATGTCGGCCAATCCCGGAAATTGCACATCCAAACGCGAAAGGGTACGATGGATGAGGGCCGAGCGCAACATCGTTTCCCGCACAGTCAACAAGTCAGAGGGCTGCAACACCACCCCACGTTGGGACTGCGCGGCCAATGGGCGCACATCGCGCACACCGCCCAGCGCAAAATCGGGACGGGCTTCCAACAACGCGCGCGCCTCTTGGGTCAATGCCAACCGTTCACGGGCCTCCCGGTAATCCGGGGCAGGCGTCAGGGCCAGCGCCAGCGCGCGGCCACCGGAGAAATCCGTATGCTCGGCCAATCGCTCCAAGATGGCCGGATATTCTAGTGTTATCCAATGACGATTCAAACTACTCCTTTTTTAACGTTGCGGCACAAAGAAGGGTGGATATCCTCCCAAGAATCGGAAGGGAAACAAAATATCACGATAGATATTTAAAACACGATTCAGATAAGGGCGCAGTAAAGATCCCCGATAAGCATACATCATACTATTCCAAGTAGATTGAGGCTGCCAACGCACACTGACTATAACTCCCCAAGTATTGCAAAAAACTGCCATAATCAGCAAAGCAAGTACAATACCTAATAAGGCTCCCAAAATGTAATCTAAACCTCCTAACTTAGGTAAGGATGTGTCCTGAAACGCCATTTTAATCAAAAAATGTATTAAAACCATGATCGGTATTGTGAGTCCTAAAAAGACAATAGACTGGATAAGCAATACATTAAGCGTTCGACCTCCAATCACATCCATTAGCGCGTTTCCCAACCCATAAAGCATATCCGAGGCCAACGTCAGTACACCCACACCTAGCGTCACCAGGTAAAATCCAACCATAAAAAACGCGACACCTAACGTCCGGGTGAAGGTCGCGTACACGACAATAGCAACACCAACTATCAACAACAATAAATCTAAAGAAGTCATTGCAGTCCTCCTTACTTAAAGGTGCTAGAATAAAGTAAATAGCAAAATTTCTGTTAGCGCGCACAAATGGTAGAGCAACAAGAGCGCAATTTGGAAATCGCGGCTACATTTCGCTCCCTGCGCATGCCAACCATTTTTTCACCCTAAACCCATTATAAGTTAGCTACCAAAACAAGCAAGGGGATTAAACCATCCCCAAACCAACAGAAAAATGTTAGTGCGTAATTGATGGAACAACAAGAGCGCGATTTGGAAATCGCGGCTACATTAAGCCGGCAAAAAAAATCCGCGTGGGACACGGGTGTCTCACGCGGATCGTGTATACATCTTAAGAAACCACAACTCAGGGCACAGCTTCTGTAAGTTGCTCTAGTTGGGAGAGAGGCACATCCATATCACAGGTGAGACATTTGGCGAAACCATTACGGCCCTCCACCAGTACCCCCCCGCAATGAGGACAACGCGGTGCTAATGGTCGCTTCCAGGAAGTAAACTCACACTTCGGCCAATTAGAACAGCCGTAAAACACCCGTCGTCGCTTCGTGCGCTTCACAACCACCTCGCCATCTTCACACTGCGGACATTTAACCCCAATCTTTTCCAGCCAGGGTTCGGTATACCGGCATTTAGGAAAAGTAGAACATCCCACAAACTTACCATACCGTCCCCACCGAATAATTAAGGGTGCGCCGCACTCCGGACAGTCACGGCCTACATATTCTATCTGTTCAATCTTCGGGATCGCCGCATCGGCTATCTGCAATGTCTCATTAAAAGGGCCATAAAACTCTTGTATCAAGGCAACCCAATCTTGATTTCCCTCAGCAATTTCGTCCAGACGCGCTTCCATCTGCGCGGTAAAAGCTACATTGATCAAATCAGGAAAATGTTCCACCAGCAAATCGTTGACCAGTACACCTATATCTGTCGGAGAATAACGGCGTTGTTCACGAATGACATAGCCCCGTTGCTGAATCGTTGATAGAATCGTCGCGTAAGTCGAAGGACGGCCGATGCCAAATTCCTCCAACGTGCGAATTAACGTAGCGTCAGTATAACGTGGCGGGGGCTGTGTAAAATGCTGTTCCGGCAATAATTTCACCAGATCCAGTAAATCTTGCTCTTTGAGTGGTGGAATCTGTTGAGCTTTCTCCTCAGTTCCATTCTCATCCTTCGATTCTTCGTAAACCACCAGGAAACCGGGGAACCGTAACGTTGACCCAGATGCCCGGAAGAGATAGGAACGGGTCTCCCCAGGGCTAATAGCGACGCGCGGCGTTGCCAGGATTTCGATACTGATGGTATCGTAAACTGCCGCAGCCATTTGACTGGCGACAAATCGCCGCCAGATCATATCATACAGACGGTACTGTTCAGGTTTTAAATAATCCTTTAAAGCATCTGGGGTACGCAGAATACTGGTTGGGCGAATTGCCTCATGAGCTTCCTGGGCAGCCTTAGCGCGTGTTTTATATACCGGCGGTTCAGGAGGCAGAAATTCTACGCCATAGTGCCCGGTGATGTACACGCGGGCCTCATCCTGCGCGGGCTTCGCAACATTCGTACTATCCGTGCGCATATAGGTAATTAACCCTACCGGGTCTCCCTCGCCTACATCCATACCTTCGTAAAGCTGCTGCGCCACCTGCATCGTTTTCCGCGCCGGAAAATTTAATTTACGTGAAGCTTCTTGCTGCATCGTACTGGTTGTGTAAGGCGCGGACGGATTACGACGACGCTGACCCTCTTTCAATTTGGAAACCACGTAGGTTGAGCGTTCCAACTCCGCTACAATGGGTTGCACCTCAGCTTCACTTTTTAAAGCTACGTCCTCATCATTGATACGCGCCAACCGTGCTTTAAAAACCGGGGATTTCTTCCGCGGCTGATGGTGCTGAGATTTAAGCAACGCATCAAGGGTCCAGTACTCTTCCGATATAAAATTCTCGATCTCACGCTCGCGCTCTACTACCAAACGCAACGCGACAGACTGTACCCGGCCCGCCGAGAGACGGCTACGAATCTTACGCCAGAGTAACGGGCTGAGATTATACCCTACCAGGCGGTCCAAGACACGTCGCGCCTGTTGTGCATCCACTAAGTCCATATCAATTTCCCGAGGATGGGCAAAAGCCTCCGCCACCGCCGGTTTTGTAATCTCGTGAAAAACGACACGCCGCAATTGATCGGGCTTTAAATCCAGGACTTCACTCAAATGCCACGCGATGGCCTCGCCTTCACGGTCAGGGTCGGTCGCCAGGTAGATCTCAGCAGACTTCTGAACCGCCGCCGCCAGTTCTTTAACCACGGCACGCTTCTCATTGGGAACACGGTATTGTGGTTGGAAATCATGCTCGACATCCACAGAAAGCTTCGAACGCAGTAAATCACGCACGTGGCCCACCGAAGCCTTAACAATATACCCCTTGCCCAAAAAACGACCCACCGTGCGCGCCTTAGCGGGTGACTCGACTACAACCAATTTACCCGTAGGCTTGGGAGGTTCAGGTTTCGGCGGGGGAACCATTCCTTCGTGCGCCGCAGTACGTCCCATGCGGAACATCTTGGCGCCACATTCGGGACATTGCCCCTGTACCGCCGGTTGGCCTTTAGCAGTAAAGACGGGAGTTGGTTTTACCATCTCCCGTTTGGCTTTACATTTTACACAATAAGCTACTTTATTCAGATCATTAGCCATATTTAACAATCACACTCCCCTCATAACTACCAACGCGCCACATCATAAGGGAAAGTGAAAAAAAGGCAAATAGGCTTTCAATTTGGTTTTCTCATAGAAGCTCATCTTTGCCATCAGCTTTGAGCTGCTCTACAACCTCACGCACATGCTGTGATAGATCGCGCCGCGTAATCAGTAGTGCATCCGGTGTATCCACGACAATCAAGTCCTGCACGCCGATTGTCGCCACCAAACGACCAGCATTAGCCAATACCATCGTGTCTAAAGTGGCAACATCCATCACATTCCCACGCAGTACATTCCCATGCTCATCACGCTCGTGGAATTCCATCACCGAATTCCAGGCGCCAATATCCGACCACCCTAAGTCCACAGGAATCACTGCCACTTTGTCCGCGCGTTCCATAATCCCATAATCAATGGTTTCCTTGTGCAACAAGGGCCAAAGGGCTTGCAATTTTGTCTCATACGCAGGCGTGTCCAACACAGCCCCCAACGTTTCTAAAGTCGCGTATAAATCTGGCATCCAGCGCCGGATTTCCTGCAAAATGCGATCCGCGCGCCAGATAAACATCCCGCTATTCCAAGAATAAACTCCCTCCTGAAGAAAACGTATCGCCGTCTCTTCATCCGGTTTTTCGGTGAATTGCTCCACCTTAAAATAATTGAATACATCCCATTGTCCTAATTTTTCACCACGACGGATATAACCATAGCCGGTAGCAGGGAAAAGCGGTGCAATTCCTAATGTAACCAGATAGTCCTGTTCTGCTATTGCCTGCCCGGCAACAAGTACCGAACGAAATATTGTCTCCCGTTGAATTGCATGATCGGCAGTCACGACACACATCACGGCTTCAGGGTCCCGATGGAATAAATGTACCGCCGACAGTCCTATACAAGAGGCAGTCCCCCGCCCCATCGGCTCAATCACAAAATTCTCGCGCGGCAGGGCCGGCATCTGCTCGGCCAACGGGGCGACCTGTTCTCTAGCTGTGACCACAAAGATATGTTCGGGGGGCAAGAGAGGCAACAAGCGATCCACCGAAACCTGGAACATCGTACGCTCTCCTAACAACGGCAACATCTGCTTGGGGTGTGTACGACGGCTTAACGGCCATAACCGTGTCCCCCCTCCACCCGCCATCACCAACGCATACAAGTGTTCATGCATTATAGGCTCCTTTCATCTCCTTTGTAGCGCGATCGAAAACCAGCCATAGCCTGGGGTCTAGGACGGCGAATACATCTCCGCACTCTCCCGCACGCGCACATAATTCAATGCGCCGACCTGGCGCGCGAGTCCTTTCAACTCCATCATAACCAATGTACTGTTCACCGTCTCAACCGGCAAGGATGACATCCTGGCTATCTGATCGATATGTTGGGGTTCTGCCGATAATACTTCCCAAAGCTTAGCCTCCATTGGATTTGCAGGCAAAATCTGCCGCACCGCCTGCTTCTCCTCCAATTGTCCCAGGTGCAAAGTTTCGAGAATATCACGTACCTCGGTCACAATAGCCGCGCCATCCCGCAGAAGACGATTACACCCCGCTGAAGCAGGACTCAGGATACTGCCGGGCACGGCAAACACTTCGCGTCCCTGATCGCCTGCAAAATCAGCCGTGATCATTGCGCCGCTCTTTAAATCAGCCTCTACCACAAGCACCCCCAGACTCAACCCGCTGATAATACGATTACGGGGGGGAAAATTCGAGGCTTCGGGGCGCGTACCTAACGGGTAATCACTGATCACCGTGCCATGCTCGCTAATCGCCTGCGCCAATTTGAAATGTTCTGAAGGATAAATATGATTTAATCCCGACCCCAATACGGCAATCGTGCGCCCACCGGCTTCCAGCGCACTGCGGTGCGCGACACCATCAATACCCCGGGCGAGGCCACTGACGACGGTCACGCCATTATGCGCCAGATCACTCGCCAAACGCTGGGCCACTTCGCGCCCATAAACCGTCGCCTTGCGCGTCCCTACTAACGCGACCGCCCATTCATCCTCGTCTTTCAATTCGCCTTTGACAAAAAGAACCGGCGGCGGATCTGGGATTTGTCGTAACAAGGCCGGATAATCTGCACTATCCCAGGTAAGGACTTGAATCTCCAACGCATCAACCTGCTTGAGAAGTCGCTCCAAATCCACTTGATGACGGGCCTTCAATAAATTTTCCAGTGTGCGACGATCCAACCCAACATCACGGAGTTCCGCCTCCGATGCCTCCCACGCCGCGCGCACATTCCCAAATACATCCAACAGGGCGCGCAAACGCACCGGGCCAATCCCCCGCACTAGATTAAACCCTAGCCAATATTGCAAGTTTTCCATAAAAAACCAACAGAGGAATCGTTAAGAGGTCTCGACTTTAATCAATGTCCACCAATCCGGGAATAAGATGCACCACCATTCGCCGGGCATCCAAATCCAAATCGAGGATTACATCTTTAATAGCAGGCAGCAAAAGCTCTCCACGCGGGCCATGAACCACATACACGTCATTCACATTTGGCGTCGAGAGAACATCCACCACCTCGCCCAAGACTTCTCCAGTCTCGGTTTCCACGCGCGTTCCAACCATCTGAAAATGATAGTATTCCCCTTCATCCAGGGGAATCGCATCGTCTACGCTCACAGCAACTACCGCGCCGCGAAAGGTTTCAGCCGTGTTCCGGTCCTCACAGCCTTCCAGCTTAATCAACAACGCATCTTTATGAAGACGCGCACTCCGCAAATGATAACGACGGATGCGGACATCCGGGCGGATGCCGACATCCGGGCGAACGTCTGCGTCCATATAATCAGCATTGCCGACATAAACAAAACGCAACCGCGCCACCCGTTCTGGATAATCGGTGAGAATTTCCATACGTAACTCACCGTCAATCCCATGGGGGCGCAGGATGCGTCCTATCGCTAAGTAACGAGGCTCAGGACGCGAATTAAGCATACCTGAGCCTCATCACATAAGAATAAATGCCCGATATGGGCTTGCTCATACAATCTCCAGGGTGACCTTCTTGCCCATCTTCGCGCCTAATACGCGCGCCAAGGAACGCATAGCGTTAATTGTCCGGCCCTCACGACCAATCATGCGCCCCATATCTTCGGGGGCAACTCGCATCTCAAGGACCAAAGAAGTTTCCCCTTCAATCTCTGAAACCTGGACCTCGGCGGGATTATCCGCCAGAGACTGCGCCACGAACTCTACCAGATCCTTAACCTTAGACATTGCGGCTTCTCCTTAAGGGTGTGAAAGGGTTAGAAATATGATATAGAAATCCAAGCGAACAAGGCAACGAATTTACAGATCCTCTTCTACAGTTGTAGCTTCATCCAGCTCTACATCATCCTCTTCAGAAATGGGCAATGTTTCCTCTTCAGCGTCAAAGTCAGAAATCACCATCTCTTCCTCTGAAGGGGGTTCCCCCATCGCTTCTGCTGCGAGATCCTCAAGTGACTCTCCCGCGTGCAACCGAGCCAGACGGTCAAAGGTTCCCAACCGTTTAAAGAAACGAGCCACCGCATCCGTAGGTTGTGCACCTACAGAAAGCCAATGAAGAGCACGATCTTCCTTAATTTTCACCGTTTCTGGCTCTGTGCGGGGATTATAAAAACCAATCACTTCCACAAACTTACCATCACGGGATACTGTAGACTCTGCTACAACAATTCGATAACTAGCCTGTCTTTTCGCGCCTACACGACGTAACCTGATTTTGAGCATATGCCTCCTGTCCTTCAATACAATCTTATATGTAAATAATTGGGGACGAAACCCCAGGGCTTTCATCGTGGGGACAAAGTCCGCGGGATGAAAGCCTTTAGAAAAGACGCGGTAATCCGCGTAACTTACCCTGATTCAAACGCTGTATCATCTTTTTCATTTGACGATACTGTGTTAATAATTGATTCACCTGCTGTACAGATGTACCACTCCCTATCGCAATCCGCCGCCTGCGACTCCCATTGAGAATCTTGGGATTGCGTCTTTCCCCTGGCGTCATCGAGAGAATAATCGCCTCAACATACTTCAACTGTGCCTCGGTCTGAACCTGATCAATCTCCACACCGCGAAGCTGCTTGCCCAAACCGGGAATCATCCCCAGTAACTCATTCAGCGGCCCCATTTTACGCACCTGGCGCAACTGATCGAGAAAATCTTCCAGGTCAAACTCTCCCTGACGAAGCTTTTCCTCCATTTCACGGGTTTGCTGTTCATCAAACGCCTGTTCCGCGCGTTCGATTAACGACAGCATATCGCCCATCCCCAAAATACGTGAGGCTAAGCGATCGGGGTAAAAGGGTTCCAACCCTCCTAACTTTTCACCCGTGCCCAAGAACTTAATGGGGACGCCGGTCACAGCCCGCATACTAATCGCCGCGCCGCCACGCGCATCGCCATCCACTTTGGTTAAGATCAAGCCGGTTAGCCCCACCTGTTCGTGAAATCCACGTGCAATGTTCACGGCTTCCTGCCCGGTCATCGCATCAGCCACCAACAGAATCTCGACAGGCTGCACGCGGTTGCGGATGGCCACCAATTCAGACATCATCTCGTTATCAATCTGCAAACGTCCCGCAGTGTCTAACAAAATCACATCCGAACCCCGTTCGCGGCCTGCATTCATACTATCAACGCAAATCTGCGGCGGCGCAACCTTACCTCGATCACTGTAAACGGGGATATTGATCTGCCGTCCCAGCACTTCCAACTGTGTGATCGCTGCCGGACGGTAAGTGTCAGCGGCCACCATCATTGGAAAATGTCCCCTGGAACGCAAATGCCGCGCCAGTTTACCGGCAGTCGTGGTCTTGCCAGACCCCTGCAACCCCACCAGCATAATCACATAAGGCGCGCGTCCCTTTAATTCCAATCGCCCAGGTTCGCCTAACGTCTCCACCAATTCCTGGTGAACGATCTTGACAACCTGCTGCGCAGGATTCAGAGCACGAGAAAGTTCCTCTCCCACCGCCTTGGCCCGCACACGGTCCACAAAGTCCTTAACAACCTTATAATTAACATCCGCTTCTAAAAGTGCCAGCCGGATCTCACGAAGCACTGCCTTGACATCTTCTTCCCACAAAACGCCATGTTTACCTAGCCGGTTAAAGACATCTTGCAATTTTTCGCTTAAAGATTCAAACATAACTATCCGACACCCTCTATTTTAATAAATACATTCTAATGTATAATAAGAATTCGTCAAGCATCACGATAGATAATTCAACCCTTTGGCCATCAGGTCACCCAATAGCCGGGACAAGACATTGGGTTGAATAATCACAATTATTGTAACATAGAGGTTTATTTATGACAACAGAACCTATACCGGTTTCTTTGATACGCGCCCTGATCGTCATTGACCGCGAGCGACAGCGAAAACGAAGCCGCACCGGATTTAACCTGGTGCTGCGTGTGATCGGTGTGCTGGTACTTATCAGTATGATTGTCACGGGCGTCACCATTGGTGTCAGTATCGGCGCTGCCGCCGCTGCATATAACACGGTCACAGAAAACCTCCCGACACCTGAAGAAGTAGAAACAGCCAGTGTGCAAACGTTTGAAACCACGAAGATCTATGATCGCACGGGCCAACATTTGCTCTACGAGGTCATTGATCCGAATGCCGGGGATCGGAGTTGGGTGAGCCTTGATCAAATCCCCGACTACGTTATTTGCGGCACAGTTGCTGCCGAGGATAAAAACTTCTGGAATAACCTGGGGTTTGATATCCGAGGGTTAACGCGCGCTTTTGTCAGCAACCTGTTAGGGAATCGGGTACAAGGTGGATCCTCCATCACTCAACAAATGGTCAAAAACACGGTTATCCCACTGGAAGAACGTTTTGAACAGAATTACGCGCGCAAGATCAAAGAGATTTTGATTGCGATAGAACTGACACGCCGTTATGAAAAAGAACAAATTTTAGAATGGTATCTCAATACCAACCTATACGGTCACCTGGCTTATGGCATTGATGCCGCAGCCCGCGTTTATTTTGATAAACCGGCCAGCGCGCTGACGCTTTCGGAAGCGGCGACCCTCATCGCGATCCCCCAATCTCCCCTCCTCAACCCCTTCGACGCTCCCGATGATGCTCTCTATCGCAAAACCATCATCCTGGATCGCATGATTGAGGAAGGATGTGTGACCAAAGCTCAAGCCGATGTCGCCCGTGACGAACCCTGGCAACTCGCAGAATCTGAGGAGCGTTTTGACATCCAGGCGCCACATTTCTCCATGTATGTCCGCCGCCAGCTCGAAGATATGTTCGGAGCAGAATTAGTCGCCGGAGGGGGGCTACGCGCCTACACAACTTTGGATTTGGATCTCAACGAACAAACGCAGTGCGTTGTGCAAGCCTACTTACGCATCTTGAGCGCAGAAGACCCTGCCGTTGTTATTCCAGAGATGATGGCACAGGGATGTGAGGCCGCGCAGTATATTCCTGACGTGCCCGCCAGCCGCATTGGAGAGGATTTTAACGTCAAAAATTCCGCTGTGGTGGTATTACGTCCTACAACGGGTGAAATTCTGGCGATGATCGGCAGTGCTGATTATTGGAACGATGAGATTGACGGTAAGTACAATGTTGCCGTTGACGGCCTGCGGCAGCCGGGGTCCTCCTTTAAACCCTTCACGTATGTTACCCTGCTCTCGCAAGGCTATAATGCTGCCTATATGTTTTTAGACGTGCGCCAGGCGTTTGATCAAGGTGAAGGTCTCGCGCCCTACGTGCCGGAAAACTATACGCGCGAGTATTATGGCCCGGTAGGTCTACGCGATGCATTGGCCCAATCCCTCAATATTCCGGCGGTGGAAGCAATGTCTATCGCCGGCGTGGACAATGTCCTGCGCACCGCGCACAAAATGGGCATCAACACGCTTGACCGTGGGCTTAAATACTACGGATTAAGTTTGACTTTGGGAGGTGGGGAAGTACGTCCCATAGATATGGCCTACGCTTTCAGTGTTTTCGCCAACAACGGCGTCATGTATGGAGCACCGGTGTCCGAAGCCGAAATGCGACCCGGCTTCCGGGAATTGGACCCGGTCGCAATCCTGCGGGTTGAAGATCGCAATGGCAATATTTTGTACCAGTATACACAACCCGAATCGCGGCAAATTCTCGAACCCCGGTTGGCCTATCTGATCACCAACATCCTCTCGGACCGCCGGGCGCGTATCCCGGCGTTCGGCAGCCCTAACGCGCTCGAACTTGCCAATGAACGTCCCGCCGGCGCCAAAACGGGCACGACCAATAACTTCAGTGACAACTGGACCGTGGGCTTCACACCCCAATACATCACCGCGGTCTGGATGGGCAATAAAGATGGCGACGATTATATGATTAACACGCCCGGTTCACGCGGAGCCTCTTTCATCTGGCACGCGGTGATGGAATACGCCCACCGTGAGGAGCCTATTATGCCCTTCACCCGCCCTGAGGGGTTGGTCGAAGTTGCAGTGTGCGCCGTTTCCGGGTTAAAACCCAACGGGCATTGCCCGGTTCGCACCGAACTGATGATTCCGGGGACAGAACCGACCGAGGAAGATAATATTTACCAGGTCTTCCTGGTCAATCGTGAGACGGGTAAACTCGCCACGATCTACACTCCACCGGAGCTTGTTGAGGAGCGTAGCTATATGGTGCTGCCGCCTGAGGCCCAGGATTGGCTCGCCAGCCTGCCCGAGGACGAAAGAATTGACATCCCTCCCACCGAATATGACACTATCTACGGGCCAAACCAGGCTAATGCCGAGGTTTCCATCATCTCACCCACGACCTATTCCTATGTCAAAGGATTCATTCCCATTACCGGTAACGCGCGCGGCGGTGATTTGGCACTTTTCCGGCTGGTCTTCGGCAAAGACCTCAACCCCACCGAATGGCAGCAAATCGGCCCGGACCACGGGAATCAGGTAGAGAACAATGTGCTGGAATTCCTGGATACCACGGGATTACCCGACGGTCTCTATACGATGCAACTCCAGGTTATCGGCCATGACCAACAGGTGCGCCACGCGACCATCCAACTGACTGTGGACAACACGCCGCCCAAGGTCGATCTCACCTACCCCACTGAAGGCTCTGAGTATGAGTATGGCTTCGACGAGTGGGTCAACGTGAACGCCGAAGTGCGCGATAACTACGCGGTGGCCAAAGTGGAATTCTACAAGAACAATGAAGAACACCCCTTCGAAACTCGCACCGTCGCCCCCTTCAACGTCAACTGGACCTTAGGGCCACCCGGCGAATACACTTTCCACGCTATCGCTTATGACGCGGCGGGCAATAAAACCGAAACCGAACCGGTGCGCGTCTATGTGAGAGCGAAAGCAATACAATAGAGGCAGATAGTAATAAACGGTAGACGGGGAATTTCCTCCTTTCTACCGTCTACTTTCTACCGTCTACAATTTGTTCTGCGACCTGTTCTGCTAACGCCAGGGCATGCAGGCCGTCTATCCCCGATACCTGTGGGGGGGTTCCCTCGCGTACACAATCCGTGAAATGTTTCAATTCCAGCATCAGCGGCTCATACATCGGCACGTGGATGCGTTCAATGATACTTTCCTGCCGGTACTTGGTGGTATTGTGACCGTTGAGATATTCCGGGAGCGTTCTGCGATGCACCAGAACCGACTTATTCAACAAGTCGGCCTCAATGTAAGCACCTTCGGCAATAACCTCAATCTTGCGCACTTTCTGCTCTGTAATACGCGAGGCAAACGCCATCACAATCGGGCCATCCGTGTATGAGAGGTGCGCCACCGCGTGATCAATGGCTTTCGTGTGCAACGTGCGTCCCCAGGCCTGAAGTGTCTCGGGGGCGGCCCCTACCAGCCCCAGCGCCAGGTCCAGGTCGTGGATCATCAGATCACGGACGACATCTACATCCGTGTTACTGGTATCAAACGGGCTGAGACGATGCATATTGACGCTAATCAAACGCAATCCCTCGGTGACATGTTTTAGCTCAACAAAGGCCGGATTGAAGCGCTCGATGTGGCCAACCTGCAAAACCAACTCCTTTGCTTCGGCCAATTGTACCAATTGCTCCGCCTGGGCCACGGTTTCCGTAATCGGCTTTTCGACGAGAACGTGTACACCCTGTTCCAGGCACTCGGCCGCCAGCACATAATGTGCAGGGGTGGAAGCCGCAATCGTCACCGCATCCAATTCGGGCAATAAATCGCGGTGATTCGGGAAATACGTTGTGGCATATCGTTCCGCAATCATGCTGCCACGTTTCGTATCAAGATCGGCAATCCCCACCAACGTTACACGCGGCAAATTTGCGCACACCCGGCAATGGCGTTCCCCCATAATGCCGGCACCAATCACGCCAATACGCACACTGTCGTTCATAAATTCCTCCGGAAATTAGAAATTAAAGATTAGATGTTGAGTGCCACTAATCGCGATAGGGGCAGGCTTAATGCTCACAAGTGCCACTAATCGCGCAGGATTCTTGTACATTA
>JAFGFI010000246.1 GCA_016931185.1 Anaerolineae bacterium
ATACAAGAAAAACAGTGTAGATTTGCAGGTTTCAGAGGACACAAAATGCTGGCAGTGTGGCAGAAGATCAAAGCCGATGTCGCCGGGAGGCCCTTCATCTCTCTCCTGACGCTGATCACGATTGTCTCGGCGACGATGCTGCTGACGCTGGCGCTGGCAACGCTGCTCAACCTCAGCGCCCCCTACGATCGTTCTTTCGCCGAACTGAACGGCGCGCATCTATTGCTCTACTTTGACCGCGACCGGGTCAGACGCCGCGATGTGGAACAAATAGAAGCCCTGTCGGAAGTGATCGAGAGCACCGGCATCCAGTACAGCATCACGAGCCGGGTGCAGATCGGCGACACGCGCGTCTGGGTCAGCATCAGGGACACACCGGTACAACAGCCGCAAGTCAATCGTTTGCTGGTCCAGGAGGGGCGGTATTTGCTTCCCAATCAAACCGAAGTATTGGCAAGCCGCGATTTGGCCGATTTGTACGGTCTGGCCGTCGGGGAAACGTTGGGCGTTACCCGGCAGGACGGCAAAAAAGTAACGTTGCCGGTCATTGGGCTGGCGTACAATCCCACGTGGGACACCTACCGCAACACGCAGCCGCCCTATCTCTACGTTAGCGCGAGCCTCTTCCGGGAGCTGTACCCCGATGAGGCGACATGGGAATGGTCTATGGGAGTGCGCCTCGCGAACCCGGAGGCCGTGGACGAGGCCCTGGCGCGGATCGAGGCGCTGCTGCAATCGGATGCGGTGCGCATCCACACGGATTGGCGGGATGTCAAACGCTCGGCAAACTTCGGCGCGCGCCTCAATTTCATCATGCTAGGCGCGTTCAGCCTCTTTGCGATCCTGGCAACGGTGTTAGTTATTGTGAGCAGCATCAGCGCGTTCGTGCTGTCGCAGTTCCGGCAGGTGGGCATCCTCAAGGCCGTGGGGTTCACCAAAGCGCAGATTTTGTGGCTCTATATCGGACAATATCTGGTTCTGGGCTGGATTGGGTGCCCGTTAGGACTGCTCTTGGGTATCCTCCTCTCTCCCTTGCCACTGAAAAACATTGCCTCGTCGTTGAGCACGACGTTTCAGCCGCCGTTGAACCCCTGGATTGTCATCGTGGTTCTGAGCGGCGTGCCGGCGCTCATCGTCGTGGCGACGTGGCACGCGGCGCGGCGCGCGGCCAAAGCTAACATCGTCAAGGCGATTGCGATCGGCGCCGAGGCTCCAACCAAAAAGGAGTTCTGGTTGCCCCGGCTGGCGGCGCGCCTGGGCTTTCCGATCCCTTTTGTTCTGGGATTGAACGATGTCTTCGCTAAACCATTCCGCTCGTTGGTTACAGGTTTGAATCTGTTGCTCGGCGTCATAGGCATCGTCTTTGGGCTAACTTTGAATGAGACGCTCGAGATCTACAAGGCAAATCCGTCCCTGCTGGGCATTGCTTACGACGCAATGGTCACACGTGGCGTCACCGGTGACAGCAAAGTGCAGCATCTCCTGGCACGCGCCCCGGGTGTAGAGGCTTTCTATGGCGAATATCGCGTCGACGTCGAAACATTGTCGGGCGAAACTTTCCAGGTGCGGGCGGTGGATGGAAATGTCGGGGACTTTCCGTTCAAAGTTCTTGAGGGGCGGATGTTACATCCTGGAACCGACGAAGCGATGGCCGGACAAGGGTTGTTGGATTGGTTGGGACTGAACGTGGGAGATGATTTGACGGTCGTTTTAGATGGGTGGCGTCACCGGCCCGTCACCTGGCGCATCGTTGGCGCGTATACCGAACCGGTCAACGCCGGGCAGATATTAATGGCGAACTTTTCCACACTTTCGCGGTTAGTTCAGGGCGAAAGGCCGGCAATCTATTATCTGAAACTCGCGCCGGACGCAGATGTTGGCGCGTTGAAACGCCACCTCGAACCGAAACCAGAGTCTGATTTGAACCTGACCCTGGCCGGACAGGCCATTCCCGGCGTGGTAGTGTACCTGCAACTTGCACTTTTTATATTATCCGGTATCCTAATTGGTATAGCGTTGGTTAGCGTGTTCAACACCTCATTGTTGGCGGTACAGGAAAAACTACGCATCATCGGGGTATTGAAGACGGTGGGCTTTACCCCCTCGCAAGTCGTCATGATGGTGAATACCACCGCCGGATTTTTGGGCCTCTTGGCGGCTCTACTGGGGCTTCCGTTGGGGTGGTTATTTACGAAAAGTATGCTGGCAGTGTTGTCCAAAACGTATGGTTTTGGGGCAGTGGAGATGCCGATAAACGTGTTTTACGCCTTGGCGCTCCCTTTGTTGATGATCGGGGTCAGCGTCGCCGGGAGCTATTTGCCAGGACGTCGGGCGGCGAAGCTGTCCATCGTCAATGTTTTGCGCGGTGAGTGAAATGTCGTTCATCAACGCGATCTTCTGGGAATTCCTGCAAAATGCGCCTGTGTTGGTTTTGTTTACGGCGGCGGTGTGGTTGTGGGCCAAGGACCGCCGCCGCGATGCAGTTGTGTGCAGTGTTATCAGCGCCGTGATGGGGTCTCTGCTCATCCGCTTTACCGAGCCGCTCATCAGCGGGTATCACGAACCGTGGGCGGTGACGCTGGTGAACGTCGTTGCTTTCGGAGGATTGCAGGTGCTCTTTGCCGCCTACCTGGGCGCGGAAAGCCGCTGGAGCAATTGGAAGACGGATGTACTATTCGGCGGATTGGCAGGCGTGGCGCTCGCGCTGGCGCAAGGTATCGCTTCAGATGGTTCACCCTGGATCGGCATTATTCTGCACGGTCTGGCATTGGGTCTTATCGGCGCTTTGTTGATGGGCGGGCTGCGGCGGCAAAAGGATAAGCCGTTGAAAACGGCACTGGTGAACGCCGCTTGGCTGGCCCTGTTTATGACGCTGGTGATCAGCGCCATTGACTACAGTTATCTGTTTTTGCTCGCGTAACCATGGTATCCGAGATCAAGCAACTCTGGCAGAACTCCAAAACTTACCGCATCCTGCTAACGGCGACGGTGGTATATGCCGTGTTGCGGTTGGTAGTACAAGGAGGATACCTGGCAGTGATGCTATTTCCTGAAGCGAAGATCATGGGAGGTGTGCCGGCGTGGGTCGATGTAGAAGAATCAGTGATACCCGATGATCTCAGAATCTATCTAGAGGCAGCCAAACAGTTTCAACTTCACCAAAGCCTGTATCCACAGCCCCCGGTAGATAAAATGGAATTCTACCAATATGCGCCATCCTATGCATTTGCCTTCACCATTTTTCTTGGTCTGTCCCCGCTAGCTGTGACCGTAGTTCATACACTGTTACGCTTTTTAATATACGTGTGGCTTTATGTTCTATGGGGAAAAATATTCCAACGACATAGTATAACACAGGCTGTACATAGTCTGGCATGGACTCTGCCGATATGGATACTCTTTACTACGTTCTGGAACGATTTGGCCTATCTTAATGTATATATGTTTATGGCTTTATTAGCCACTTTGCTTATAGATGCAATTCTCTGTGAACGGTTAGGTTGGTCTGTTTTATGGGCTTCGATCATTTTGCAGATTAAGCCACAATGGGCTTTTGCCATTGCCGTGCCCTTGTTTCTCGGTCGCTATCGTTTCTTTGCTAGACTAGTAGTTTTGATCATTGTCGCATATGGCGTTATCGCAGGTGGCGTGACTCTAATTGCAGGTATCCCCTATGGTTTGCAACAACATACTGCCTATTTCGAGCTCTTATCCAGTATTAATGGCAATGCTTACCCCTGGCGAGGCCCAGAAGCCCCTTTCCTAGGATACAATCACTCCATCACTCAGATTGCAATTTATCTTCTGGGTCCAGCTTCAGGAACATTTATCGTGTCATTGATCATTCGCTTAGGTATATTGCTGCCTTTAGGACTCTTGGGACTCTACTACATAGCAAAACCCGCTAAGCGTCCCGGGTATGAGATTCCCACTTTTGCTCTAGATCTGGCTTTTGCACTATATCTGGGTGTTTATATCTGGATGAACGTCGTGTGGGAATTATCACTAGGGATTGCAACGTTCAGCTATCTTGTTGCTGTTTCGTGGAAACAAAAATTAAACTGGTTGGTTTGGCTAGTTTTTTTACCCTATGCCTTTGTGGACATGTGGCGATTGATTACATTTGTTTTATGGGGTACCAATATTGTTTTGCCAGGGCTATATGTGGCGACGGACCCTCTGATTTACGTTCCCTGGATTATGATCGTGACTGTGGTTTTCTATGGCATCGTTATACTGCGGTTGTGGAAGGCAATACCTACCATAACGGCTGTAAGAGAGGCATAAACAATGGAACTTGAGATTTTTTTGGATTTGCCCACAGCAGAGATCGCGTGTTTGGTACGTGAGGCCGGCCCGAAAGTGTGCGTATTTCCGATCAACGGAACGCGGCGGTGGTTCATGTTGGAACATCCGCAGGTTGCGGGACAAGGCAATATTTCACAGTACCTGGATATTACAGGAAAACGTCACATAGAGCTTTATCAATTGTTTTTCGAGCACGGCGTCGATACATTGCTCACGCCCGTTTTTGGCTTGGATTTATTGGAACGCGGCGAGGAATATGTGACGGCCATTGGCATCGAAGGGCTATCTCGTTTGGCCTCTCATCCTGATTTTCTCGAATTCTACAAAACTTATGACGTTCAGGTACGCTTTTATGGCGACTATCGTAAGTTCCTACAGAACACACCAAATGCTCACTTGCTAGACTTATTTGATACTGTCACTCGCGAAACTCATGCTAACAAAAGCTGCCAACTTCTATTTGGTGTGTTTGCCCATGATGCGGCAGAAACAATCGCTGAATTATCGATTAACTATTACCTCGAACATAAAACATATCCTGATAAACACACGCTTGTCGAATTATACTATGGTGGATATGTACCATCAGTAAATTTCTTTATAGGGTTTGATAAATTCAGTGCCTATGACATGCCGTTGATTGCTACAGGAAATGAAGACCTTTATTTTACTGTAGCTCCATCGCCTTACCTGAACGTCAAGCAGTTGCGCACTATTTTGTACGATCACCTTTACGCGCGGCCCGAACAAGAAACGGATTATTCCGCTATCACGGCAGAGCTTTGGGAATCGATCAGAGAATTCTACCGCGTTAACCGCAACATGGTGCAAGGGGTGGGGCAAAAGCATCCACTGGCGAAATTCTGGTATCCATTGCCTCAAGTCAAATTATCGGATTGTTTTAGAGAATGAGCGATTTAGCGCCAACAGTTATGAACTTACGACAGCATCTCCACAATTTGCTCCTGGCGGTCGGTCCCGGGAAAATGAGCAACAACGCGTATGACACGGCATGGATCGCGCGTTTAGTGCAATTGGGGGAGCCGATAAGTGAAAAAGCGTTAGGTTGGTTATGCGAGAACCAGTTGGCGGATGGTTCTTGGGGCGCCGAATACCCCTATTATGCTCACGACCGCGTGATTTGTACGTTGGCGGCAATGAACGCACTGGCGCGGCGTGGCCGCGTGAGGGATCACGAGCGTTTGCGGCGCGCTGAAGCGTCTTTAGAAAAAACGACGGCCGATTTAAAATTGGACCCGGCCGGTGAAACTATTGGATTCGAACTTATTGTGCCGACTTTGCTCACTGAGGCAAAGACATTGGGAGGAATACATCGCAACGAAATAGAGATCTTGAAAAAGTTAACGCCATATCGCGCCGCTAAAATGTCAGCTTTACCACACGGCGTCGTGAATCGTTTCGTAACGGTCGCCTTTTCCTCCGAAATGGCCGGCCCGGATGGACGTCACCTTTTAGATGTAGAGAACTTGCAAGAAGCAAATGGTTCGGTGGGACACAGCCCCTCGGCTACAGCTTACTTTGCGTTGTACGTCCGTCGTAGCGACCCGGCTGCGCTCGCGTATTTACAAGACGCCACATCAGTTGATGGATCGGCGCCCAATGTTGCACCATTCGATGTCTTTGAACCGGCATGGGTGTTGTGGAATCTGATGTTGACGGATGCCCTGGATGATGAACTCTTGCTGTTGTGCCAAAGGCACCTCGATTTTCTGGAGGCGGCATGGATGCCGGGAAAGGGCATTGCGCATGCGGCAGGCTATACGCCAAAGGACGGGGATGATACGAGTTTAGTCTACGAGGTACTCACACGTTTTGGTCGTCAAGTAGACCTGGATGCAGTACAAAACTACGAACATGTCTATTACTATCGGTGTTTTAACCCGGAATCGAATCCATCCATCAGCACGAACATTCATGTGTTAGGCGCGTTGCGCTGCGCCGGGTTAGAAAAGCATCATACCTCTGTACAAAAGGTGACGAATTTCTTGAGAGAGACTTGTGAGAAAGGGCAGTTCTGGTATGATAAGTGGCACGCTTCGCCTTATTACGCCACATCGCAAGCGATTATTGCGGCTGCAGGTTATGAGGATGCGTTAGTTGAAACCGCGGTTGACTGGATTTTGCAAACACAAAACGCGAATGGATCCTGGGGATACTATATACCCACGGCCGAAGAGACGGCTTACTGTTTGCAAGCCTTGGCTATTTGGCAGCGCCGTGGTCATTCTGTTCCAGAAGGCGCCATAAACCGGGGATCTCTATGGCTGGCCGAGAACAAAGATTTACCTTATCCTCCTCTCTGGATTGGAAAATGCCTTTATTGTCCGGAACTTGTTGTAAAGTCTGCCGTTCTCAGCGCATTAAGTCTGACGCAGGTGTAACATGAAATCCAGAATTATGGAACGCTGGTTGGAAGTTCCCACAACAGACCCCGAAGAAACCCGGCGGCGCAAGTTACTTGGCATCCTGCTAACGGGGGTGACAACGCTCACGTTTGTCATTTTGTTCGGGTTAGTTATTACCCATTTTTTAGATTTAATACCCCAGGATACTTACTCGCGCCTGGGTTTGGCTGTGTTCGCGTTATTTACCGGCTTTTTGATTACTTTTCTAATCAATCGTTATTCTGCAGGTTGGCTGGCCGCCGTCATATTTCTCTCTTTGTTGGTTACAATTTTTGCTTTCGCGGATGAACCCCGTCAAGTTGTAGAAGGCCGCACTCTTTTTCTTTTCACCATTCCTATTCTGATGTCCAGTGTAATTCTCAGACCCTGGGCTAGTTTTATTACTGCTGGTGTGTGTGGCATGATTATTGCCTATATCGACGCAGTAATACTGCACAATGTACCTGGTATTCCTACCATCCTCGGTTTCTTCACCGTTGCCTTCGTTTCCTGGCTCTCCGCCCGCAGCCTGGAAACTGCTCTCGTTGAGGTGCGCGCCTTCAATCTGGAACTGGAAGACCGCGTGCACTTGCGCACCAATGAATTGCAGCAAGCCAACGGGCAATTAACCCTCGCCTACGAAAAACTGCAGGAACTCGACCGGCTCAAGTCGCGCTTTCTCTCCATCGTCTCACACGAACTGCGCACGCCCCTCAGCGCCATCCTGGGATTTGGCGAAATGCTTCAGGCGGAGGTCTATGGCCCGCTCTCCCAGAAGCAGCGGGGCGCGCTGGAACGTATTCTTGCTAACGACGAACGCATGCTAAACCTCGTCAACGATTTGCTGGATCAGGCGCGGATGGAAGCAGGACAGCTTTCCCTGAAAATCGAACCCTTCACCTTGCAAGACCTGATCGACGATATGGAATCCACGATGCGCGTGCTCATCGAATCGAAAAAGCTGTACCTCAAGGTTCACATTTCTCCGGTCGTTCCGATCACTTTACAGGGGGACCGCAAACGGTTGCACCAGATTCTCGTCAATCTCATCAACAACGCGCTGAAGTTTACCCAAAAAGGCGGCGTCAACGTCCATTTCTATTGTCCCGACGAAGATCATTGGGCCGTCGACGTGGTCGACACCGGACCGGGCATTTCACAGGAAATCCAAAGCTCGCTCTTTGAGCCTTTCCGGCAAGGCGATAGTTCAACAACGCGAGAGCACACCGGTTTTGGACTGGGACTTTCCATTGTCAAACAATTGGCTACACTTATGGGCGGAAGCGTGAGTCTCATCAGTGAAGTTGGGGCCGGCAGCACGTTCACGGTTAAGATTCCGATTGTTCCACCGCAAACCAACACTAACCAGCGTAAAGCAGGAGGCATTGCATGAACGAGAAATTTGCTCTGATTATCGAAGATGACGAAGATATCGCGACAATTTCCTCTGAAGCGCTCAAAGCAGGCGGTTTTCAAACCGAGATTATCTACGATGGGACCATCGCCCAGCGGCGGCTCACCGAAGTCTGTCCCGATGTGGTCATCCTGGATCTCAACCTCCCGCACGTCGATGGCAACCAGCTTTTGACCCAGATCCGCGCCGATGCGCGCCTGGAGAAAACGCGTGTCCTGGTGGTCACTGCCGACGCGGGTATGGCCGATATGCTCGATTGCGAGGCCGATCTCGTCCTGCTTAAGCCGGTCAGTTTCGTCCACCTGAGCACGATGGCCCAACGGATGAGTATGAACGAGGAATAAAAGCCGGAGCGCGTATCAAACTTGACAATTCAACGCTCTTGATGATAATGTTGGGTAACGTTTCATAGGTAAAGGCAACGACGGGGAAAAGTAGATTGGGAGCAACTGCCAGGGAAGCGGCGTCATAGACTGCGAGCGTCGCCCGGTGAAACCCTATCAAAGTTCGCCCCAGAGCCGACTGCTGAACGGTCACGCGCTGGCAGACATACGTCCGTTAGCTGCGTCCAACTAGGCGGCTCCGCAAGCCTGGCGTTATCAAGGCTATCCATCGCTCATTTGGGCCGTGGAGACAAAGAGGCCCTGTATCCACAGGGCAAGCGAGGTGGTATCGCGGGAGTCATACGCTCTCGTCCTGGCAAGGACGGGGGCGTTTTTGTTTTTGATATCAGGGAGGAGACCATGAATCTATTCGAAGTACTGGAACAGGCCTATCAGATGGCCCAGGCTGCGTTGGAAGACGCCAAAGACACCGGCGCGTTGGAAGTCTGGTATGCCGATACGTTGGGGCGCAAGGGGGCAATCACGCTTCAGGTGCGCGCCGTCGGGCAACTGTCCGCCGAAGACCGCCCGGCGTTTGGCAAGCGCGTCAACGAGATCAAGCAGGCGCTCGAAGCCGCGTACGCCGCGCAGTCTCAGGCTGTCAAACACGCCGAATTGACCCGCGACCTGGAAGCCGGCGCTATCGACGTAACGTTGCCGGGCCGTCCGGTGACGCCTGGACACCTGCACCTCACCACCCAATCGCTGCGGCAGATCTACAGCATCTTCGGGCGCATGGGCTTCGAGGTCTA
>JAFGFI010000247.1 GCA_016931185.1 Anaerolineae bacterium
CGACGGCCAGGCGCGGGGTGGGGGTGCCCAGGGTGCGCATCCCTTCATCGGTGATGACGATGGTGTCCAGCACGTTGTCCACCGTGAGCTTTTCGGCGATGGTGCGGAAGGGGATGTGCCGCGTGACGTGGGTGACGCGCAGCCCCGGCGTCGCCAGCATCGTGGTGCAGCGCGGCGTCTGCGTGACTTCAGCCAGGATTTCGGTGTGGCCGATGTAGTCGAATCCGGCCAGGCGCATCGCCTCTTTGTTCAGCGGCGCGGTCGCCACCGCATCCACCGCGCCGGAGAGCGCCAGCTCGGTCGCCTTGAGGACGTACTCCACCGCCGCGCGCCCCGATGCCGGGCAAATCTGGCCGAGGGTCACGGCGGCGGGATCGAGGTTGTGCATGTCCAGCAGGGTGAGCGCGTCGGGGCTGTAGTCGGCCTGCGCGAAGTCCGTGACGGGCCGCACCGGGGCTTGGGCAGCGAAGGTCGCGTCCGCAAAAATGCGCGCGTCGCCGATAACCAGGGGGCGGCAGAGGGTATAAATCTCAGGCTGGCGCAGCGCTTTGACGACGACTTCCGGGCCGATGCCGGCCGCGTCGCCGAGGGTAATCGCAACAATCGGTAGGGTGTTCATCTTTTTTTATCCTTGTTATTTGACATCAACATTTTTCGCCGAAGTACGACATCTGAAGAAAGCGCATACCGGCCAATATCTGCTGTACCCGCTCCGCCGATAGAGACCCGATGTATTCGCACAACTGCGTTTTAGCTACGGTAGATACTTTCGATACTTCTACGACGCTCTGCCTGGGCAAATTGCCCTCCTCTGCATCCAGTAATATATTGCCGGGAGTGTTTGCTCGTTTTAGATTCGACGTTAGGGCGCAAACCACCACAGTGTTAATTCGGCTGTGGTTAATCACGTCATCCTGAATGATTACGTAAGGGTGGGGATAGCGCCCTAGCTCCGATTCATCCGTATCTGCGGACTGAATCCAGTAAATATCGCCCTGATTGATGGACACTGCTATACGTTCTTCCTACTTATTTTCGCAAACTCAGGCAATAGTGCCGCTTCTCAGCGATGCCATCGAGTATCGCGTGCAACACCTTTGATTTCTCTCTGACGGTTAATCCGGCCGAACCTTCCTGAGCCTGGAGCAGCGCTGCTTCCAGTTCTTCGATTTCCAACACGGTGGCGGCGACGCAATAATAGCGTTTGGAGCGCCCCTCGTTGAATTGCGCCAACATGGCTTTAAGCAAGCGTTCTCTGGTTTGCTGCGTTGCTGCAAATGCGTCCATGCCGTACTGTTGCATGGTGGCGATGTTGTCCTCAAGTTTCTGATAACACACGAAGCTATCGTGGCTATGGCTGGCTTCTCGATGGCTGCGCCACTTTTCACATGCGGCGCTTTCGGCGCATTGCCCGCAAAATTCGATGCCCTTTCTTTTGACCGCGCAGGTGATGAACGGGCAGCCCGCGCCCATGCGGTATTCGCTTTTACAGCCGCCGCACCGGCTTTGGCTCTCTGTGTGATAATTGGGACAAAGTCGGCACGATAACCCACAGATTCCAATTTCAGGGTGTTCGATTTGCATGGATTCCTCCCTATGCTTTTTGGCTCTCTGGGGTTTTGCGAGGTCAGGACTTTTGTGGATGTCACTACTTTTGATTGCGTCTTGTCTCCAAGTCTTCTTGCATTTCCCGGCAGCGATCGTGCCACAGCGTTTCATACGCCTCTGGCGACACGATCCGCTCCTTCAAGTCGGCGATGGTGTGAATCCCCGCTGTCTTGCACCATTGCATGCAGATTGTGTAGGCTTCCCAGTCCAGTTCGTCCTCGTCCCAGAACACCCTGATCTCTGAAAGGCCGCAGAGGAACGCGGCGAAGGCTCTGGTGTGCCCATCGGTGAACATCACGTCGTCCCCTAGCGCCTTTATCGGGATGGGGTCGAGCGTCTCCGGCTGCGGCGGGTCGAAATCGCGCATGACGTGGGCGAGTTTGGCGGCGCTGATGAACAACTGGCTCGGTTGGATTTCGTCCAAACTTTTCAGGAATATTTTGGGCGGCATAGTGGGGAGTATAAGAGGTTTGCGTGGGGAAGTCAAACAGAAGTCGGCGTTTCACCCCGTTTGAAGGTTGGTGAGGTCCTCGCTTGCCTGCCACAGGCGGCGGGCGGCAACCGTGTCGTAGGAGGCCGGAGACGATGGCACGGCTTTGCATTTGACGAAGTATTTCCCCGTGACGCCTTCCACTTCTGGCGAGGTTGCCAGGTAGATACCGGTCTGCGCGCCCTGTTCGGGGCTGAGGAAGACGAAGTTGAGCAGGCGTGTGAGCAGGCCGCCACTTCCCCGTTTGTTCGCGGCGAAGTTCGTCGCCACGCTGCGCATCAACGGGCCTACGATGCCGCTGTTGTTGGCGGCGAAGTTCGTCGCCACTATGCCGGGGTGCAGCGTGTTCGCGGTCACGCCGGCGCCCTCCAGCCGGCGGGCCAGTTCGTAGGTGAACAGGACGATGGCGAGTTTGGAGTGTTCGTAGGCTTTGATGTCGCGGTAATCCGTCCGGCTTTCCAGGTCGTCGAAGTGGATCTGCGCTCTGGCGTGCGCGCGGGATGAGGTGTTGATGATCCGGGCCGGGGCGCTGGCTTTGAGTGTGTCGAGCAGCAGGTTCGTCAGCAAAAAGTACGCCAGGTAGTTGAGGGCGAACGTCATTTCGATCCCGTCAACGCTTTCCCGCCGTTGGGGAAAGATGGCCCCGGCGTTGTTCACCAGGACGTCCAGGCGTTGGTGGCGGTTCTTGAAGTGCTCCGCCAGGCGGCGGATCTCTTGTTGCGCCGAGAGGTCGGCGGCTATGAATTCGACGGCGTCGTCGCCGGTCTGTTCTTTGATCTGGTTTGCCGTGAGGGCGCCTTTTTCCGCATCGCGGTCCACGATGACCACGGTTGCGCCGCGTTGCGCCAGCGCGTGCGCGGTTATCGCCCCGATCCCCGAGGCGGCGCCTGTGACTATGCAGACTTTGCTGTGCATAGGTTTGTCAGAATGGGGCATGTATGTTTCCTCCGAAAATAGAAATTGTCGTCGCGATCTTGTGCGCCGGCAGCGGGTGTCTATGGCCGGGACCTCTATCCTGAAGAAGTGCAAGATCGTTCAAGACATTGGCCCCTGTTTCTTGTATGATAGCTCAAGTATTCACTTTCTACAAAAGGAGCTATGTCCCATGGTTGAGCAAATTGAATTAGGAACCCTTGTCACGCTTGAAGACGATATCGAGATGGCGCACTTGAATTGGAATCCGCACGCTTCCTGTGCGGGGGTTTTTCTGAAACATCTTGTGACGGGCGATCTGACTGATCGTAAATTCAGTTGCCACCTGGTCCGGGTGCAGGCCGGCTGTCAGATCTCTGAACACATTCACGCCGGCAACTGGGAGCTTCACGAGGTGGTTGCGGGCGAGGCCACCGGGTATTTAGCGGGCAAGCACATTCCCTACCGGGTCGGTACGACGGTTGTTATCCCAGAAGGCCAGCCTCATCAAGTGGTGGCAGGTACACAAGACTTGTATTTTTTGGCTAAGTTTGTCCCCGCGCTTGTTTGAGATTCTGTCCGACAAGTACCGGCGCCCCTCTTAAAATAGCCACCGAGAACACAGAGGTCACAGAGAAATGTAAAGAGAAGCTCGTGCTCTCGGTGACTCCTGGGAGTCTTGGGGTATTTTTTCGTGGCCGGACGTAGTCCGGTCACGAAAAAATACGTCTTCAAACCGCGCCTTTGGGCGCAAATCGCGGGTCAAAACGCATTTTCGGATAGGTTCTAATCGCACTTGTTTTCAAGGGGCGCTGTTTTTGTGCAAATCAAGGTAGCGTTTGGGGGTTAGCCCCACGTTCTTCTTGAAAAAGCGCGAAAAGTGGCTTTGGTCGGCGAAGCCCAGTGCATACGTCGTTTCAAGGATCGAGTCGGTTTGCAAGAGCACTTCAAGCGAGCGCTTGATGCGCGCCTGGAGCAGATAGGCGTAGGGTGGGAGCCCCATTGCTTCACGAAATAGTCTGTTGAGGTAGAAGGGGGTGACATGGGCGACGTCCGCTAATTCATCCAATCGGACGGGATGATTTACGTGCGTTTCGATATAGTCACAGGCCAGCGCGACCAGCGTGTGTTGGGGGTGGTCGGGGGCCGGGGGTGTTTCTGCCTCGGCATATCGCAAGACCAAGTCCCTTAATACGTCGGTTAATTGATTTGCAGCGGAGGGGGGCGCCGGGGATTGGTTTTCCAGCCAGGCTGTGAATCCACGGAGGATGGAAGCGTCCGTAATCTTGACTTGGGGAAAATGGGGCACGCTGTCTTTATCGGCCACTTCTTTGAAAAGGGCCTGGAACAGGGCCGGGGGGATCGAAACGATGCCGTAAGCGTGCTCGCCTTCTCCCGCCACCCTGCACGCATGGGGTTGATGCGGGTTGATGATGAAACATTCATCGGCGGAGATGGTGTAGGGTTCTCCGTCAACCTCAATCACACGCCGTCCTTGTTGGACGATGCCGAAAGAGAACGAGCGATGGGTATGCCGTGGGAAAGTATGCCTGACGTGTAGCCCCCGGACAAAGCGGATGTCGGGTGTGTCGGTTTGGGAATGGAATTGGATAACGGTTGAGTTCATTTCTGTACTGGACGGTTACGGATATAGGTGCTATATAGGTGATGGGCAGGTAGTTTGGATGGGAAGGGTTGAAGTGGATTCGGCTATGGGGGGACATTTGCTGCCTCGTTGTTTAGTTTAGCAAAGAGGGTCAACTTGTGTTTACTCGTCAAGGCCTACTTGATTTTCCTGGGTCTCTGCGGCTTGACGAAGGGCTAAAAACGCTTCTTTCAACGGCTGGCTAACGGCGCTTTCTGGTTCGACAAGCAATAATTCTTGATAGGCTTCCAAAAAGCGCATACGCAGACGATAAAAAAGGTGGAGAAAGTGTCGTAAAAAGCCTATGCAATCCAAGACCACCATTTCAACGCCTGTTTTTTCATACATTCCGTAGGCGTGGTTTGCTACGTCCTGGTCTATTCCTTCGGTTGTTATAAAAATATAATGTTGAATTGACTGATTGCTTTTGAAAACCTTGTCCATGGCATGGTCTAGATCATTTTTTGTGACTTTGCGAGTTTTCATTTCGTAGCTGGTCACTACCTGTTGTTCATCCATCAGCGTGATTTCCAAATCGCCCAATGCGCCTGTTTGTTTATCGGCGGCGTGATGTCCTCGAAGCGGCTGAACTTGCTCTCGCAAATAATCGCTTGCGGCTTCATAAGCGGCGGCAACTACCAGAACAGGCAAGCGGCTTGAGTTCTTCAGTTTCAAATGGTGTTCAATCAGATGCACTATGCCTTCTGCGGGCAATGAGGTTTCGCCTTGGGTGGCTTTCAGACCCGCTAAAAGCGAACGCATCCTTTGCCTTTTCTCGTCTCTGACAATCAAAAGCCACCTGATCGTTTCTGTTAACAGTTCATCAGCCGTTAGCTTCTTTTGGTAAACATCGTCTAACAATTGAAGTGTGGCCTTATACACGCTTTCTGGACGTCCAACCAGATTGGTGGCTGGCGTCAAAACCGTATTGCGGTTACGAAACGCGGGCGTCAAAAATGCAGTGGTTGGATTGCACGGCAGTTCGTTCTGGTTTACAAATTCGGTAATGTAGGCTTCGTCGTAAGTCCGCCCTGAAAACGCATCGTCGTCGCCAATCTCAGTGTAGGGTTTGCGAATGTCTATCGCTGGCTTATCCATTTTTGCCAATGAACACGCCATAATAAACCGAACGCAGGCGCGATTTTGAGCATTGCGAGCGAGTAGTTCAATACGCTCCACAATTTCAGTGTCATGGATAGCGGGCTTCTTGGTATTTTCCGAAGCCTTCTGCAAAGCTACATTAAGGATTGCTGCAATTCTTGAGTTTGCCATTGTGTTACGCTCGCTATATCGTAATTTGTCCAGAGGATTTCGGTTCTTTCCTGTTTAACAGAATGAATGATTTTTGTCGGCGCTTCGTAGTATTGCCAATCCTTATACAGCGCATCCAATAAATCACAATGGTAGCCAGATAAAGCAACTAATCCCTTTACTTTATGGAGTGTTTCCGCAAGTTGTCTGTGGTCATCGTCCGTCATTTCATACCGATAGGCTTTGGCATCACCTCTTGAAGCATGGGGATATGGCGGATCACAATAAAAAAGCGTTTGTTCAGTGTCGTATCGCTCAATAACTTTTAGCGCGTCATCATGTTCGATTTGAACCCGGAGCAATCTTTGCGCAATTTCCGGGAGATCCTCAACACTCCCTAACCATCTGGAGACAGCCCCCGCCATTTTTGCCCTGCTTGTCAGGGTGCAATGCGCCCAGCGCCCAGAACTGGCCGTTTGAGCCAGCCCTGTCCGAACTTGACGGGCTCTCACGAAAAACATTCTGGCGCGCTCAAGGTCTGAATGACCATTATTCGACTCATAGATGGCTTTCTCGAATTCATCACGAGAAAATGGCGTCAATCCGATGGCTTCAATCAATGCCTCTTTCTGATCGCGCAAAACACGAAAGAAGTTGGCTACATCGCCATCCATATCGTTATAAGTTTCTATCGGAGAGGGCGCGCGATTGATCAAAACCGCCGCAGAGCCGCCGAAGGGTTCACAATAATGGGTGGTTTGGGGCAATAAGGGTAACAGCCAGTCCAAATGACTATACTTGCCTCCATACCAGCCAAACGCAATTAACTTATTTTTGTTCATTGTGGATAATCCTGAATTTTCATTGTAGTTCCTTGTTGCGAAACATCCAATGTTTCACGTCTTCACATTTCACACTAACTGCCGGGCGATCTGGACTGCCACACCCCGGTGGCCTGGTTATAAATGTACCGGCCCCCTCCGTGCTCTGCGTAGAGATGTACCTGGCTTTGCTCCACATCTTCGTAAAACTCGGCCCCGCAATGCTCACAGTGATACAACCGCTCGCGCTCGTAGTCCGCGCGGGGCAGGAACCCCCCGTCCTTGCGCGCGACTTCGCGCGGCGGGCGCGGGCCGCTTCGCCAGACTAACATGCCATCGTAGACCAGGGTGGGGTGGTTGCATTGGGGGCAGGGGTAGGCTTCGTAGGGGGTCATTGCTTATTTGGTTTTGTAAACTTCGCGTCGGTGCCGTACAAAATGTACGATGATGGTGCTTTCGGCTCTACTGAATGTGTACAGCACCCGGTAATCACCGACTCGCAGTTTGTATACCCCTTCCCATTGTCCCGTCAACGGTTCTGGAGTCAGTACGGGAAAGTTTTCTGCCAGCCACTTGATTTTAGTGAAAATCCGTTGAGCTGTCGGTTTGTTCAGACGCCCCAGATCATCGGCGGCGGTAGCGGCAAACTCGACGTGATACATTTTACCAACTCAATCCCAATTTGGCTGCAACGCTATCCGCCGTCAGCGTCTTTTCACCCGTTTTGACCGCGAGTAAAGACTGTTGTAAGCGATCCTGGAAATCTTCGCGCAATTCTAGCCCTTCATCTGGGTCGCGGAATAGTTCCATTAACGTTTGTGTCACGGTCTCCTGTATCAGCGCGCGAAGTTCATCTATACTCATATCTGCTACACGGGTTGCTACCATTTATCTTCTCCTTTGTTCTCAACTGACTGCTGCACTCATAATAGGCGCGGGGCAAGAATCTCACTTCCTTGCGCGCGACTTCGCGCGGCGGACGCGGGCCGCTGCGCCAGACTAACATGCCGTCGTAGACTAGGGTGGGGTGGTCGTATTTGGGACAGGGGATAGTTTTCGTAGGGAGTCATCATACTACCTCAATCTCACGACGAATACGTGAAAACCAAAACTAGCAAATACAGGAATACCACAAGCAGGACACCACTCAGAAACATGAACCAAGATGCTATTCTTGATTGACGCAGAAACAACAGTATCTCAATTCCAATGGTCACACCCTCAAATCCTATGGTGAGAAGAAGGGGTAGTAAATGAGGGTTGGGGTGTCCCAGCGTTGTCAGTCCAATAATCAGTACTATTATACTCCCCCCTATGACGAACCAAGACGTCACTTGGTATACCAATTTGATTTCTGGATTCTGGTGAATTCTCGCCAATAGTGCGCTGATATTGGTGGAGTTTCGCACTGTTGGCTGAATCGAGGTAAATTTTCCCTCCCTGGATTGGTCAAACTGCTGTATGTGTTGGTCACGGGTAAGTGGAAACCATTTGAACACCAGGCGATACGACATCTCGAACGCGAAGAACCCCCAACAGAGTCTTAGAACAGAGTAAAGCCCAGCCAGCCAAGCGGATTTTGCAGAACCAGGGCGTGGCACAAGTACTGACGCAGGCTGCATTAGTATTGCACTGACTGCTCCCGTCACCGCCCACCGGATTGCTCCCTTAGAACCAAAATGAGAGTCGTCACCTCTGTATATCCAGAGTGAGAGCATTTTAAGGCCGTAGCCAAGCAAAAATATTAGCCCCAATATAACAATGATTAGTGCAATCATGTTGTTACTGTCATCACCCGACACGTTTTCATCAATCAAACTGAACGTGCCAATTGGGTAGCGAAGTGCAACAATAATCCCAGCCACAATCAGGGCTGTTGCCATGAATACAACAGCCATAAAAAACGCGCTCTTTCTGCTTTTAGCCAGCATCCGTGTTCCTTGTGCTTACTATTCCAATGATCGAACTTTGTAGCATAGTTAAGCATAGGAGTTCTGCAAGAGAAGTCAAATGACTGCCGGTGCGAAACTGGCTAAAGCCATTCCAGAAAAAAATCAACCCTGGCGCGTGAAACACAAAAACGTGAGGCTTTCACTGGGAAAGCCTCACGTTTTGCCGCTTGCCGTTTTACCCCACCATCTCCCTCAAAAACACCCCCGTATAACTCCCCGCCACCTTTGCCACCTCCTCCGGCGTCCCCTGCGCGATCACCAGCCCGCCGGCGTCGCCGCCTTCTGGGCCGAGGTCTATCACCCAGTCGGCGGCGCGGATCACGTCCAGGTTGTGCTCGATGACGATCACTCTCGGTTGCTCCCCCCCTCAATCGGCGGTATACTCAAGGTGACACACTATCCAGGAGGGCAGCCCGATGTTGGACGATGTCGCCAATCCGCATGACAAGTTTTTCAAAGAGTCCTTCTCGCAGTTGGAAGTCGCGCAGGAGTTCCTCCGGTATTATTTGCCGGCCGATGTGACGGCGCTGTTCGATCTGAATGACCTGACCTTGCTCAAGGATTCCTTCGTGGATGAGCAACTCCAGGAACATTTTTCGGATTTGCTGTATCAGGTCACATTGCAGACCGGCGATGATGCCTACGTCTATGTGCTGTTTGAACACAAAAGCTATCCCGAACAGCGGGTGGCATTGCAAGTCTTGCGGTACATGGTGAAGATTTGGGATTACACATCGCGGCAAAATGGGCGATTATTCCCGATTTTCCCGGTGGTGCTGTATCACGGGACGCCGGCCTGGCACAGTCACGCCAACTTTCAAAACCTGCTACCCATCCCGGAGCCCCTCAAGCCCTACGTGCCGGAGTTTCGTTATTGGTTGTGCAACCTGGCCGAATATGCCGATAGCGACTTCCAGGGCGCGGCGATGTTGCAGGTGAGCCTGTTGATGCTGAAATACATTTTCCGGGATGAATTGGCCGAGCGGCTGCCGGAAATCGCCAGGTTATTGCGCGCCATCTACGCCGGCCAATCGGGGTTAGCGTATGTGGAAGCAACCTTGCGTTATCTGATCCACGCTGCCGGGGGGCGGTTAGATGAGCAAGTCGTGCAGACAACGATTAAAGAGACCTTTGCCGAAGGAGGTGAAATGATGGGAACCTTAGCGCAACAATGGTTGGAACGTGGTAAACAGGAAGGTATACAACAGGGCATACAACAGGGCATACAACAGGGTAAGCAAGTAGGGGTGCAACAAGGGTTGGTGATCAAAGCCCGTGAGGATGTCTTCACCGTTTTAGGGCTGCGTTTTGGCGCACTGCCGGTGGATGTGGTGCAGGCTTTGAATCGCATAGACGATGTTTCCTGCCTGACTTATTTGCACAAAGAAGCGGTGCTGATCCCGACCCTGGAGGAGTTTGCCGCGCACCTGCCCGAACCCGAACCGGCCTAGTGCTCGTCTAGGCAACAGACTTGTTCCTGAATAAGCTGCAAAGAGGTATTGGACGCAGATAAACGCGGATGAACGCGGATTCTTTGAAGATTATCTGCGTAAATCCGCGAAAATCTGCGTCCTAATTTTCTCTTTCGTTATTGTAGAACAACGCTAATCATCGCTGCAACACAAAACGTGAGGCTCTCCCAACGAAAGCCTCACGTTTCTCATCCTCCCGCCTCACGCCAGCATCTTCCGCAAAAACTCCCCCGTATAACTCCCTTCCACCCGCGCCACATCCTCCGGCGTCCCCTGCGCGATCACCTGCCCGCCCGCCTCCCCGCCTTCCGGGCCGAGGTCTATCACCCAGTCGGCGGCGCGGATCACGTCCAGGTTGTGCTCGATGACGACGACGGTGTTGCCCGCGTCCGTCAGGCCGTGCAGCACTTTGAGCAAGTGCGCCACGTCCGCCGCGTGCAGGCCCGTCGTCGGCTCGTCGAGCAGGTAGAGCGTGCGCCCGGTGGCCTTGCGCGCCAACTCCTTCGCCAGCTTGACGCGCTGCGCTTCCCCGCCGCTCAACGTGGTGGCGGGTTGCCCCAGCTTGAGGTAGCCCAGCCCCACCTCGCTCATCAGCGCCAGGCGATTGCGGGCAGCCGGCACGTCCGCAAACAGCGCGGCGGCCTCGGCGATGGACATGTCCAGCACGTCGCTGATGGTGTGGCCGCGATAGGTCACGGTCAGCACGTCGCGGTTGAAGCGGTGGCCGTGGCACGCCGGGCAGCGGACTTCCACGTCCGGCATAAAGTGCATGTTGACCAGGAGCGTCCCCGCGCCCTGGCAGCGCTCGCAGCGGCCGCCCGGCGTGTTGAAGGAGAAGTGCCGCGCTTCCAGCCCCTGCCCGCGCGCTGCCAGGGTGTTGGCAAACGTCTGGCGGATGGCCGTGAACGTGTCGGTGTACGTCGCCGCGTTGGAGCGGGTCGTGCGCCCAATCGCGCTTTGGTCGAGGGTGATGATCTTGTCCAGGTGCTCCCAGCCGGTGATGGCGAGGTGCTCGCCCGGCGGGTCGCC
>JAFGFI010000248.1 GCA_016931185.1 Anaerolineae bacterium
AAGATGACAATTGAAGAAGTGTACAAATACCTACGCTTGATGAAAGGCCGTTATGAACGGGCAGATCGGAAGACGAAAGGAGAATTACTGAATGAGATGGAACAAGTGACCGGCAGACAGCGCAAGAGTCTGATCCGGCTCTTGCGTGGTAACCTACACCGGCAACCGCGCCAGAGAGAACGCGGGCGGACGTACAAAGCCGACGTAGATGACGCCTTGCGGGTAATCTGGGAAAAAGCTACGACTATATCTGTGCGGAACGACTACAGCCCAATCTGGTACCACTGGCGGAACAACTGGCCCAGCACGGGGAAATACACTTGGGACCCACACTTATGTAACTCTGTTCTTTCAAAAACTAACACGCTCGCGCATAGTTGCCACTGAAATGCAGGACAGCGGTAATCGCAGTCTTCATTACTTTTGCATCACTCATCTGGCATTGTAGATATACATAATGATGAATTACTTTCAACATATCGTTACTTAGGCAAGTATACTGCTATAATTTGTGTGTCCATAGATTCCTCCATTGCGTTAAAGTTTGCTCACCATTGACTATATGAGGAATCTATGGATTCTCTAGTTCTTTTCAAGTAGCAACTTCAGTTAGTTATTTATGAACATCCCTCATATGAATAGTAAATTATTAAATAAATAATAAAATAAGCAAAATCACTTTACATCTAAAGAAATTAATATTATAATTATATAAGTTATACTTACTAGCCTTACTTGACTTGTATTTGTAAGATGAGTACGTTTTCAACCCTGTCTTAATATCATTTTTTAATCAACTATGGGGTATTAGCTTTGTTTAGATTTCAATCTTTAGAGTCCAATCTAATGAGGAACAAATACTCTTTATTCCACTAATCAGCTTAAACTCTATTAATATAAAAAATAGATAAAATAACTATTTTGTAAACATTCCACCGTATACTATAAAACTATATCCAGATAGTATTAAGCCTCCGTAAAACTCCATAGTGTATATCAAGAGAGAATTGGACGGTTAGATATTCAATTCTGAAACAGGGAAGAGTTTTACGAGAGGGTATTTTTATGTCTCAAAGAAAGTTTATGTATTATGTCTTGCTGAGTTTGAGCGTAGTATTAACTCTTTTCATGTTTTATATGCGCTCTAAAGCGCATGAATTGCACTCCAGTAACTTATCTCCGCCCCCCACGGTTAGCGTTTCTGGTTCTAACGTTTCATTTGAAACACTTTTGCCAGAAGAACAAGAGATTCTTGTCCAAGAAACACTAGCAAATCTATGGTTATACATCCCTGATTTGGAAACTCATCGCCCAACAGGGCCAGAACCCTGGTTACCTCCCAATGAAAATGGTCAAATCGCCTATGTGGATATGTCTGGATACTTATCCACAATGAACCCTGACGGGGCAGCCCAACGAAGGATTATAGGAGATATGTCCAATGTCGCCTGGCCCACCTGGTCTCATGGAGGACAGTATTTGGCCTTTGCGGTCCAAAGCGAGGAAGGATATTGTGTATATCAGGCTAACATTGAAACCTTAACCTACACAGAGTTAGCCTGTGGGTTCGCCGATATTGCTTCCGCTATGGCTTGGTCACCTCAAAATGAATGGCTAGCCTTCTATGGTGAACGTGAGGCAGGGACAGGCCGCCGCGCCTGGGTATTGGGGACGAACGGGCAAGGTGTAATGGATCTCGCGCCTGGCCTGGAAGAACAAAGTTGGCGTCCGGTTTGGGTTGATGAGGACACCCTAGTTTTTCCTGGTAAAAATGCATCGGGTGAATGGAAACTATATGTTGTGGACTTAGACCAACCAGACAACCCTCAAGCTATAACGAAGGCATTTCCCTGTCAGTGTAACTGTAGCGGAGGGCATTTGATTATTTTCTCGGATGTTTCCCCGGATCGTCAACGCATTGCTTTCTTGGGAACATACAATGAAGCCGGTAAAATTAGTGGCTGTCGGGGGCATCTCTCCGTGTACCTGGCGGATCCCGATCCTTCAGAGGTCGAAGATCCAAGCAAGATCGTTGAATTAGTGACTTCTAGTTCCTATGTTGCTATGGGGATGCTCAAGTGGTCGCCGGATAACCGGCATGTTGCGGTATGCGCAGGTGGGGGAGGAAGCCCCATAAGCTTATATATTGTGGATACGGTCGAGGGCAAAAAGTCCGATCTCTCTTATCAGCAGGAGTCAGATTGGCGTGTTTTAAGTTGGTCACCGGATGCCACGCACTTGCTCGCCGGATATGCGGCCGACAGCCTCACCCCAGAAATCGTCAGTATCGCCCTGGACACACAAGCATTTAATGTGCTTACCTGGGGAGAGTTCCCTGAGTGGGGAGAATTCCCGGCTTGGGGAACACAACCCTTCCACTCTATCACAGACCTCAGTATCACCCATATCGAGATTACCCAGGGCCTTCAGGACTGGGAGCAAAACGTGCCCTTGGTTGAGGGTAAACTAACATTTGCCCGAGTCTACGTAACCGCTACCGTGGATACACCGGCTGTCAAAGCTGTGTTAGCGGGAACGTTGAACGGTCAACCGCTTCCCGGTTCCCCCCTAGAACCACAGAACCAGGGTCAACAAATTACTGTGCGGAGTAATGGTGGTGACCGTGGCATAACTGGTGACAGCTTCTACTTCGAGCTGCCCGATACCTGGCTCAACCAAGGTACAGAACTAACGGCTTATCTTGATCCAGATGGTATGGTTCCTGAGATAGACGAGAACAACAATATCACATCAACAACATTGGGGCAGTTTGTGGCAACAGAGCCAATTAAGATGGTTTTTGTGCGTGTAATAGGGCCTGATTCTGACAAAGATCCGAGCTTTGACGAAGCACGTAGAGCAGCAACTTGGTTAAGATATACATATCCTGTCAGAGATCTCGAATTGCATAACTGGTTAGTACCTGTGCCAATATTATGCCCGTTAAGCACGGATTTTTGCCAAAGATTGCTTTTAGCCGAACTTCATATTATGTATGATCTAAGTTCGCTATGGTTCCGTTCGCCAGACCTTCGTGTGTATGGTATTGTGCATCAAGATGTAGATACTGGGGGGGTAGGTGGCCTTACTAACCCATTGGCAGTGCAATTAGGAGACTACTTCACCTGGGGAAAAGTGGGAGATACCGTACTGCCTCCCCCAAATTTAATTGCGGATCTTACCCCGCGTCGTCACTATGGCCGCATTATGGCTCATGAAATCGGTCATACATACGGCCTGAAGGATTTAAAGAATCCTTCTAATGATGAGTATCCAGGATGTCTTGAACCGGCAGAAAACGCGGTGAATTCCCCTTATAATGGGCATATCGGTGAGGATGACCCGCGTGGCTTATATGGATTCGATGGGTTAGAATCACCACCAGAGATCTACAAGCCAACGACCTACGATTTAATGACTTACTGCTGGGATAGATATTGGATATCGTATGACACCGCTGAGATCAGTGGCACCTTTAATGCGTTGCTCGGTAAGCTGCGTGTCAACCCTCAATCTAGCCAGCGTGAAGTGTTATTCCCAGATCAACAGCTCTGGTTAATGGCCTCTGGCATTATAACCCCTGCGACGGATGTAGTAACGGCGCTGCCTTTCTATGTACTCCCAGATTTGGGGGCCTCATATAATCCGCAATCCAGCGACTACAGCATCTCATTATACGATGCGAACGATATGCTGCTTGCTAGCCATCCGTTCACGCTGGCTTATCCGGTGTCCACGCAATCCCTTATTTCATATACACCACAGACGGAAACGCAAGCATCCACGCTGTTCCTGGAGGTCTTGCCCTATGATCCCGCCACCGCCTATGTCGCGGTTCAGCACGGCAATAGCGTGTTATCAGTCACGCCCGTCAGTACTTACAGCCCGCAGATCACGGTCACATACCCCCACAGCGGCACTGTGCTGACCGGCACAGTCCCCATCACCTGGGAGGCGTTGGACGAGGATGGCGACGCCCTAAGTTACGTATTACGGTACAGCACAGATGGCGGCGCGACTTGGATCGCTCTTGCTGTGGACTTGACAGAGGCAGGTTATGCATTGGATACCTCCCGGTTGCCCGGCACCGATCAGGGCGTAATCCAGGTTATTGCTACTGATGGCTTGAACACGGTTATGGATGTATCTGACGGTGTATTCACAGTTCCTGTCAAGGCCCCCACTGCTTACATTGCGCTGCCTACTAATGGGAGTGTGATATTGGAAAACATGGGTGTGGCGCTGGTTGGGAGCGCGTATGATCCTGAGGATGGCCCGCTGGCGGACTCGCAACTGACCTGGTCTTCGAGCCTGGACGGTGAATTAGGAAGCGGCGAGACAGTTTTCGTCCCTGGTCTTTCTCAGGGCTGGCACACAATCACGCTCATGGCAACGGACAGCTACAGTAACTATGCAGCTTCCAGCATCGAGGTGCTTGTCGTCGCACCAGCGGAGGCCAATTTTGAAGCTACGCCCAGGTGGGGTTTCTCGCCGCTGACGGTCGTCTTTAGTGACACGTCCAGTGGAGATTATGCACACAGATTGTGGCACTTCGGGGACGGTATAACCAGTACCCTAGCAGACCCAAGACACACTTATGTATCGGACGGTGCCTATACAGTCACACTAACCATCAGCGGGACGGGGGGCATTAACACACTGACCCGCACAAACCATATCGCTGTGCAGCAAGCAGTACAGGCAGATTTTACGGCTAGACCCCGAGAGGGAAATGCCCCCATTACCGTCACATTCACTGATGCGTCCAGCGGGTCAGTGGTAGCCTGGCAGTGGGCCTTCGGTGATGATGAACTTAGCACGCTCCAACATCCTACACACACCTATACGAGGACGGGCGTATACACGGTTGGTTTAACAGCCTGGGCGATGGAAGGGTCGATTATCTTGCCAGGGAGCACTGATACCCTGACGCGCTCACACTTTATCACAGTCCACACAGCATTGCAAGCTGACTTTAGCGCGTGGCCCCTTTCTGGCACATGGCCTTTAACAGTCGTATTCACCAACACTTCAAGTGGCGACTATAACACCAGCCTATGGAACTTTGGTGATCAGGTCACCAGCACAGAGGTGAATCCAACCCACATTTATACAGCAACCGGGATCTATGATGTCAGCTTAGAAGTGAATGGCCCAAGGGGAAGCGATATACGCAGAAAAGAAGCTTATATAACTGTCAATGAATTTGTGTCGCACAAGCATTATGTATACCTTCCTCTTGTTCTGCGCAGCCCGTAAGACTCGTGTCGAGACTGAGAGATTGAGGAGAAGATATGGTGGGTCAACGTAAGCATAATGTGCGACAACTATGGCGGGGGTTACGTCTGTTATGGCTCCTTAGCTTAACAGTGCTAGTAACCTGGTTGGGGGTAACACCCAGAGGGCAAGCTGTTGGTCGCGCCGGGTTGTTACTCCTTGATATCCTCCCGCAATCACCTGTTTCACCTTTAAGAACGTTCACTCCTCCTCCACTGGTAGAAAGTGTCAGCTTTCCATACGAGTATGGAAAAGCCCAAGGCCACTTATACCGGCCTGCGGGGGATAATCCGCACAGTGCTATGATTATGTCGCTGGGCTATGGCCAACACCTGGAGGACCCCCTGCTGGTGCAAGTCGCGGAAGACCTGGCCCGCCTGGGGATTGTGGTTCTCATACCCGATATGCCAGGCATCCGTACTGGTATGCTTGTACCTGAGGATAGTGAGGTGTTGGTCGCTGCCTTTGAGTATTTGTCATCTCAGGCTTATGTAAATGCTGAGCGTGTCGGTTTTTTCGGTTTTTGTGTTGGCAGTTCCATTGCCTTAGTAGCCGCCGAGGATATACGCATCAATGAACGAGTTTCCTACATCAACGTTTTTGGCGGTTATTACGACACCTGGGATTTTGCGCGCGCTATTGCAGCACGCTCATCCCGATATAATGATAAAGAGTTTGCCTGGACACCTGCGCGACAAACCATCCTTCTGTTTGCTAAGAATGTGCTCACATACTTGGTTGCCCCCCATGAGCGCCAAATGTTCCTGGAGCTGCTTCAAACGCCCTCAGAGGGCCCTTCGGCGGCTTCGTCTGATTTAACTACATTAGGACAAGTAGGATATAGGCTGCTCACAAGTCCCAACCCGGCAGCTATTGATGCGCTCATGACGCAGATTCCGGCGCAAAAGCTGGCAGAAATAGACGTTCTCTCCCCAAGTATTGGCATTGACCGTTTGAAAGCCAAAGTATTTATTATGCACGATATCAGTGACCCTTATGTACCAATCACGGAATCCTATCGGCTAGCAGACGCACTCTCTGATCCCGAGCAGAAAGTGCACGCGCAGTTTTCGTTATTTGATCACGTTCGTCCTTCGCATGCTTTAAGCGGGTGGGAATTTCTGAGAGAAGTAGTTAAATTGTTTCTTTACTTATGTAAGCTAATGATTCATATTACAGCCTAATGCTCAAGGAGCAAGATTATGAAACTAAGATTGTTCACGCTGTTGGGTCTTTTGACGATAGTGATCTTTTTCATGCTAAGTTTAAGGTGGTCTATAGCAATAGCTCAAGATCATTCATTGACAAATTCTCTTATTGTCTCTAGTAGCTATGAAGACCCCTTGTATGGTTTTAGTATTCGATATCCAGAAGATTGGGAAATCCGAGTTGCTTCAACTAACCAGGGAAAAGGGCCCTGGGTTATAGAGAAACGTCTGCTGTTTATGGGTGAAACAGCCGGCGTCAATATCGATGTTTTCCCCAAACCTCAAAACTATACCCTAGATGAATGGTATCAAGCGCACCAAGCCCAGTTCCTGCCAGTGGGAGTAATTCCTCAAAATCTGGTAGTTGCAGGTAAACCAGCTTTGTATGTGCTCGACCCAGGTGATCAGCATTTTCCAGCACGACATACTTGTATCCTTATGCGTGGAAATTTTATCTATCGAATAGAGTATCAAGTTATCGATAATGGAGATTCCTTTCATGTGTACCAAGAAATGCTTAGCACACTAAAATTTACAGGTACACAAAATGAAAGTAACAGGCTATTTGAATTACCCAAAGCAATTATTCATCCTGCAGCAATTCTCGACCAGGATTGCTGCGATTATGAAGATCCTAACCACAATCCTTATCCTTGCCATGATGGAAATTGCACGTGGTGGGCACGATACAAACGACCAGACACAGGAGGACAAAGCTCTCCATATTGGGGCGATGCGAGGTATTGGGCCGCACGAGCCGCTGAGGAAGGTTTTATGGTCAATAGTATTCCATCCACTGGTGCATTAGCGGCAACACCGCATTTGGGTGAAGTAAAAGCAGGTTGGGAAAATCATGTCGCATATGTTGAAAGTTGTGATGGGAGCACGATCCATTTCTCCGAAATGAACTATGGGAGTTTCGATTGCGAAGTGAAACATAAATACATATTCAATTGGCAAGGTATTGAATTTATTCACGTCAGCGATAATACTTGTTCGGCTCCCTTTCTCAGCGAACCAGCCGATGGGATAGTCCTAAGCGATCCAACCGTTACTTTTCGTTGGTCCACGATCAGTGATTGTGCGTTTTGCGGATATGCGTTCCGCGTCTGCACTTCCCCTGATATAGAAAATGCAGAGCACTGCTTTATTGATACGACTATCGTAGGTACATCCCACACTGCGACGATTGATGATCGGGATAACCAGGACTTGTATTGGGGTGTGAAAGCCGCCAACGACCTCAACGGCGCAGCGTGGTCTGTACTTGCTTTTCGTATTGCTCCTGAGCCACACAATGATGGGCAGGCAAATGGGGATTCTAGATATCCTGTGGTCTCGGATAACGGGCGCTATGTAGCCTTTACCTCCGCCGCTAGCAATTTGATTATTGGTGACGCCAATGCTGCCTGGGATGTCTTTGTCTATGACCGGCAGACCGGGCAGACAAGCCACGTCAGCCGGGCTTCCAATGGCAGCCAGGGGAATGGCGATGCCGTGGGCGTCTCCATATCGGCTGATGGGCGTTATGTCGCCTTTGCTTCTGAAGCCAGCAACCTGGTCAACAATGACAGTAATGAAGCTGCCGATATTTTCGTCCATGACCGGCAGACCGGTGAGACCCGGCGGGTCTCACTGGCTTCCGATGGCGCTCAGGGAAACGAAGTCTCCTGGTGGCCTGATATTTCCGCCGACGGGCGCTATATAGCTTTTTATTCTGATGCCAGCAACCTGGTCGCTGGAGATTCCAATGGCGTTTCCGATGTTTTTGTCCACGACACGCAAACAGGGCAGACTGAGCGCGTCTCAATTGCCTCCAATGGTATGCAGGGAAACGACCGTAGTGGTGGGGATAAGGAACATTTTTACGGGCTTTCTATTTCTGCTGACGGGCGTTATGTCGCCTTTTATTCTTATGCCACCAATTTAGTGAGCAACGATATTAACGGTCGTCCCGATGTGTTTGTCCATGATCGAGAGAGTAAACAGACTTACCTGGCCAGCCCGGACTTTTGGGATGCACAGTACAAACACCACTCACAAGAATTCTTCACATCCTCTAACAATGTGACGATTTCGGACGATGGTAGTGCTGTGGCCTTTGCTTCTTATGCCAGCACTTTGGTAAGTGGTGATATCAATATGCTGCCAGATATTTTCATTTACGAGCGTGCGTTGGATCACGTCAGCCTGATTAGCCAGACCTTTGATAATTTATTGGGGAACGGGGCATCCTGGGGACCCACGCTTTCTGGAGACGGGCGTTATATGGCGTTTAATTCCGAGGCTACAAATCTACTCATCACTGATACCAATGTCACTCAAGATATTTTTATCTACGATCGGGAGACTTCACATATTGACCTCATCAGCCGGGCTTCTGACGGAGATCAGGGGAATCAAGCATCCTGGAATTTTTCGCTCTCCACTGATGGACGTTATGTAGCGTTTCACTCTGAGGCCAACAACCTTGTCCCTCCCGATACTAACAATTACACAGACGTATTTATCTATGATCGTGTGACCGGGCAGACAGAAAAACTTAGCCAGGGACAGCCGATGCAGGATAGTGACGGAGATGGATTGACGGATTGTGTGGAAATCTACGGGTGGCACAATGCACACCCCGACGCTCCCTTCAAGACTGACCCGCAGGAGGAAGACTCCGACGATGATAATTTGAACGATGGTATTGAGAAACTAGGTAACACCCATCCAAATAATAGAGATACCGATGGTGATAGCCTGCCTGATGGTGTAGAAGATGTAAACCACAATGGTATAGTAGAGAAGTATGAGACCGATCCTAAATTTGCGGATAGCGATGGCGATGATGTTCGGGATGATGATGACCCGGTCCCTGTCAAGTTGGACAACCGCAAAGCATTGGTGATTTGGGTGACTGAATATCAGGGTGCTCCTGAGCTGTCTCTGCCTCTTCCTTTTGGAGATACGGATAACCCGGACCATTTGTTTAGTGTCTTGGGATTTGATGTCACCAGTTATTTTGATGCGCCGGGTGATGGTCAGTTTTATACTTATGATCGCATCACAAATTGGATAAAAGAATTTGCTGATGAGTTGGATGAAGATGACGTGGCTGTTGTGTTTATTGCTACACATGGTGTCAGCATAAAACCATTATCATCATGTTATCTTATAGCTTACGGTGATGACCTGTACTACGAGGATAAATGGTGTAGGCCTATTTCTCAGGATAAAGTCATAAGAAATCAACTGATGCAAATCGGGCCAGCTTTAGATTTTCTTTGGTTGCGGACCTGTTGGTCCTGGAACTATCTAGATGAAGTGGATGAGTTAGGAGCCGAAGGTATTATCTTTTATGGGGCTAATAACAAAGCATATGCCAATCATCCTGAATCAGGTTTCTACAAAGCAATTGCTGGCGCGGATGCAGGTGGTGTACAGTTTCCATCCCTATCTTTGGAATGGCTTGATTACTATGACGAATCGAAAGCTCAGCGTAATGTAGAAGATGTCATAGATGATGTGAATTTGGTGTTTGGTCCACAATACCAGGTCTGGGAGATGTATGACAATCGAGCTGGCAATATGAATCTCTTGGACTTCAATTTGTCCAGAGGGGCGACTGAGAACGCTGCCCGGGTAAGCCAGTTTGAGGCGACCACGAGCATAACCCCCACGCTTTCTTTGAGGGCAGTGTCCTATGTACCCTACGATAGCAATGCTGATAACCTGAACGATGGTCTTGAGATTGGATGGGTGGCTGGTACCTCTTTACCCCAGGAAACAGCGTTGGCTAAAGTGGCAGTCTACAATGATGTAGGAGAGTTACAACAGCATTACCTGGTTGGCCCTTATACAGTTTCCAGTGGGGCAATACAGACAATGACGGTAAATTTCTTTAGTACATCCACACTTACCTACGAGGTGGCAATCGAACTCTATACCCTTCCCTATGTGTTAGCTGACCTTACACGCTCCAATGAGATAGGCTTAAATGCCGGACCCGGCAAGGATGACGGTGACGAAAGATTTATCAACACTAATTCTCACTATAGTGGCACTTTGATAGTCGATTTCTCTATTGCTACAACCGCGATTACGGAGACCATGGCAGTAGTCGGCACATTAGCTACCCATAGCCAGTTTCTCAATAGTGTCGCGGCTACAGTGCGCTCGCCAGATTATCTAGTGACCCGTACAACACCTATCACAGGTCATCTCTCTTTTTCGCTGCCAACGGTCAGCCTATATTATGCGAATTTGTATCTGGTGGATCAGAATAACTATGTAGAGGATGTCACTCAGATTCACCCATGGTTTACCGGTGTCTACACGGAAAGAGCATTGGATATCAATGATAATGGTCTCTACGAACAGTTGGTCATTGAGGTAGGGTTGTGTCCTTCCCAACCTGGTGATTATGTTCTGGAAGGGCGATTGTACGACGCTCATGGCAATCATATTGTGAATGCCGTTTCCAATGGCTATTTGACTGATCTTGGAGGCTCGCTCCCCATCACGTTTGCCGGGTCCGCTGTCCGCCGCAGACGACTTGATGGTCCCTATGAACTGCGTGACCTTGCCTTTTATAATACTGATAATACTGCGCACGATTCACTGCCCTTTGTATATGAAACAAGCGCATACACTTTTACGGCCTTCGAAATTGGAAGCGCATTACTAAACGACAACTATCGCGATTACCTGCTGGATGATGATGGCGACGGTTATGCTGAGGCCTTAGGCATTGACGTAGACTTGGCTTGCGCGCTGACTGGGACATATACCCTAGAAGCCGCTCTCTATGATACGCATGACGTCGAGGTGGGACGTTTCTTCACAACCACGTTCCTCACAGCCGGAGAATCCACTATGGCTCTATTATTCAACGCGCATCCTATTGGGCGCAATGGTGTCAATGGTCCCTATATGCTGAAAAATTTAAGACTGCGTGATACTGCGGGCAAAATTGTGGACCAACGCGATGAGGCTTACCAGACGGCTGTTTATCAGAGCACACAGTTCCAAGCGCCTGGCGCGCTGCTGCTTGGATCTTATGCTGACTATGGCCTAGATACCGATGGAGATGGATTATACAATTACCTAGCGTTTGATGTCGCCCTCAACGTAAACCAGGCTGGTGTTTATCAACTAGATGGAATGATCACAGAGACTGTGCCCTATACCTTCCCCTGGGCTAACAATCGAACTTACCTTCCGATGGGTATACAAACTACAACGCTTTACTTTGATGGAGAGGCCATTCGGGAAAGTGGAGTCTCAGGTCGCTTCTGGCTAGCACACATCGCTCTCTTTGAAGACACAAGTGGGGAGTTGCTGGATAGTAACAATAACTGCTTCACAACAACCCAAATCTATACCCACACACAGTTCCAAATCTTTTATGTCCCAGTATGGGCACACTTTGTCGCTTCGCCGACCCTTGGTTTCGCACCGTTGACCGTCACTTTCAGTAACACGTCCAGTGGTGGTTATACGAGCAGTATTTGGGATTTTGGTGATGGGGAAACCAGCATGCAAACGTACCCGACCCATACTTATACACTGCCAGGAGTGTATACAATTGCTTTAACTGTCAGTGGCCGGGGGGGGACTGATACAGTAGCGGCTATGATTGCCGTCTATACAGCGATACGGGCGGGCTTTATCGCCACACCTACCTCTGGTATTGTTCCCCTCACAGTTGTTTTTACCGATACCTCTAGTGGTGCAATCACCTCTTGGTTATGGACTTTTGGAGATGGCGTGAGCAGTGTACTTCAGAATCCGACACATACCTATATGCTGACGGAAATGTATACAGTTGGACTGACAGTGCGTGCAGGTGAACAGTTGGCAATTTTACCAGGAGGAAACAATACCTTAATACGAGCAAATTACATCGATGTGAGTCTCAAGAGATTTTACTTACCGGTAATCTTGAAATATCCTTTATCTGGTGTGTGAATGAATATTATGCAGGTTTATACAATTAATGTATTGTA
>JAFGFI010000249.1 GCA_016931185.1 Anaerolineae bacterium
AATTAGTGGCACTTGGACTGCATTAAGATTCCTTGATGATTATTAGCACTTTTTTTCATTTATCAATAGTGGCACTCAACACTTAGAAATTAGAAGTCAAAGACAAACTTCTAAAATCCTCAAACCATCCTTTAATTAAACATCTGGACTTTCATCGGTACGATGATGGTCTTCGGCGGGCCTGTGATTTTTCGGTGAAGGCGATCCAATAACAAATGGATAGCTTTTTCTCCCAGGGTCTCACCGGACTGCATAGCCAGGGCACGTAGGGGCATCAGGTTCAAACTTAGCATCTTATGGCTGATAGAAGCCAGAGGTATTTTCAACTCATAATCGATCGCCTGCACACCCGCGTTAATCATAGCCTGCATCAATTCCATCTGGATTGTGACCAGATCATCATTCGCCTGTTCGGCGGAATAGTTATTGATAGCAACGATTGCCGTCGGGGCCTCTCGCCGGATATATGCCAGGAATTCGACGTAAGTCTTTTGGAGTTGCGGGAGGGTGTCGGGAATAAAATTGAAAACATCATAAACCGTTTGTCCTACCCAGCGCTCATTATACGCAATCCGGTGATCCTCCAATGCCCTGCGATATCCCCGCAAGCGATCATGTACACTGGTCGCAAAGGCCTCCGAACTTATCAACAGCGCGATGCGACGATGTCCCTCTTTAATCAAAATCTCCGTTAGTTGATACGTTACCTGCTCATCATCAAATCCCACATAGTCAGAGGGGATTTCTGGACAATACCGGTCGAGCAATACGAAAGGATAATGGCGTTGCTGAAGTTCCCGGTAGAACGCAGTATTGAGGTGTATAGAGCGTGAAAAAAGCAATACACCGTCAAATCCACGCTCGATCAAAGCCCTAACCGTTTCCACCTCTTCTTCACCGTCCCCAATTTCTACAATTTGCAAACGGACGTGATGGTGCATCGCAACTCGGGTTGCGCCCAGTAAAATTGTGAAGATGTAGGACTCTGAAGGCGTTGGCACACAAAAAGCAATTGTGCAATCCTCAACACATGACTCATCCTCCACCACAAAGTTTCCCTTACCATGTTGGCGATCAATTAACCCTTCATCCTCCAACAAATCCAGAGCTTTCACAATCGTAATCCGGCTAACTCCATAATCCTCCGTCAATTGCCGCTCTGATGGAATCGTCGTCCCCGCAGGAAATTCTCCCGCCTCAATACGCGCCTTAAGAGACGCGTATACCTGGTAATAGCGGGGACGTGGGTCATCGGGATCGACTTTGTAATTTATCATCTCTTTAACTGTCCTAGTGGATCACTGGACAACTGGACATATCCAGTTTACCATTAAACAGATATATGTCAATAGGGGAAATTGAGGGCACGAAACCGGAGTATGACGACGCACAAATCGGCTAATCTTCACCGGTCCATGAATGTCATGGGTTCCGTCCCATTCGCCAGCTTCTTAAAAAAATCCTCAAAAATCGCGTCTCGATTTACGGTTTTGGCAAAGTGGATTAAATGCCGGGTCGGATCGGGCTGCCAGCGTAATTCTTGTGTGAGCACCGGACTGTGAATGACCTCTGTCGGAACCCACGTGTTATTCACTAAATAGGCGATGGTGACGATATCCCAAATCACTTTCGACCAGGTGTCACGGTCTGCGGAGGGAGCATACGCGGCGTGATAATTTTTAAAAATATCTGCCAGGTAATTGCCAATCAAGCTATACCCCTCCACATGATGTTCGATTTCGGGGATCGTGATCAGCATTTTAGAAGCAACACCGGCACACGGAATCTGCACCAGGGGGACGCCACAATCAAGGATAAGGCGCGCAGCTTGTGGGTCTTGTAACAAATTGAAGTCCTTGGCGTGGGGCCAGTAGAGGGGCTGCGCGCCGACCCAGATCACGACAATGTGATTGATGATTTCGGGTTCGATCAGAATCGCCGAGGCCACATTAGTGATCGCACCAATAGCGACCACGTAGAGCGGCGTATCCGGCGGGTAACCCAATGCACGCTCAATTAAATCCAGCGCAGCCTCGCTTCGATATGGCATCTGCCAATTTCTCAGAAAACCAGGAGATCCCCGACACACAAAATGATCGGGCTGGATACGGAGCAAATCCAAAATATACAATATCTCTTCATAGCTTTTTTCCATACCATCTTGTGGGCCGGTAGAACGGGGATTATAGAAGGGAGCTGCGTAGATAGCCTCCACGTCAATGCGCTCGTTACATGCCAATGCATAAGCAATCGCAAACTGATCATCAATCTCATTGTAGGCGTCTGTGTCCAACACGATGTGGACTTTATGTAAGGGTAATTGTAGCCGTCGCAGGCGTACCTCATCCGACAATAATGGAAATTGCATATTTAGTTTGTATCTCTTTTATCTTGTTTTAATGTAGAGTATAATGTACATTATACTCTACATCAAGACAATATAAAACATAATCTTACTCTTTACATTATTATGTTTCACGAATTAAGCATCTTATCCGCCGCCAACACGCAGAAGATATAATCCGCCGCCCCTGACATCACGTATTCCGTCTGCTGCCACAGATAAGGCCACGGAGCCTTGAGTTCGGGGAAGTCGGGACGGACAAGGGAGGCACCCGATACCATTCCCCCTGGAATATAGGACCCCTCCGCGCGATTCACACCATACGCGGTCGTGACAGAATGAGCACCGACGCCCGACGTGAGCGAGACATTGGAGGCCGGATGACAGCCCAGGACGTAGTTCACCACTCGCAGGATGATTTCCCGATCAATCAGATTGGGGAAGGCACACCAGATCTGATAAAGTTCGACAGCATAACCCTGGATTTGCCAGCCCACACCCCAAACATGGGGATGCCAACGGATACCAAAGGGATTGGAGGCTAGTTCTGCCGCAAACTCAGTACTGGCTGCGTCCAACACAGCACGGAATTGGGCCGTGAAAGCATCATTGTGGATTGCAGGCAACGCGCGGGCAATAGTCCCCCCCACCCAATACGCAACTTTCTCCAGGATGGGTTGTGCTGCAAGCAAATGCGCGCGGTAACGTTCTTCTCCGGTGGTAAGTAACAATTCCGCCGCTGCCACGATAGCTTGAGCTTCCACACCACGCGGCACGTACGCCGCGCGCTGTTCCACAGGAGCGTGCGTTTGTTCGTAATCCCATATTTGAATTGCAGTCCGCAAACACTCACCAGCCAGGTCATCTTCATACCCCCGCAACACACGACTGGAGGCCGCCAATGCCGCCGCGACCTGGTATTCAAGCGCGCTGTCGTGATTGGTAAAAGCCCAGCGGTCGTCGTTTTTACCCGTGAAAATATGACCCTCCGCATCGCAGCGGATTTGATCAGGGGGCAAGTCAGCCTCATAAATACGGTTGTCCGTCATCGTGCTGGCATCGCCCAGGTGTACGTATTGCCGCAGCGTCCCGGCAATAATCCCGTGGAAGCTGTGTGGATGTGGCATCTCCGCTGTAGCGCGATAACCAGATAGCAAATTGAGCGCGCCGTGCGCTACTTGCCCCACAATATCGGGCGTGCCATCGGGCGTATGCAATAGCACCAAGCGTTCATCCTGCTTCACGGTGGTTTGATCGGTACCCACGCCAAAAAGCTCGCGGATGAGACACAGTGTGTGCGTAGTGCGCGCCTGGGACCCCGCTGCCAGATCATAATCGCCTGCGTCGTGCCAGCCGCCAATGTCCAGATGGGGGATATGGGTTCCGGGGGCATAAAAAGTGTCAGTAGCATCGTATTGGTGATAACCATCGAAGTGGATATGCGGAGCCGGAGCTTGCAAAGCATCATCCAGGTGACACGCACCATGCCACACCCGCGTCCCATCCCGCACTTCCATGTGGCACATCTGAACCGGGAAGTAGGTTTCTAACGTGGGTTGCCACACGTCGTGTTGGTAGATTTCCGGGTGGATGGCAAAGGGGGGCGAGGCCTGATCACCATAGCGGACAACATACATGCCCGGATCGCGTATATCTGTAAAGTCGAAAACAGCATACCGGTGATATAACCAGCGTCCCCAAAGTGTAGGACGCGCCAGTACAACAGTCTCGTAATTTCCACTGGGACAGATACGTTGCAACGCAGCCTCTGTGAAAGTTTCTGCGCGCGGATCAAGTTCCAGGATAGCTTGCTTGACTTGGTCTGGATGATAGCCCACCTGGGAGATACAAATCACAGGATCACGCTGCCAACCGGGGACACTGTTAGGCGTGATGCGCCACGCTACCCCTCCCTCGGTTGCGCCGGCGCGGATAATTTCACGAGCAACGAACCAACCGTTGGCTTCGGTATTGCGCCCATCGTAGAGCAGCAGGTCGCCACTCAGGGATTTGATGACGAGATGATGCAGCGGGTCTTCCGGAGCTATGGTCAGGACGGTGCCAGTTGCCAATGGCAAGGGGCATCGGGATCCCTCGTCAGAACACCGTACCGGGCCATTGGCCTGTCGCGGAAAGATGCGCGCGGTTTGCCCCAGGGTAAAAGTCTTGCCAAACAACGCGCCTGGATAAAACTCCAGATTAAAACCGATCTTACCTTCCCATTCCAAAGGCAGTGGTGAAGCTAGATCCACTGCCACACGCAAGCTCTCTCCCTCAGGGGAGACACGCACTGTATAATGTATGTCCGCCTCCACAAAGTGGGCCGGGACGTAGACACTATCCGCTTCTATCTGTCGCTCCCCTACTTTGGGCAAGGGGCGCCATTGTCCAGGGGTAGGCTCCAGACGCACATCCCCACACGCAGCCACACGCTCCCCGTGCTGGATAAGCGTCACCCCTCCCTGCTTCCCTTCAGGATAAAAATCGTGGAACACCGTAACGACCAGGCCAGGGGCCTCAAAGTATTGTTGCGCATTTAGATTCCAGAATGATTGTGACATACTTACCTGCTCCTATTATTGATATGTTGTAATGAATAAGGAACGGGGCGACAAGGTGACGGGGTGAGAGGGTGATAGATTAGGCATCTATATTCTCAATTTCACCCACTTTCTCCACACACTCCCCCCCTGCTCCTCTACACCCGCGCTCCCCGGCTCCTCCGCTTTTCCATTCTCCTGCACCTCCACTCCCATACTCCCTTGCTCCCCTGCCTCTACGCTCTCCTCCTCCTCCGCCCTCGCGCCCCCCTGCTCCTCCGCTCCCATACTCCCTTGCACCTCTGCCTTCCCACTTCCCGGCTCCTTCACTCCTACGCTCCCCTGTTCTTTCCCAAACGGCCTCAGCAACAACATAAACAACACCCCCGCAGTGAAACGTAGAACACCGGAAAGCGCGAAATCCCAGCGATAGCCCCAATGGTCAATCACTATGCCACCGAGCAAGGGAGCCACGATGCTGGCAGTGTTGACCACGGTGGCATAACTGGCTGAGGCTTGCGTACGCAACTTTTGATCAGGAAGTTCAAGCAGTAGGTTAAAACTAGCAATATTGAAACCCGCCCATAAGAAACCACCGGGCAAAGAAACAAAGATCACATGCCAGGGTCGGGTAAGCAGGACCCAGATCCACGGGACCACAGGGATCAAGAGTGCACACAGAGTCATCACCCAGCGTGAGCCACGGCGATCCACAATGCGCCCCCAAAATCGCTGCCCCACCAACCCGGAGAGTGAGGATACCGTGGTAAGCGTTCCAACGAGACGTGGCGTCGATCCTAGTCCCTGAATCTGATAGACGCTAAAATAGGAACCGGCGACCTGCACGGCAAATGTCCACAACAACATAATCAGTGTAAAATTAAGAAATTCGCGGTTGCTGCGCAATACATGCCAGAAGGAAACCCGCTTTTCCTCATTGCCGGCGACAGGCGCGCCCTCAGGAATGCGCGAGTAGGCATAAGAGGAACACAATCCCACCGCAAATGCCAGAGATAAACTCCATTGGTACCCCCTAGGCGGGCCAATGCGGTCAATGAGCAACCCGGCCAGCGGCACTAACACCATCGAGGCCAGAGCCATCACGGTATTCCGGGCAGAAAAATAAGTTCCCCGATGCTGTATAGGAACCACATCGCCCGTCATAGAGACCCAGGCGGGGTGGATGAGATTCCCCAAGCCGGCACGTAGCGCAAACAAAGCGATCACAATGTAAACAGCAGTCTGCCCGGAGAAAAACAAGGGGGTCAGCGCAGCCAACAAGATCAACGTGCGGAAAAATATCGAGACCCCGACTATCAACGGTTTACGTCTACCGAGTTTCCGCACCAAAGCGGCACCGGGTAAAGGGGATAACGCGCTTAAAAAGCTGGACGCCGAGGCCAACGCACCGATCTGCGTGTTCGTCGCGCCCAATGCCAGGGCATAGAGTGAGGTATAGGTATCTACAAATGCCCCGGACATCGTTGCCAACAAACTATCCCACCAAAACATCTTCATCCCCCGGTGATACTGGGGATGGACCCCACGTGTCGCAAAAACATCCAGGTGTCGCAAACGGTTCTTTAAGATGTTCAAGTGTGATTTGATTTTTATCGTTCCCATCATCATTCCTCGTTAAATATTGCTCCCCACTATACAGCAAATAGCCGGGGATGCCAATTATACCGTGAGTCCGCTTGACGAATATCTGATTTCTCCGTAAAATTTCCTTCGTGAGATGTGATACGTCAAACATGAAACATGATGCGTAATTCGTCATTCACAAGTTTACAATTTGTAATTTTTTTTCGAAGAGCTTCAGGTTACGATGTGGGCGCGGCAGCCAAAAACTGAGGGTACGTAATCAACCCTAGCCAACTGGCTAAAGCAAAAACTCCCTAAGTTGCGGATGCACTTAGGGAGTTTTTGCTTTATAGTGGCATGGGGGCTCTATTTTATCTATTCAGGGAATGACTCATTAACCGTCGACTCTCCAGCGGTCGGATGAAAATTTAAGAACAAACCAGATTTTCAGGGTTTTTTACAATTTACTGATTTACAATTTGCAAATTTGCGATTTTCAGAGAGGAAGATGCTCAAATCTCATAAACTCGTTCTCAATTTCCTGATGTTCGCGGGTCTGCTAGGGGCGTGCAACCAACAGCCATTAGAGATGCTGCCATCAACCATGACGGCAACACCTGTTTTGCCCACAGCAACAGCACCCGCACCAACAACCACGCCACTCCCCAGCCACACACTGACCGCGACAACCATACCGGCGATACCTTCACCAGTGTCAATAACCTCAGCAACATTCCCACCTACACCAGCAACTCGTATTGTGACTACAACGCACGGGTATACAGTCACGTTTGAGCCATCGACATGTCCTATCTCCATTACGCTGCCCTATACTCACAACTGTGGGATGATCAGCGTGCCGGAAAACCGTGAGCATCCCAACGGTTCACAGGTACGCCTGCCAGTGGTCATTTTTAAAAGTCCCCACCCCCAGCCAGATCCCGTCATCTATCTGACCGGCGGCGGGGGCGTCAACCAATTGGAGACCGCACACATTCAAGTGTACCAAGCGGTGCTAGACGAAGTACTAAAAGAACGCGATTTTATCTTTTACAACCAACGGGGCGCACCCCTAACCGAACCAGTCCTGGCATGTCCGGGATACTCGGAGCTTATCCGCGAGCTAGCCGGGCAGCAGATCAGTTGGCAAGCACGCTATGCGGCACAGGTAAATTTTTGGTTGGCATGTCAGGATAATTTACTGGCCCAAAGGATCAATCTGGATATGTACAACAGCGCGGTCAACGCCGCCGATGCCGATGATGTGCGAGTCGCGTTAGGGTATACGCAGGCGAATTATTACGGCACGTCGTATGGCACACGGCTGGGCCTTACCCTAATCCGCGATTACCCGGAGGGGGTACGCAGTATTATCTTGGATTCGGTCTATCCACCGCAGGTGGATTACTACAGCGAATATGCCCATAACGCGGTTCGTGCTTTTGACCTGGTTTTTGCAAGCTGCCGTGCCGATACGGACTGCAATACGCGCTATCCCGATCTTGAGGATACCTTCTACCAGGTTGTAGCGACACTTAACCGTACCCCCAAGACATTTACATACGATTGGGGGCCGGTAGTGGTGGACGGGGGAACGTTTATGGAAATTGTTTACCTCCTGCTGTATTCGGCGGACTCCATCCCCAACATTCCGGCACTGATTCAAAACGCGCATGCCGGTAATTACAATCTGCTGCGCTCGCTGGTCCCGGCCATAGCTTACGTGCCGGACATCAACTTAGCTGTATTTTATAGTACTCAATGCCGGGAAGAAATACCCTTTGACACTTATGAACACGCTCGCGCTGTGAACGCCGATTTACCGGCCCCGGTGATCGCTCTCTATGTGGATGCCTTTGCTAAATTCCACTTTGACGTTTGTGCAGGTTGGCAGGTCCGTCCTGCGGCTGCTGTTGAGCAGGCGCAGGTGGTAGCTGATGTTCCCGCACTCATATTGGCCGGACAGTTTGATCCTATCACCCCACCTGAATGGGGACGTAGTACCGCCGGAACTTTATCCAACAGCTTCTTCTATGAGTTCCCTGGGCTGGCGCACGGCGTGATGCGTGATAATGCGTGTGGGCTAGAAATTGGGGTGCAGTTCCTCAACAATCCACTGACAAAACCCGATTCATCGTGTATAGATACACTTGCTCCCCTTAAATTTTTCACTCATTAACTCAAGTTATACCTAGACAGCTTCAAGAATTTTGGATACGTATTCACATAGAGTTCACGGATAAAAACAAGAAAAATCCGTTAAGGCCGCAGGAAAGAGGTGCATCGCACTTCGGAAAGTGCAATGCACCGATCTAAAGGAGAAGAAATGTCCAGAGCCTATATTTCCACTATCTGTTTATTCATAATACTCATCATAGTTTTACTCGGAGCATGTCAACAAGATTCAAGTGTGTTGACGCCGTCGCCGGTAACCGACGTGCCCATCTTACCACCGGCAACTGACTTGCCGGCAGCAACTGCGATGGCGACGGCGATCCCCCCCATCTCTGGGTCACCGCCAACCGCAACAACTTTGCCACCTGTCGCTTTCAATCTTGAAGGACGGCTGGCCTTTATCTCCACCCGCGACGGCGCGGCCAATGTCTATGTGATGGAGCTAGACAGCGGCACAGTGCAGCGGTTGACAGAAAGTACGGGTGAGGAGGCCAACTACTGGCCAGCATGGTCGCCGGATGGATCTAAAATTGCTTTCGAGTCGAATCGGGATGGCAACACAGAACTATACGTGATGGGCGCCGACGGCAGCAATGTGCATCGCCTGACGACAAACGATGTTGAGGATATGTACCCGGTCTGGTCGCCGTCCGGCGACCACCTTCTGTTTGATTCGCTGCACGATGGCAATTTTGACATCTACGTAATGGACAAAGAGGGAAATAGCGCGCGTCGCTTGACCGACCATCGCGCCTTCGACTACACCCCGGCCTGGTCGCCCGATGGTAATCAAATCGCCTTTGGTTCCCGCCGCACCGGCGACGGTGATATTTATGTGATGGATGCAGACGGGGCTAATGTGACCCGCCTAACTACCGCCGCCGGTGAGGATTATATGCCGGCCTGGTCGCCCGATGGAACGCGACTTGCCTTTGCCTCCGAGCGCGATGGGAATTGGGAGATCTATGTGATGGATGTTATCGGCACGGATACTGCCAGCACGGGCACCGGAGGTGTGAATCTACACCGCTTAACCGACCATCCGGCGAAAGATAGCTTCCCCGCGTGGTCACCGGATGGCACACACATTGTGTTCTCATCGGACCGCGATGGCGATACAGATGTGTATCTCGTGGACGCCGCTGGCGGCGAGCCGGTGCGGCTGATCGACTCCGACGGGGACGATTGGGGTGTGGATTGGCAGCCGGCGCGCACGCCAGGAAGTGAGGGGAAGAGTAGAACGCGGGAAGTGCTTACTTATGATGATTTGATACACGGCTTTACCTTCACTTCCCCCGTGGACGAAAGCGCGTTTGCTATGCCCGATAGTGCCACCCCGCCTGCCTACATCTTCGAAGGCCGCCTGGAATTTTTAAACGAGATAGAACAGGGCAAGATAGAAATCCTCAGGGGCAGTTTTCCCTCTGAACTGAGTTATCTCCCCGCGTTTGACTTCGCCTTTGTGCAGCACAAGACATACCTTATCCCGGTACAGAGGGCGGTCATCATTGGCACGCCATTTCCGAACGACACACCATTTCCAAATGCCACAGATTCCGGCTGGAACATGCTTCTCGAACCGGGGCGCGTGTGGCAAGAAGCAGGGGATTATGGTTATTCCCGTGCCTCTTTTCCCTTCACATTGATGCCAAAGGGCAGCAACGCGGCGTTCAACGGCACAATGACATTTTTGTTCAATGACGAGGGTGTGTCCAAAGTATGGTATCAAGTAACCCAGGAGACTACCATTTATGCACGCGCCAATTTATGGGGATTGCTGGACGCAGTCTATCATCGCGAGGCGGTTGCAGAAGCGGAGCAGATCCGTGCCGACTTCGAGCAAGAACTTGCGGCGCGTTTCCCCACCAAACCGATAGCAGAACTAGCCGTGGATTATCCTGGAATAGACCTTTCTGCCCTTGGTCGCCGTGTGACAATGGAGAATATGGCATGGTATGGTTTTGTGATCAACGGCGTCAATTATATGGACGGCTGCCAGACCCGCTATGGACGCTATACTTATTGCGAAGCGCTGCGCGCGGCATCCTATTCCACTTCTAAATCGGCCTTTGTCGCTGTGGCCCTGATGCGCCTGGCGCAAAAATACGGTCCGGAGGTTGCCGATCTCCTGATTAAGGATTACATACCGGAAGCTGCCAAGAAGCGCAGTGGCTGGGAGTATGTAACCTTCAATCACACATTAGATATGGCAACGGGATATTATCAATCGGGGGGCTATATGACGGATGACGACAGCGAACAGATGGCGGAATACGCCCAGACGCAGCCCTATGCTTGGCGGATCGCGGCGGCGCTCAATTGGCCGCGCCGGGAGGATCCCGGCCAACGGTGGGTCTACCGCAGTTGCGATACCTTCATCCTCGTAAGCGCGATGCAGGCCTTCCTACGGAGCAAAGAAGGTTCCGACGCCGACATCTACCGGTTTGTCGTGGATGAGGTATATAAGCCGTTGGGTATCGGCCCAGGTGCGTACTCGACCGTGCGCACCGAGGATAACAACTGGCAGGGGCAAGCAGAAGGAGGTTATGGGCTGTGGTTGGTCGCGGATGATATAGCGAAGATCACAACACTACTCAATGCCAACCAGGGTAAAATTGGCGACATGCAGGTTCTGCATCCCGACTTATTAGCGGCTGCCTTACAGCGCGACCCGGAAGATCGTGGACTGGACATTGATCAAAGCCGCAAATACAACAACGCCTTCTGGGCTACCCGCTATGCGGAGGACGACGGTTTTGATTGTGAGGCCTGGACGGTGGAAATGCTGGGGATCAGTGGTAACGTGGTCACCATGATGCCCAACGGCACAACTTATTATTACTTCAGTGATAGTCACGAGTTTTTCTGGACTTCGGCGGTGAGAGAATCGGATAAGATACTGCCGTTTTGCACTTCTACTACATCCAGGCCAACAATCCAAACTCCCACGCCTACGACTACAGAATCGCCCACCCCAACTGCCATCACGACACCTAAAGCAAAACAATTGCGCGAGTGGGCCGACCTGGGGACCGGGAAAGGCCCGGTCTACAGTCAAGATTGGTCCCCCGACGGTCGCTGGCTTGTCACCGCCGATTACGATCAAATAAGTGTGTGGGATATGACCTCGCGTCAGGAAGCCGGCGTATTGACAGGACATACCGGCTTTGTATGGGGATTGGCGTGGGATCCCAATACAGACGAGAATATTCTGGCCTCTGCCGGCCGGGATGGCACTGTGCGATTGTGGGATATGACAACTTATACCGAAACAGTCACTTTGAAAACCGGGCGGGCGTTCTGCGTAGATTGGTCTCCGGATGGGAAACAGTTGGCGGTGGGTAACGAGGCCGGTCAGGTGCAAGTGTGGGACGTTAAGGCACGGCAATTGCGCCAAGCATGGCAGAGCGACCTCCCTTCGGTTCTCATCAGCGTCGCCTGGTCGCCGGATGGCAAGACACTCGCTTCCGGCGAGTTAGACGGTGATATTGTCCTGTGGGATGTCGCAACCGGTCAGGCGCGCGTCACACTGGCAGGATACACACCCCGCAGATGCGATGTCAATGGCCTGGCATGGTCGCCGGATGGCGTCACGTTGGCCTCGGCGCACCAGGATGGACAGGTGCGTCTCTGGGATGGCGAGAGGGGGACAATGGTAAAGGCCATTAAAGCACACACCGGCTGGGTCAGGGGTGTAGCCTGGTCGCCGGCGGGCCATCTACTGGCCTCCACAGGTGAGGATAGATACATCCGTCTGTGGGATCCAGAAACGGGACAGAAGTATGCCGAGCAACACCACAATTCCTTGCCCGTGTGGAGCGTGGCATGGTCACCGGATGGGGATAAAATTGCTTCGGGGGGCGGTGGTTATGAACAGCCCCACATCGGCGCAACGATTGTGTGGACGGTCCCCTAACACAAATAAAACGTAATGCATAAAATGTAAAAAATCTGCTTACGTTTCACGTTTTACAAACGAGGAGATGAGAAATGAAAAACAAATTGGCAGTTCTGGGATTCACACTCATACTGAGTACGTTAATCACCGGCGGTTGTGGAAGACACATTGAGACAGGGAGGGAAACAAGTGGACCCTCTTTGCCTTTTGCCTGTACCAGCTTTGCCGTCTATTCCAATGAGACGTTCTATGGGATGAATTTCGACTATCCTGACGTTGAAATTCGGTTTACGATTAATCCAAGTGGCAACCTGAAAGTGTTCCAGATGGAATTTGCACAAGGGAACGGGTGGGCAGCGACTGTCGGCATGAACAGCGCGGGGCTGTTCTCCTCTTGCCAGATGTTATACCCCGAAGCCCCTGCTGCCGTATCACTAGGCCCAGATGACCTTTACCTGTGGCAGGTATATGGTAAGGCATTGTTCAGTTTCGACAATATCGCAAATGTGGCCGAATTTATCGCGGATAAAAAAATCATCCATGACAGCGTGACGTTGCATGATTTGTTCGCCGATACCCAGGGCGACGCAATGATCGTCGAGGTGGGCGAGAAAGAAAATGCTATCACGAGGCTCGAACATGATTTCATCGTCATGACCAACTTCCCCAACAAGGATTTTGCAGGAAAGAGCTACAAGACCGTCGAAGGCGTGGGAGCCGAGAGATACAAAATTGCTTATGAAAACATCTCGAAGCATATAGCTGCATTTGACGTGGCGCGAGGACTCGAGACGCTGGAAAAAGCCGTGATGTCGGGAGAGAGTGCATCGACACTGGCTTCTATGGTGTTCGATCCCGAAAAAGGAGAAGTATACATCGCCCTGAAAGGAGATTTTGGGAAGATATGGAAAGTCTCGATAGTGGATGGGACGATAGAAACCTTTTCAGGATTCAGCAAAGCGAGGAAAATGGAACTAGGTCCTGCGGGAGTTTTGGCATCTGACTTAATGAATACGCCGAGCAGTACACCCTGGGGTCTTTATCTTATGATAGGATTGCTTGTCGCGCTGGTAGGTGGAGCGTGCTTCCTTGTCGGCAGAAAACGCATGTGAGCATTTTCGTGGGAGAAAGTACAATGAAGCCCAGACCTGCCGGTTCTATTGTAGCAACCGCCGGCGATATGGCGAAGTTTATGCTTGCCCATTTACAAGGTAAGTGTTATGATGGAAGTTGTATTTTACAACCTGCCACCCTTGCCGAAATGCACCGGCAGCAGGCCAAAACACCCTACAAGGGACAGGCTGTAACTTACGGATTCGTCGAAGCTCAAGAAGGAAGCGTGCGCCTGGTCGGGCATAGTGGTGCAATCCGCGGGTTTGGCAGTAGCATGAATTTGTTACCGGATTACGATATGGGTTATTTCTTTTCTTTCAATGCGGAGTGTGACCAGACTTCTGCCTGTAATATCATCCCGGCGTTCCGCAAACAATTTATAGAACAGTTTATGAGAAAATAGGAGTTTATAATGAACCGGGCGTTATTATCTCTGTTACTATGTGTTATGTGTTTGTTTTCATGTGTACGGGCACCCTCCTATCGCGTGCCAGAACAAATCAACGATGGCTGGCAAGTAGCCAGTCTGGAGGAAGTCAAAATGGACGAAGAAAAACTCAACCAAGCTGTCGCTCGCGTTGAAGATCATACCTATCAGAATATTCATGCCATCCTAATCGTGAAAAATGGCAGGTTGGTCTTTGAACGCTATTTTCGCGGTTACACCTGGGCTTATAATGATGCCCAACATCAGGGAGAGTTGGTCACCTTTGATCGTAACAGATCGCACAACCTGGCATCCGTCACTAAGAGCGTGACCTCAATTTTAGTGGGCATCGCCTTGGATCAAGGGGTCATTCAAAGTGTAGATGATAAGGTTTTTACCTATTTCCCCAAGTATGCCTACCTGAACGATACAGAAAAAGATGCGATCACCCTGAAACATCTATTGACGATGTCCTCAGGTCTACAGTGGAATGAGGGAGAACTTCCCTACAGCGATCCCAACAATGACCTTGTGCGGTTGTTCTCCGAACCCGATCCCATCCGCTACATCCTATCCAGGCCAATGGTTAGCGAACCCGGTGCAAAATTCTACTACGGAGGTGATAATACAAACCTGCTCGGTGAAGTGATCCGATCCGCAACAGGCCAACGGATGGACGCCTTCGCTGAAGAGGTTCTATTTGGCCCGTTGGTCATCACCGACTACGCCTGGGATTTCATCAATTCCGATATGATCCACGCTTCCGGCAATCTTCAATTACGCCCCAGGGATATGGCAAAATTGGGGCAGTTGTGCTTAAACGGCGGTATGTGGGAGGGCAAGCGCATCGTCTCAGAGGCATGGATCGCAGAGTCCACGCAGAAGCACGTCACCCACTCGGCCACGAGCGGTTATGGCTACCAATGGTGGTTGAAAACCTATCGGGTGGGAACGGATTCCGTGGATGCGTACTATGCGTCAGGATGGGGCGGACAGCAGATTATGGTCTTCCCCGATTTGGGGATGGTGGTCGTTTTTACAGGCGGCAACTATGTCACAGCGGAGCCATCGGAAGAAATTCTCACGCGCTACATACTGCCGGCAGTACAGAAATAGAAAAGATAGACGGCTGAAGCCGCGCAAATAATTGGGAGGATGATATGCCAGATCCAAGATTAAGTAAGTTGGCCAATGTTTTGGTTGACTATTCAACCCAAGTGAGGCCGGGCGAATGGGTTCATATTACTGCGGGGCGTATCGCCGTCCCATTGGTCAGGGAGGTTGTCCGCCGCGTATTGGAAGTGGGCGGGTATCCGACCACATCCCTGGACTGTGACGAGTTGGAGGAAGTTTACCTGACACATGGCAATGAAGCACAACTGCAATGGGCCTCTCCGGTGGATATGTTCGTGATCGAAGCGATGAAGGTTTCCATTTTCATCGCTGCGCCTGAAAACACGCGCGTTTTGAGTGCAATTGATCCGGCCCGGCAACAGATGCGGCAGTCCGCCTACCGGCAGTGGACGGACACTTATATGAGACGTTCCGCTTCCGGGGATTTACGCTGGGTGATGACCAATTATCCCTGCCTGGCCCTGGCGCAGGAAGCTGAAATGAGCCTGACGGATTACGAGGATTTTGTCTTTGGCGCAACCTTTGTAGATCGTCCGGATCCGGTGCAATGCTGGCAACAGCTTTATGCTGAACAGGAACGGTTGGTTAAATGGCTGGCGGGCAAGAAGATGCTGGCAATTCGCGGCCCTCACGCGAACCTCTCGCTTTCCATTGAGGGACGAAAATTCATCAATTCCGCCGGCGATCAAAATATGCCCAGCGGCGAAATATTTACGGGGCCAGTGGAAAACTCGGCGAATGGCTGGGTTGAGTTCAGTTACCCGGCCATCACCATGGGGCGCGCAGTCGAGGGCATACGTATGGAGTTCAAGGATGGCAGAGTCGTGAAAGCCACGGCTGAGAAAAATGAGGATTTCCTGTTGAAGATGCTCGATATTGATCCGGGAGCGCGTTATCTAGGAGAGCTAGGATTAGGGACAAATTACGGCATCCAGCGCTTCACACGGGATATCCTGTATGACGAGAAAATAGGTGGTACCTTCCATTTGGCAGTCGGGAACAGTTATCCTGAAACCGGCGGTGTTAACCAATCCAGCATCCATTGGGATTTCATCTGCGATGCCAAAACCGATACCGAAATCCACGTGGATGGGGAACTTTTCTACCGGGATGGTCATTTTCAAGTATGATCAGATATGAAACATCCTGCTCCTTATAGGATCTACCTCTTCTTATCCTTTACGGCAGGTATTCTTTTCGCCTCACTCTTCGGCATACCCTACTACGAGACGGTCACGGCCAGGCTTGACCCGCTGCAACTGACCGGGGTCGGGGTAGCCATGGAGCTTTCCAGGTTGCTTTTCGAGATACCGACCGGTGTCGTCGCCGATATGTACTCGCGGCGACTCTCGATCGTCATTGGCTTCGCACTGATCGGGCTGAGCCTCATCCTTGAAAGCCTGTTTCCGTTCTTTATCCCCATTTTGCTGGCGCAAGTACTCTGGGGACTGGGATATACCTTCACCAGCGGTGCAACACAAGCTTGGCTGAGCGACGAAATTGGTGAGGAGCGCGCCAACCGCGCCTTTCTCACTGCCAACCGGTATGACTTATACGGCAACGTGGTCGGGATACTGGCCGCTATAGGCCTGGCCGGGTTGACTTCGGTTTCTACGCTGATCCTTGTCAGCGGTATAACGTGGATCATCTTCGCTGTGGTGCTGTGTTTTTTGATGCCGGAGCAGGGATTCAAACCCGTTAGACCGGAAAACCGTAACACCCTCCGGCACATGGTCACTACCTTCCGCAAGGGCATTCATACTGTCCGCTTGCGTCCATCCCTGCTAGCAATCCTGGCAGTCGGCCTGTTCTACGGCATGACGTCCGGCTTCGACCGGCTGTGGATCTGGTATCTGGTAGAAAGGTTCGATCTGCCGGCGCTATTTGGGAACAGCGACCTGACCCTCTTCGGCATTCTGGAATTTGCAGGCATCTTGCTCTCGATCACCCTGACACACCAAATCGAAAAGCGTTTTGCCTACCTTCCGCCACAACGTGTCGGACACCTGATGCTGGTTATTACGGCCGCTATCGCCATTTCCATTGCAGCTTTTGGCTGGACCCCATTCCTGGGACTTGCACTCGGTCTATACCTGATCATTTACAGTTTGCGTGAATTGACCGACCCATTGATTATGGCCTGGATGAACCAGCGTCTAGACTCAGACGTGCGCGCCACCATCCTCTCAATGACCGGGCAAACGGAAGCTATTGGGCAAGTTAGTGGCGGTCTGATGATTGGGCTGCTAGCTAAGACCGTTTCGGTGCCATTGGCGCTTTCCCTCTGCGGCGGGCTACTTGTTCCGGCCCTGGCGTTTATCCATCGCGCTAACCGGCACATAACGCGACTGAGTTAGTCATCTCAGTCCCAAAAAACTCCCCTAGTGCCTAGTGTGTTTCGCGCATTTTTGCTTTATGCTAGATGAAAAGTTACGGCCTAAAGGCCAAGATATAAAGGGGTAGGGTTGCGGGCGGAGTACCGCCCGCAACCCTACCCTCTTTTACCTACCGCTTTAGCGGT
>JAFGFI010000014.1 GCA_016931185.1 Anaerolineae bacterium
GAGTGGTACGATGTTTATCTGCAACAGCTTTATCTGCGCGCGCGGTGGTATGACAGCGCAGCGGGGCGGTTTTTTACACCAGATACGATAATGCCTGATTTCCGTAATCCACAGAGCATTAACCGTTATGCTTATGTGTTAGGAAATCCGCTGAGATATGTGGACTCCACGGGCCATTTTGCGGATGAGGAACTTTCAGAATGGTTGAAAGATCAGTATCCTGATACATGGGAAAGTACATGGCAAACTTGGCAGCAAAATGAGGCATGGATGGATTGGCTTCACACCGCACAATTAGGTGATGTAGGTGCATATCTAAAATCAGATGGAAATATCCAATGGTTTACATTTGGGAATATGCTACTGGGAGGGACTCTCGATTCATTGCATGATACCGAAGTGAGTAAAGTATTCTCATTAGTAGATTTATATGCCGGAGCTTGGGCAACGGGGGTTATACGTGAAAGCCGTGAAGGGGGATTTGATATTTATGCAACAGCGAGGACTAGACGTTCCTTACATATTAGTGGGTATACTTTGATTGATAATGAAGGGGAAGCCCGGGTGGGACATTATAAGCGATCTGGGGTAATGACTCTACTGGGTTGGGGGATTGGTAAATTGGCTCCGCTACCTTTATCCTCGTTAGCCAGGGAGGGATGGAGTATATTTCTTAATGAACGCGGAATAGCTGAGTTAGTGGCTTTTTTCGGTTGGGTTGTGAGTACAGAAGAAGATTTTTTGTTTCCTAGCGATGGCTGTTCAGTAGGTGATGAAGCAGTATACTTTAACGTATTATGGGGACATCAATATGTTTTACCTGATGGTAAGCCGTCATGGTTTTGGTGGGGTGGCAAATGACTAACCGCACAGATTTCTCTCATTTTAAATCATGGTGGGAAATAATTTGGATTAGTTTTTTTGGTTTTCCTTCCATGATATCTTTAGTAATAGGAGTTATGTTTATACGCTACTCAGTATATAAGATCTATGACCCTGAAAACTATTTAGATCCTTGGCAAAGACCATTGGCACAGAATTATGCTATACTTAAGCTAGTTCTTGGCGGAGGGCTAGGTATTCTAGTTGGTAGCATTTTTAGTTATTTTGTGAGTCGGCCTAAACCACGGGGAGCACAAGGGAAGCTCTTGTTGTTTTGGTTAATACTGATCAATTTAGGAGCACTTGTGCTATGTTCGGGTGGACTACCAAAACCAGAGGAGCATTATCTCATACCCTTAACCGCTATTACGGTGGCCTGGTCCCCATTTCGGATAGCTTTCGTGCCGGGTTGGATAATGGGGTGTGGGTTAGGATTCTTTGTGGCTGCATTAAAAATGATACGAGAAAATCTTTAAGAACTCAAGTTGTTACCTATGTGAAACCTGACAGGTTTTCAAAAAGAACTATCTTAGAGTTGGTGACTGAAGGCGCGCTGAGGGGCGTCTCACACCACCTGACACACTGATCCGCATCCACTTGTGTGGATGCCTGGGGACACGTCTCCCAAGTGTGACTTCAGTCGCCAGTCCAGTTCCAATACTCAACCGTCGCGCCCATGCGGCAGGCGACGGATAATATGGGAAATGTGACAAACTGCCATAAACAGACACCGTCCGTGGCGGAAGTGGATAGCACACAAACCATTGCGCGATGGTGACCGCCTCTACCTAATCGGCCACGACACGCTAGGCTGGACCACAGACGGGGACTGGACGTTCATCCTGCCCGATGCGCTGGGCAGTGTGCGCCAGACCACCGATGCCACCGGCGCGGTGACGGGCAGCCGGGAGTGGTCGCCGTTTGGGGTGGAGGTGGACGGTACACAGATGGGCTTGGGGTATACTGGGGAGTGGCAGGATGGCTACGCCGGGTTGGTGTATTTGCGGGCACGGTGGCTGGATGTGCAGGCGGGACGGTTTACCAGTAAAGATCTGTGGATGGGGCGTCACACTCAGCCACAATCCTTGAATCCCTGAACGTATGTGATCGGCAATCCGCTGCGGTATATTGATCCCACCGGATATTTCTCAGAAGAACAACTTAATTGGTTGGGATTGTTTAGGGAGGGGTTTACCCAGGAGCAGTGGTCATTTTTGCTTGCGGCGGAATATGGAGACATAGTCATGTCTGATAACAGTGCTGGATTCGGTCTTGGCATTAACCATACTCGGTCATCTGGGGGCAATGCGAGCTTTGAGTTGGTTTTCAATGACGGCATTAACAATATACAAGCGTCAGATTGGTTTGCCGACTATCGTAGCTCATATACGATTCATAGAGATACGCCTGATGGTTGGCAAGTGGTCTATCATAATGGGGAGTTTGGGGAGTGGTATCATGCTCTTGGTCAGAGTGGGTGGGTGGTAACCACACCGGCTGCGGCCTGGGAAGTATTTTTTCATGCACTTCTTGGGGATTTAGCAGAAGAAGGATATGTTCCTATTATCTGTAATCTACTGAATGTGGAGTTACCTGGAGTTGGAATAATCAGAGATTTCATCTCAGCGATGAAGGGGGAACCACTGGCTGCCGGTGAATTAGCCGGTGACATACAAATGCTGTTCTACTATTCTGACCCACAGGGCAATGGTGTTTGGATTCGAGAATTCTGGTTTAGACCTTCTCATGATGAAGGCTTTGTGATTGACAATAGTTGGACACATTTTCCAATTTCACCTTTTGGCTTGTATGAGGAGCCAGAATATTCCTGGAATGATGATTACTATTCGCGATAGAGGATTAGCAATTTGAGGCAGATCATTTGAACAAGAGACGTTGGATCAAGGTAGGTGTTATATTAACGCTTGTTGGGCTATTGATGGTGATAGTGGGAGAGGTGTATAGCATTAGAAAGCACCGTTCTCAAATTAAAGAAACCATTCATATCATACATATCATATTGCGGCCAGAGACCGAGATGCTGAGTTGGTTAATGAACAATGGCTTCAAATCACTGAGGGGGGCCGTATGTCATACGAAATAGCGTATTTCATGGTTGAAAGACGCGTGTTTTATGAAAATTATGCTGATATGCATATTGATTCATTAACGATATGGGGGGATATAGCTGCTGTGCGAGGTAGATTTTTCTACAGTGATGGATACACTGCATCGTTTAGAGGGCAATTACGCTATTTCAACGGAAAGTGGAAAATAGTCCATATGCTTACAGAACCGGGGGATTTTGACGCTAAATAGAAGAAATCTCAACTGTTAGCCCTGCCTGATCTTCTCCTCCGAGGTTAACCTTTGAGAGGCAGGTAGATGGTAGGTATAGCGTTTGCGTTTTTGGCTATGTTAACGGAATTGCACATTATACTTGTGAAGCTGTAGAATCATTATAAGAATACACTATCTATCTTAAGGTCTATTGTGTTTGAAGAGCAATAGATGACAATGACTAATGATGAGGCAGCTTTGGCAGTTATGGATCGCCGCGTTGCAGCATCTTTGAAACTACACGATTGGCAAAGCGTACGTATGCATAACCAGGTCGGAGTTTTCTGCTCCGGCCTGGTTGTGTATATACTACCATCAGCGCCTAGAGCTATTGAGTGCTGGCGACCACGTGTACCTGGCCGGCCACAACACGTTAGGCTGGACCACAGACGGGTCATGGCCCTTCATCCTGCCCGACGCGCTGGGCAGCGTGCGCCAGACCACCAGCATCACCGGCGCGGTGACGGGGAGCCGGGAGTGGTCGCCGTTCGAGGGGAGAGTTGCATGTTTTTGTATATTAGCCAGTTCTGTGTAGAATTGAGATAGTATCAAAAGCGGTAAAATGAGGAGGTGTATGATGAACTTACGCGATATATTAGCGGATATTCACGCCCTTGAAATGGACCTCTTGGATTTTGAGCGTAAATATGGTATCCGTTCTGAGATTTTTTACGCAGCTTATATTAACGGCGAAGAACCCGAAGATGATATGTGGGTTCTGGATTTTGGCGAGTGGGCCAGTATTTACCGCACTTGGCTGGCGCGTCAAGCCGACTATCGCAACGAAATTCAACGGGTGCATCCCACGCCCAGTCTAGCCGGATTGGTGCAAGTTGCAGTATGAATAATCCCCTCCGTACACCAGAAGACTACGAGTTGTTTCTGTATACACTCACAGAGCAATTTCCCGCAATCCAGCGGGCCACCGTTACGTTTGTTCGCAAAGGAATCACCCTGGCACGTGTGGCAGGCGAGCTACATTTTGAGCAGGATATTCGTGTGGTAGTACGTGAACGTATAGTGTATCATCGCCTACCAGCAGTTATAGACTGGTATGGTTATGAAGTGTGGCAAGGAAAAAACAAGTTATATTGGTACGATTCGCAACCGCATCCAGACGATATGCGGCTACAAGATAATCATCCCCATCATAAACATATTCCTCCTGACATTAAACACCATCGTGTTCCTGCATTGGAGATGAGTTTTACACACCCTAATTTACGCTTGATCGCAACATTGATGCCGCAGAATCAGGCCCCCTAGCTACTGTGCTTTTCTCATCTCCCCTTAATACTTTACCGGAACCAACCAATAATGTGTTCCCCCTATCCCTCACGACTTTGGGATATATGTGCGTTGCAGACGACGCTTATAACGCCGAGGACCTATGTGTGGTGCAAGAGCAAGGCGGCATCGCTACCACGTTCGTGTGGGACTGGGCCACTGACTGGGGTGCCGGAACTGTTGAGTGCTGGCGACCACGTATACCTGGTCGGCCACGACACGCTAGGCTGGACCACAGACGGGTCATGGCCCTTCATCCTGCCCGACGCGCTGGGCAGTGTGCGCCAGACCAACGATGCCACCGGCGCGGTGACAGGCAACCGCGAATGGTCGCCGTTTGGGATGGAGAGCTACACGTTTTTTGTATATTAGCCAGTCCTGGGTAGAATTGAGATAGTATCTAAAGCCATAAAATAAGGAACAGGTAATATGGAAACTCAAGTGTTAGAGGGCATTCAATTTGTGACCAATACTATGGGCAAAAAAACGGCGGTCCTCATTGATTTGGAGTTGCATGCTGAGTTGTGGGAAGATATTTACGATCTATTGCTGGCACGGCAGCGGGCAGATGAACCACGAGAAACTTTGGCCGCGGTACGCGCGCGTTTGGTCCAACAAAACAAGTTAGATGCCTGAATATAGCATCACGTTTGCGCACTCGGCGCGTAAAGAGTTGGAGCGGCCTAATGCCGGGCTGGTGGAGCGCATCTTCACCAAAATTGAAGCATTGGCTCAAAAACCACGCCCACCAGGTTGTCGCAAATGACAAGGGCACGAGCGTTTGTGGCGTATCCGTATAGGAAGTTATCGTGTGGTCTATGAGGTATTGGATGAAACAGCACGAGTGGATATTATTGCAGTCCGTCATCGTAGTCGCGCCTATAGGCTTTAGCTAGTTGAGCTGGCTAGCAACATTCGCTTGTCTTTCTTTAATCTATCTTGCTGCCCCCCCCCACCCAGTCCTCAATTTCCAGTGAGCCCCACACCTATGACGGTGCGGGGCGGCTGGTGCAGGCCACTACCCCCATTACTGCCTTGGGGTATACGTGCGTTGCAGACAACACTTACAACGCTAACGGCCTGCGGGTTGCGCAGGTTCAGGGCGGTGTAGTGACCACCTTTGTGTGGGACTGGGCCAGCGGGGTGCCGGAGCTGTTAAGTGATGGCGACCATTTTTTAACAAAAAGCTGGAAACCCGCGTGGGCTTCCAGCTTGACAGACAGGAATGTCTGCCCTACAAAACTGCCAGGGCGTTGTGAACGATGGCGGCAAACGAATCTACTTTGAGGCTTGCCCCACCAACCAGTGCCCCATCGATCTCCGGCATAACGATGAAGTCGGCCATGTTATCGGGCTTGACGCTGCCGCCGTATTGGACGCGGATCGCTTCAGCAGTGGTGGTGCCATACAATTCCTTGAGAACATCGCGGATGGCGGCCTTAATGATGCGGTTGGCATCCTCCGGCGTCGCGGTTAACCCGGTGCCAATGGCCCAAATCGGTTCATAGGCCAACACTACCGTTTGGGCTTCTTCAGCAGAAATGTCCGCGAACGCGCCGCGAATTTGGCTGCCCACAAAAGCTACCGTTTCTCCTGCCTGGTTCTGTTCCAGACTCTCGCCAATGCAGATAATGGGCGTGATCCCGTGAGACAGAGCAGCCTTGATCTTCCGGTTGACCGTCACATCGGTTTCGCCAAAATACTGGCGTCGCTCGGAGTGTCCAATGATCACGTACTGGGCCAGTTCCCTCACCATCAGGGGGGAAATCTCACCTGTGAATGCACCGCTGTCCTCCCAGTACATGTTCTGCGCGCCGACGCCGATATTGGATCCGGCCAGGACTTCGCCGACCGCGCCCAACACTGTTGCGGTAGGACACACCGCCAATTCCATGGTCTCGACACCGGCCAACGCCGCTTTAAGACCCGTGGCAAGTTCCACGCCCTCCGCCACGGTCTTATGCATCTTCCAGTTTCCAGCAATAAATGGTTTACGCATAATTTTAAACCCCTTTGTTAATATAACCTAAGTTGCTACCTATCACGGGGAAAAGATGTTTTTTTCGCACGCAGCAAGAGCCGCGTGCGAAAGAAACGCACCCTTTTCTCTTCCGCTACCACAAGGTAGCCACTCGCGTTAATATACGTGATACGTGATAATTAACCTCTCACGTCTCACGTATCACGTCTTACTTATCTTCCAACGCCGCGATACCGGGCAGAACTTTGCCTTCGAGGAATTCCAGACTCGCGCCCCCACCGGTGGAGACATGGCTAACTTTATCGGCTACGCCGGCCTTCGCCACGGCAGAAGCGGAATCCCCACCCCCGATAATGGTGACGGCGTCCAATTCTGCCAACACTTCGGCTATCGCAAACGTGCCCTTAGCGAAGTTTTCCATTTCAAAAACTCCCATCGGGCCATTCCACACGACCGTCTTGGCGGTTTTGAGAATATCCTTGTACAGGCTAACCGTCTTTGGGCCAATATCCAGGATACGCCATCCAGGCTCCACTGCATCTACGGTAACCACTTTGTAATTGGCCGCATTGTCAAATGCATCGGCTGCCACCGCATCAACCGGTAACACGAGCTTATCCCCACCCTTTGCCATCAGGGACTTGGCCATCTCCAACGCATCCGCTTCAACCAGGGAATCTCCCATCTCCAGGCCCTGCGCTTTGAAGAATGTGTTTGCCATCCCGCCGCCGATGAGGAGTTTGTCAGCCTTACCAAGCATATTCTCGATCACGGCGATCTTGTCCGAGACCTTCGCGCCGCCCAGGATAACGACGAAAGGACGATCCGGGTCACCGGTCGCCTTGCCCAGGAAATCTAATTCTTTGCCGATGAGGAAGCCTGCAACACCCGGCATATAGTGGGTGACCCCCTCGGTGCTGGCGTGCGCGCGGTGCGCCGTACCAAAAGCATCGTTCACAAAGACATTCCCCAGACTTGCCAACTTCTCGGCAAACTCAGGGACGTTCTTGCTTTCTTCGCCGTAAAAACGGGTATTCTCCAATACCAATACTTCTCCCGGCGCCAGCGCATCGGCCATGGCTTTCACTTCATCCCCCACAACATCCGGGGCCATCTTAACTTCCTGCCCCAGTAACTTTCCCAGGTAATCGGCCACAGGTTTGAGGCTTAATTCGGGAGTTTTGCCTTTAGGACGGCCCAAATGGGACATCAAGATCAACGACGCTCCCTGCTCCAAAATATACTTGATGGTCGGCAATGCTGCCTGGATACGGGTATCGTCGGTAATTACACCTTCCTTGAGGGGAACGTTAAAGTCCGCGCGCATCAATACACGCTTGCCCCGGAGATCAATATCACGAACAGTTTTCTTATTCATTTTTTCTCCTATTCATTAAAAAACAGGGACATCGGGACATGCCCCGATGCCCCCGCATCGCACTAAAGTCATTAACGAAAGTATATTACAGCTTGCCGGCGATGATAGCGGCCAGATCGGCAACGCGGCAGGAGTATCCCCACTCGTTATCGTACCAAGAGATAACCTTAACCATACGCGGCCCGATGGCTTTAGTGAGTTCCGCATCTACGATGGAAGAGCGGCTATCGCCCTTGTAATCCATCGAAACCAGGGGTTCTTCACTATAACCCAGGATGCCCTTAAGCTCACCCTCGGCAGCCTTTTTGAGCGCGGCATTGACCTCTGCCGCCGTTACGTCCTTCTTCAGGGTTACCACCAGATCCACAACAGAGGAGGTAGCGGTAGGTACACGCATCGCCATACCATCTACGATCCCTTTCAATTCAGGCAATACCAGGGCAACAGCCTTGGCAGCACCCGTAGTGGTGGGGATAATGTTGAGCGCGGCAGCGCGCGCGCGGCGCAAGTCCTTGTGCCCCTGGTCGAGAATCTTCTGGTCGTTGGTGTAAGCGTGAACGGTGGTCATCAAGCCATATTCAATGCCGAAGTTCTCTTGCAGTACTTTGGCGACGGGGGCCAGACAGTTCGTAGTACAGGAAGCGTTGGAGATGATGTGATGTACCGCCGGATCATACTTGTCATCATTAACGCCGATCACAATGGTGATGTCCTCACCCTTAGCCGGGGCTGAGATGATGACCTTCTTCGCGCCCGCCTTGATATGCTTTTCTGCGCCCGCGCGGTCGCGAAAGAAGCCGGTAGACTCCACAACAACATCCACCCCCATGGCCCCCCACGGCAACTTCTCAGGATCGCGCTCGGCCAACACCTTAACCTCTTTACCATCAATGACAATTGCATCAGCAGTATAGGAGACTTCACCGGGGTATATACCGAAATTGGTATCATATTTGAAGAGATGTGCATTGGTCTTGATGTCAAACAGGTCATTGACGGCAACCACCTCTAATTCATCTGGATGGCGCTCCATAATCGTTCGCAAAACTTGACGCCCAATGCGTCCAAAACCGTTAATTCCTACTTTTGTAGCCATATATGTTACTCCTTAGGTTAATATATCTTAGGTTAGAAATCAGGGATTGCCGACTAAGCGCGTGTGACACACGCTTGATACCTTAATCAGCAATCGCTCATCCCTAACATTACACTGATTACACCTCCCTTGAAAATCGAAAATTGGCAAATTGTGAAAACCCTTGAAAATAGACCGCTAAAGCGGTAGGTAAAAGAGGGTATTGTTGCGGGCGGAGTACCGCCCGCAACAATACCACTTTATATCTTGGC
>JAFGFI010000250.1 GCA_016931185.1 Anaerolineae bacterium
CAGGCTGAGCAAAAGGGAATTACTCTGGAATTTAATGCAGTCCCTGATCTCCCCCCTGTGCGGATATACCGGCCCTTTTTAGGGGATGCGTTAGGGCGACTGCTGGATAATGCAATAAAATTTTCGCGCAACAAGGGCAAGGTGGTTCATGTTGCTGTTACCACACAGGAAAATAAAGTCGAAATCGCTGTTTCTGATGAAGGGGTAGGCATTGGTTCTGCCGATTTACAACGCTTGTTTGAGCGATTTAGCCAAATCAATCGGGCAAAGATGGAACAGCAGGGAATTGGAGTCGGCTTGGTGATTACGCGCGATCTGATGCACGCTATGGGGGGTGAAATTGACGTGCGAAGTGAACTGGGGGTAGGCAGTACGTTTATACTTCGTCTGCCTGTCGCCTCTGATGATACTGCGCCATTTGAAAATAATGCATCATTTCCGAATAGTGCAGTATAGGAATGGTTATGTATTTTTAAATATGTATAACTACAACGATCTTGCTGAGGCAAGGGAATTATGAGCCGCTTGAAGATTGGCCCGAGGCTGACCCTTGCCTTTATTATTGTTTTTTTACTGATGTTCACGGGTAGTGCTATTGGGATTTGGCAGTACAACGTGATGCAGATTTATGGCACGCGTTTACAGCAAGTTGATCTTGTTTTGCTGAAAGTACTTCGAATACAAAATGAGATCCTGACTCTCCAGGACAGACTTGAGAATAATGCAGGCAAACAAAATAAGATTGCCTTCTCTGTAACCGCCTGGTTAATACGTGAAACTTTGATGTCAGATCTAGTAGATGCAATCGGTGAGTTGCAGTCAGTATCTGGCCATAGGGCGTCGGGTTCGAATGACGTGGCGTTTCCAAATAGCGTGCAAAGTGTGACTATTCAAGCGAACCTGGAGATACTTGCCCGAATGTTGCCGGAACAAATTTCTGAGCTTATTGTCCTGGCGCATACTGAAGATTGGGTCGCGGTCCAAGTGAAGTTGGAAGATCAAATCCTGCTTATTCGTAACGTAACGGGCGAGTTGATCGTTCAGATTGAGAATTTAGCGAATGCTGAACGTACGCAGGCCCTGAATGATATGAAGCGCGCTCAGAATTGGGCGATGATCGCTATTGTGGGCACCGGTATGATGGTTTTATGGGTGGCGGGTTTTCTCGGTTATATTGTAACGCGCAGTATTATTCAACCCCTTGAGATCTTGGATAGAGGTGCCCAGGCGTTAGCCGCCGGAGATTTTTCGCATCGTGTTGAGGTCACAGGCTATGATGAGTTAGCTAATCTGGGATATGTTTTTAATAATGCCGCGGCACAATTAGCCGAGCTTTACAATAACTTGGAAGATTTGGTGCGGCGGCGGACGGATGAGTTAAATCATCGTACTCTACAATTAGAGACCAGTATCGCTGTAGGCCAGAGCATTACGTCAATTTTGGATTTAAACACACTGCTCGCTCATGTTGTGGAATTGATTCGCTCGCAATATGGGTACTATTATGTGGGTATTTTCCTTTTAGATAAACGAACCAACCGTTTGATTGCACGGGCGGGTACGGGAGAGGTTGGCAAACGTTTGGTAGATGAGAAGACGTGCATTGAAATTCGGGACGACAATCTGGTTGGTAATGTGGCGCTTACGCGGCATATATTATCAGTAAACGATACAGCTCATGATGATCGCTACAAATACATTTCTCCATTGCTAAGTGGCACGTTATCCAATAATGAAACCCCTTTGCCCTATGCTAGGGCGGAATTGGCAATTCCATTGGAGGTAGGGGAGGAGTTGTTGGGGGTGCTCAACATACAGAGTGCGCAAGTAGGGCGCTTTGGAGCAGATGATTTGCCGGGCTTGCAATTGTTGGCTAACGAAGTTGCTGTAGCTATTTACAATGCCTCTCTATACGAAACCGAGAAGTCGCGCCGTTCATTGACTGAGACTTTATACCGGATTGGTCTGGCGTTATCGGGCACGCTTGATCTTTCAGAGGTTTTAAATCTGATCCTGCACTACTTATTAGAAATTGTTCCCTATGATCGTGGATCTGTGATGCTGCGCAGTGATGATGTTTTGGAAATTGTGGCCGCGTTGGGTTTTCCAATTAAAATGAATCCTCTTAATTTGCAAGTCTCGATTCACGAGGATGATGTTTATGAAAATATTTGTCGTACTCGGAAACCACTCTATCTCCAGGATGTTTCGCAACGTATGGATTGGCAATACGTGGAGGGTATTCCTGAAGCACAGGTCTGGTTAGGTGTTCCTCTAATCCGCTTTGGAGAAGTGATTGGGATGCTTTCTTTGACGCGTGAGAAAGTCAATCTGTATACGGAAGATGAGATTGCTCTCGCGTCGGCTTTTGCCGGACAAGCCGCGATTGCATTACAAAATGCACGTTTGTACGATCGGATCACCCGTTTCAATCAGCAGCTTGAGCAGAGCGTACAAACAAGCACCGAAGAATTACAAATTGCCTACCAGCATTTGGAACATCTGGATCGTACCAAAGCCGACTTTATTATGATTGCCTCTTATGAACTGCGTACTCCATTGACAGTATTACGCTGCTATAGTGATTTGCTCTTACGTGATCCGTTAATTTCCAGTAGCCTTTATCACAGGCAGATGATGAAAGGTATTGAGGCTGGAACTCTCCGTTTATCTGAGATTGTGGATAATGTTTTGGATATTGCGCGTATTGAAAGTCAAGCACTGCGGCTTTACCCTGGACCAGTAGTCGTTACCGATTTAATTAAGTGTCTACACCGACGGCTTGAAGATGCGCTGATTGACAGGAAACAAGTCTTTATTGCTGATAATCTGGATAGTATTCCGTCGCTAGAGGCTGATAAGGATGCCCTGGAGAAAGTGTTTTATAACTTGCTTACTAATGCGATTAAGTTCACGCCAGATGGGGGAACGATCACGGTTACCGGTCGCCATTTAACGCGCGGGCGAGGAGATTTAAACGAAGAAGGGATAGAGGTTATCGTGCAAGATACCGGGATTGGGGTTGATCCGGATTCTCGCGAGTTGATTTTTACCAAGTTTTACCAACCGGGTGAAGTGGTGTTATACTCCACCGACAAAATGGCATTTAAGAGTGGGGGAACACGATTAGGGTTAGCGATTGCACGCGGATTGATTGAAGCTCACGGCGGAAAACTCTGGGTAGAGAGTTCTGGATGTGATGAAACGACCTGTCCGGGGAGTGCGTTTCATGTGATTCTTCCCTTGCGACATCCACTCAGCGTTTAAGTAGCATAACCTAAGTTGCTATCTGTCACGTGAATTTCTCTTTTTCGCCTCGTAGGGGCGAAAAAGAGAAGGGAAAAAAGCACCCTTTTCTCTTCCACTACCACAAGGTAGCAACTCGCGTTAGCATACAAAAGCCCTCGCTTTTTGCTAAGGTAGATGTCTGTATTTGTAGTAAAACCGAGGGCTTTTGTATATATACGTTATTTGACCGGAATCCACCCATTTTCGATCACAACTTGTTGTCCGTTATCACTCAACGCATAGTCTACAAATTGTTGGCCTAAGGGTGTAGTCAAAGGCCCGGTGAGTAATGATAGAGGACGTTGTAATTTATAGGTTCCGTCTTGTGCGTTTTGTTTGGTGGGTTGGACCCCGTCAATAGAGATGGTTTTTAAGCCGGCTTCCAGGTTTCCAAACCCCACGTAGCCTAGCGCATGCGGATTTTCTGCTACTATAGCTGCTACATTGCCGGCGGTGATAGCGGTTTGTTGATTGGGTGCAGTAGGGTCATCCCCAGAAAGAACAATTTCATCAAAGGCATCACGTGTACCAGAACTTTTGGCCCGGATAATGACGACAATAGCATCATCTACACCTCCAACTTCCTGCCAGTTAGTGATCTGACCCCGATAGATGGCTTCAAGTTGAGCTAAACTGAGATTGTTGATCGGGTTAGTTTCGTGGACAACCATGGCAATCACATCTACGGCGATTTGATGGACTGTGATACCTTCTTTTTCATCCTCTTTCAATGACCGAGAGGCCATACCTATATCTACCACGCCATCATGGATAGCTTGAATGCCAACGGAGCTCCCTCCTGCTGCTATATCAAGTGTAACCCCTGGCAGCAATTCCTGGAAGGTTTGTCCCAGTTTGTCTGCCAAGGGTTGTACCGTTGTACTCCCGGCAAATGTGATATGTCCTCGATCGGCAATTGCAGGTGGTGATATTGTCACTTGTTCGCCCCAGCTACATTTAGTCAATAACAGCATCATACAAACATGGGTCAACACACAGATCATTGACGCTCGCTTAACTCTCATATTTTTTCTCCTTCTATTAATTTTGCTCGATCCAATCTACTTTGGGTAGACTCTTTGAAGTTAAGAAAAGGTTAGAAGGTACGTGTTCCCAGGAAGCTCGTAACTCGGCGACTTGTGCATGCAAGGCCACATTTTCTAAGGCGATACTGGCTTGCAGAGCTAGGGATTGTACAAGTACTGCTTCTTCATTATTGAAGGGGTGTGCGCGTATCAGTGAGATGATACCGATGACAAATCCTTTAGAAATAATTGGCACACCCATCCAGGAAGGATCTCCAGGTAGCCAAAGCTGGTGTTGCCAATTGTGTTGCCGGGTTGTATCTTCGATATGCAATGGGTAAGGCATATCTACTAAAGCTTGAAAGATATCACTGTTATGAACTGGCCTTGCCAGATGTAGCATAGGACGTTCATCAACATATCCATATTGTGCTACTGGTTTAAGTATATCGTCTTGTTGTACCCAGAGTGAGCCGCGTTCGTAAGGCACAATTGACTTGATAACGGACATAATTTGTCCTGGCAGTTCTAGCGCATCGCAGTTATTAGATAATGTAAACCAGGAATGTTCCAGGGCTTCTGCAAACTGGCGACGTTGTTGTTCTGAATGATAAAGTTGAGCATTTCGTATCCCCATAGCAACTTGATCGCTCAGGGTAGTCAGAAGTGTCATTGTATCAGGAGTAAAGGTTGCAATCTTATAGTTTTGTACTTCTAGCACGCCGATGATAGCCTTTTCGGTTAGCAAGGGAACAGCAATAGCTGCTCTCGTTTTTTCGAGCCAGGGAGTTTCTAAATATTTTAAATCTGTTGTTAAATCTTGTATTACACAAGGGGAATGAAGCGCCATCGCCGCTCCCATCAAAGTATTGCTGTGTAACGAAATTTGCTCTCCTACGCACCATTGTCCAACTTCACCATCCATTGCACGTAGTACTAATTGCTCGGTCCTTTCGTCTACCACAAAAATACCTATATGATCGCAACTGAGTTGTTTGCGAATAACCCGGACAACTTGCGATAATAAGACATCCAAATTCAAACTTGAAGAAATTGTGCGGGCAATCTCAGCCGTGGTTGCCAATTCTTGGGTGCGAGCTGTAACTTTGGTTTCCAGATTTTCATATAGATCATATAGTTCATCTACCATTGTATTAAATGTAGTGGCTAGCAGGCCAATCTCATCATGATCCCCGATCTTCAGCCAGGATGTCATATTAGTTATGTTTACTTTTTGCGTTAGATTTCCTCGAGCTACTGCTGCCGCTGCGTCCGACAGTTGTTGAATGGGACGTACAACTGCGTTGATAATATTGATTCCCAATGTGATGAGTACACTGGTGGTAATTATAGTGCTGATAACCATCACTAAAATTCCTGTGGTCATAATCTGCTGAATATCTGTTATGGGACGCGCAAGGATTAACTTAAGTGGAACTTCACATAATGAAAAATCGAAAGTTTTGCTGTAAAGATGATGTTTACGGTCTGATGACTTGTCAAGCGGAAAATCCTCGCTGGTTCCAATAAAAATTCCCTCGTCAATTTGCATTCCCAAATCAGACGAAAGGCGATATTGTGATAGTAAACGACCGAATTCTGTATCTAAATCGATTCCCAGGACTACTGTTCCTCCGTCAGGAATCTCTGCTCGATCCAAAATCAATGGATGAGCATCCACTATACTTAACACGGGTTGCCCCGTTCCTGCATCATCCAATACAGCACTCTCGCGATATAGGTTGGAAAGCAATAAATTTGTGCGTAAAACACCTTGTGCATTGTAGATTTGAATTAGATCGATATCAAAACGCTCGCGCATAGCAACCGCCCGGCTGTTGAGTATTGATAATGTTTTCTCAGTATCGTCCTGGAGTGCTAGCGCGATCTGAGGATCTTGTGCCAATAATCCCGTCGCAATATCAAGATTTTGCACACGTATATTGAGTGCTTCGATTACCCGATTGCTTTCGATGATAGCTTGTTGCTCTAGGTATTGCGTCTGAGTTAATCGTGTACTGAGGGTAAATGCCAATATACTTCCCAAAAACAGGATAACCATTAACACACTGACCAAAGTTCTTAATTTCTCACGTAATGACCGTGTGTTCCAATATGAATGAAGCCATAGTAAAAGTTTTTCTTTCATAGTTTTGCTCTTCCTTAAACCAGCTCATACTATAGTCTAAAATCATTAACCCTATTTTAAATTTTTGTTAAAATCCGGTAAACATTATGGATTTGTAAAGAGAAAATTTCCTCCCGATATAGTTTGAAATGTTTCTGGGATTGTTCTGCAACAGAGTTGCGACAAAGGCACAATAAAATCGAGACATCCATACAGTACACTGGACTTGAATTGTGAAATAAGAACAAAACATTCCAATTGAGGAGATTTTGAAGTGAACCTGTGTAAAAAGTGGTCAACAGGACAAAAACGAAAATTGTATATAGGGTTAGTTATCTTTCCCCTCCTAGCCTATTTCGTGGCGAGTCGCACGATGATATTTCCTGCGTATCTGCGAATGGTCGCTCCCTTTCCCCCTTCTGCCCAGACACGTGATGCGCGTTGGCAACAGGATGTGCAATATCTCGCGGAACAACTTTCCCGACTGCACGTAGATGCCTTTCACGGCGTTAGCCAGGAGGTATTTGAGCAAGCGATCACGCAATTACGGGCCAATATCTCTATAATGGATGATCTTGATATCACCCTGGAAATTATGCGCATCGTGGCAATGATTGGGGATGCCCACACTAAAGCGGTTCCTCCCGAAACAATGGCCTATGATCTGCATCCTATCAGGGTAAGCTGGCTCAAGGATGGCTTCTATGTAACCGGTGCCATTACCGGGTATCAAGACCTCGTTGAAACTCGAATCGTGCGGATTGGTGAAACACCTATCGAGCGAGTGTATCAGGTTGTAAAGCCTTATATCGCTCATGAAACGGAGACCGGTCTTCGTGATGATATATGGATGTACCTGGTTTGCCCGGATATTCACCGTCATCTGGGTCTTGTGACTGAAGATCAAGTGGGTGTTTACACGTTTGAGTACAAAGATAGCACGTTACCTGAAAATAGTAGAGTACTTACCCGTACCTTGAGTACCATTGCCCCTGACACTTATTTTGAAATGGTTACGGAAACATTACCGGCTGGCGACTTGCTCTACCAACAAAGTCGCGATCAATTTTATACCTTCACCTACCTGGAAGAGGAAGAAACGGTTTACTTTCAATACAATAAAGGAAATGAGATGGCAACACAATCTCCATCTGAGTTTGTAAAAGAGCTGTGGACCTTTATAGAGACACATCCGGTAGCGCGCCTGATTATTGATCTGCGCCACAATAGTGGTGGAGATGAGGGGATATTCTGGGATTTCATCGAGCAATTGGCTCAACATCCACTTAACAAAACAGGGAATCTTTTTGTAATTGTAGGACGTAAGACGTATTCCTCGGCAGTACTCAATGTCGCGCTGTTACAACGTAAGACAGACGCTATCTTTATCGGTGAACCGCCTTCTAGTTTTCTCGATCACTACGGACAGCGTGCCAGTTTTGTCTTGCCTAATTCTCGGATCCGGATTGAGTATTCCACTACCTATTTTGCACGCAGTCTTTCCTTACGGGAATTAACAATAGGCGACTGGTTAGGGGCATTCGGTTATGCAAACTCTCATTTCCCGGTTAGCGACGCATATCTGAAACCGTTTACACCCAATATCCTACTTGAACCCACAATAGATGATTATCGCGAAGGGCGTGATCCGGCCCTGGCGTATATTTTAGCTCATTAAATAATTGACGGAGGTAATGAAAATGGCAGAATTTGCAATTACGACTTCGGCTCTCACCCGCTCATTTGAGGAAGTGAAGGCAGTGGATGGATTGGATTTACACGTACCACGGGGAAGTGTTTATGGATTTCTTGGCCCGAATGGCGCGGGAAAAACAACCACAATCCGGATGTTATTGGGCTTAATCCGCCCCGATGCCGGGGAGGTGCAGCTTTTGGGACGGCCGTTACGTACACAGCGGATGTTATTGCTAAGTCGGGTTGGCGCACTGGTAGAATCCCCTTCCCTCTATCCGCATTTGACCGGTCGCGAGAATCTGGAACTCACGTGTCGCATTGTGGGGGGAGATCCCGCGCGAATAACTCAGACACTTAAGATCGTTCAGCTTACCACTGCCGCTGACCGGCGTGTTAAGACCTATTCACTTGGGATGAAGCAACGCCTGGGGTTGGGGTTAGCGTTACTCAACGCCCCCGAATTGCTTATCCTGGATGAGCCGACCAATGGCCTTGATCCGGCCGGCATTTTAGAGATGCGTGAGTTGATATCGAGCTTGCCGGAGCAGGGTATCACTGTTTTCCTTTCTAGCCATTTGCTCAACGAAGTTGAACAGGTCGCAACGCATATCGGCATTCTTCAGAATGGACGGCTGTTATTTGAGGGTACACTTGACGCGCTGCACGCGCAGGTGGATTCTCAACTCACGTTAGAAGTTGACCAACCACAGCGAGCGAAGGCTATATTAGCTCAAGGAGGGTGGCATCTCAGGGGGAACGGCAACCACCGTCTCGCGGTTGCCGCCAATAGCACATCTGATGCGGCAATGATTAACAGCCAATTGGTCCATAATGGGGTCAATATTTATTACCTACATCTAGAACAGCCGACATTAGAGCAAATATTCTTAAGTCTCACAACACCTGTCAAAAGTTAAGATAAGGGGGAAACTATGACATATCTTATTCGAGCTTTACATGCAGAAATTTTGAAAACCAGGCATACTCTGGCCTTTTGGTTGACCCTGATTGCACCGGCGGTGATCGTTACATTACTAATGTTGACCATGCTTGCGAACTTAGATTTGTATTACAATCGAGCCTCGGAGTATGATGCCTGGTTTGAGTATGGTGGACAAATTTTACTCTTGTGGGGATTGTTAATGCTCCCATTATTTGTTACATTGGAAACAGCTCTAGTGGGACAACTGGAGCATAATGGCAATCAATGGACACACATCTTCGCTCTACCCATTCCCCGTGGTGTGGTGTATGCTGCCAAGCAACTAAGTGGTACAGTTTTGATTGGTTTGAGCATTATCAACCTGGTTGGTTTGCTTATCATCAGTGGTGTGAGTATGCGTTTCCTGGCTCCTGGACTGGGATTTGAGGCCGCAATTCCGTGGCTAGAGTTTACCAAGTTTGGCTTGACGATGTTTTTAGGGGCAGGATTGATTATAACTATCCATACCTGGGTGGCGCAACGTTGGTCAAGTTTTGTGATTGCCAGTGGGGTGGGTATTGCGATGACTATTGTGGGGGTTATCGTCATCCAGAGCGACTATGCTAACTTTTATCCGTGGACTCTTCCCATTATTGTCGCAAGTGGGTTTGCTTCTGAAAGTATGAGAGGACTTAATGGTTTTACTGAAGGATTGCCATTTATAGAGCTTGCTTTTGGCTGTCTGGGAGGAGTCATCGCCGCCTTGATTGGGGGCCGGAATTTCATCCGGCAGGATGTGTTGTAGCGGCAAGTTGCTCGAATTGCTTTTAGAGCTACACTATTAAGGATAGTTTTCGATTTTGAGCATAACTCAAAATCGAAAACTATCCTTATTTTTTGTTAAAAGAGGGGAGGGTCAAATGGAAAAACGGTGTTTTGGTAAAACGGGGCTAGATGTCACTATTCTAGGTTATGGAGCAATGGAATTGCGACATGTGGATGAAGCACAGGCTGAAAAGTTGCTCAATGCTGCGCTCGATGCAGGTATTACTTTCATCGATACTGCGCCGGACTACGGCCCTAGTGAAGATTACATTGGCCAATTCATTGCTCACCGGCGCAATGAGTATATTCTGGCGACGAAATGTGGTTGCAATATCCCTTACCCTTCCGGTTCTGATGCACCGCGTCACATCTGGACCGGAGTACAACTGCGTCACAATATTGAACATAGTCTCAGGCGACTCTGTACTGACTATGTAGATGTGTGGCAGATCCACAGCGCATATCCTCAGGACCTGGCGGGTACCGATGTTTTAGAAACGATGTTTAAAATTCAGGAGGAGGGCAAAGTGCGGCACATTGCTGTGAGTATGGGAGGGGCGTCGGAAAAATACGGCTATGTGCAAATGCGTGGTTATCTTGATCCTGTGTGGGATGCTTTCGAGGCAATGCAGGTATGGTATTCGGCACTGGTGCGTTACAGCGAGCAGGCGATCCGTGAGGCAGCGCGAAAGGGTATTGGCACGATTATTCGCGGCGCAACCCGTCGTGTGGATCCATGGACAAGCCTGGAAGATGCCTGCACTCAGCTCAATCTGGATGCTCTGCGCGCTCCCGGTGAAAGTGCTGCACAATTCTTGTTGCGCTTTGTTGTCTCTCATCCTGATGTGCATACCATTATCGTCGGTACCAAGAATCTCGATCATATTGCAGAGAATGTCACTGCCGTTGAATCTGGCCCCCTGCCTGCCGATGTGCTGGTGGAAGCGAAAAAGCGGCTGGATGTAGCAAAAGGAGAATGATTATGAATTTACATATCCGACCGGTTTGTGATACTGACATTGAAGTGTTAGTAGATTTATCGTTATTAACCTGGGTCCCCATTTTCCGTTCATTTGAACAAATCTTAGGGCCTGAAATATTTCCCCTGGTCTATCCAGATTGGCAAAAAAGTCAAAGAGAAGGCGTTGAAAAGGTGTGTAAAGATGGAGCGGACACACCGGTCTGGGTTGCTGAAGTTGAAAAACGCGTGGTAGGCTTCGTGGCCTATAAGTTACATGACCAGGATAAAACTGGCGAGATCCATTTGCTTGCCGTCCATCCTGATTATCAGAATCAGGGTATCGGTACAGCCTTAAATAACTTCGCCCTGCAAAAGATGCGCGAAAGTGGGATGCGTATGGCGGTTGTCGGCACAGGGGGCGATCCGTCGCACGCACCCGCGCGCAGATCTTATGAGAAAGCCGGGTATACAGCCTTACCGCTCGTGCGATATTATCAAGCACTCTAGCGTGCGAATTTTGAAGCTGTCCAGGTAACAACTTGAGTTAGTATAGATTTTGAAGTTGTGTTAAGTCGAGTATAATTCCTCCACATTATGGAAAAGACAGTGGAAGTCTCAACAACGCGATTATGGGCCTGGGATGGCGGTTGGGGGCTAATGCCCGCCGTTGCTGTGCTGGGCAGTATATGGACCTTCGGTGTGGAGTCACCGGCCAGTGAGTCCTCTCAACTGCTGTTGGCCATGGGGCTTGCGCTGGCTTGGGGAGGGTGGGGAACAATGTGGCGCGCACTGGTGACAACCGATTGGGCTACATCTTTGCATGGCTGGCGTACTTGGGATCATGAAGCCATGTTGCCTCACTTCCCCTATCTACAACCAGGAACTCCTGGCGCAGCGCTGCATCGCGTACTGCGCCAGGGACGGGCATGGTGGCAAAGTCAGGGACAGTATACCCTCGCGCTCCCCTTGCAAGCAACCTTTCTCACTGCATTGCTCAGTATCCTGGTGAGTATGGTTCTGGGGCGGACGGCTTTACTTCTCACGTTTCTATTCTTGGCATGGACTCAATTTGCCGTGCTTTGGAATGGGGGCAATGGACGTGTTGGCCCACTATGGGAAGCGGTTGCTCTTATGGGCCTTCCGTGGTTGTTAGGGGTATCTTTAGCCGGCACTTTGCAGCTTGAGTTCCCATTATCTGTACTTTCTGTACTGACATTGATACTGTTGGGGGGAAGTTATGCCCATCCCTCGTGGTGGGCACTTATCGGCCCGTTGGTTGCAGCCGGCTTCTTCGTTTGGCGAGAACAGAGTCTTGCCGCCGGGGCTATGCTCTTACTGGCTTTACCTGGATGGAGGATGATTCCGCATCTTGGCATTTCTATTTCCCTGGAACAGGGAAGTGACATCTACCGCCGAGTGGTGGCTCCGTGGCTCCTAGTCATGGTGTTAATTATAGCGATGGTATTATGATCGTATGATTTGGATTGTACTTATCTTGGGAATCGTTATTCTTGGCGCGTTGCTCTATTGGCAATTGATTCTTGCCGAGGGTGCATATTTAGGGCGTTTCGTGGTAACCTTGTTGTATGATTGGTCGGCCCGTCTCTATGACCGGATTAAGAGTTTCGATCCGGGGTATGAGCAGTGGTTCCTGGGGCGTCCATTGAGTATGGCTCTGGGGGTTCTTCCTGATCCATTGATATTGGATGTGGCGACCGGTACGGCGCGCCTGGCCCGCACTCTGTTCCAACAAGCAGGGTTCCACGGGCGGTTGATTGGCCTCGATTATTCGCGCAAAATGTTGCAAGAGGCTGTCAAGGAAACCCGTCCCTGGGCCGAGCAGCTCACCTTTATCTGGCAAGATGCCAGCCAACTCCCTTTTGAGGATAACACTTTTGATGCTGTGACTTGCCTGGAAGCCTTGGAGTTTATGCCTGACCCAGAACATGTGTTACGTGAAATGGCGCGTGTCCTGCGCCCTGGGGGTATTATGCTCATCACCAATCGTATTGGTAGTGGTGCGCGTTGGATGCCTGGTCGCACTTATACTCCCGATACGTTTCAATCTAAACTTCGTGATCTGCCGTTAGAAATGATTCGCGTACAACCCTGGCAGGAGGACTATGATCTGCTGTGGGGACGAAAGCCAGGGATGGATGGCCCGGTTGGGTTGCGCAGGTTGGAAGAGATTTTACTGTGTCCAAAATGTCAGGCTCATGTGTCCCATAAGGGTCAGATTTTTATCTGTCAGAATGGACATCAAATTCTCATCGCAGAGGATGGTGTCCTGGAAAGTGCCAGGATTAGCACGACTAGAGATTTGTAACCCCCATGAAGGTTTTGTCACGGCGCTTTCGCGCGATCTTCCTCAAAGCGTACCGTCACATTCTGCGGAACGGATTGTAATGATGTCGGAACTGGGAATTGCTTTTTCTATCTTGACGGTATTTTCGATTTCAAAACAGTTAGGGTAAGGAGAAATATGGATCAGGACAAAAGTGTGACGGATTTTTGTATCCGTGCTGTGGCTGCTGATTTAGGACTGAATATGCACAACGTCAGCCCTGCTGTGCAATTAATGGATGATGGCAATACAATTCCATTCATCGCGCGTTATCGTAAAGAGATGACAGGGGGATTGGATGAAGAGCAGTTACGTCAAATTGCCGCGCGGTTGGGCTATCGTCGGAACATGGAAGATCGCCGTGAGACTATTCTACACAGTCTTGCCGAGCAAGGGGTCTTGACACCAGAACTCCAGGCGGAGGTGCAGCATGCTGATACCCTGCAACGATTAGAGGATCTTTATCGCCCCTATAAGCCTAAGCGCCGCACCCGAGCCACCATAGCCCGTGAAAAGGGATTGCAACCTTTGGCCGATCTGATTTTGTCCCAGACGCTAGATGGTAACCGCTCTACGCTGGCAGAGGCATTTTTGGGAGAAGCGGTAGCCTCTATTGACGAGGCGCTGGCTGGCGCGCGCGATATTGTCGCCGAAACCATTGCCGATGCTCCCGAAGTACGTGCTGAAATGCGACGCCTGGTGGAACGCCGTAGTGTGGTAGATATTAAGGAAGCCGATATTTCCCAGGATCCTAAAGGTGTTTATCAGATGTACTATAACTTCAGCACCGATTTCCGAGGGCTAAAACCCCATCAAATCCTGGCGATCAATCGGGGGGAGCATGAGGGCGTGCTCAAAATTAACCTGGAAGTCTCTGAAGCCGAGGCCTTGGGCGTTGTGGCTCAACATTATCCGGTAGATATGGGGAGTCCATTGGCCGATGATTTACTGGAAGCCCGTAAAGATAGCTATAAACGGCTGCTTTTCCCTACCGTAGAACGGGAAATGCGTCGTCAGCTTACAGACATAGCAGACGAACACGCCATCCAGGTTTTTTCCACTAACCTGAAGTCTTTGCTTTTGCAGCCTCCTTTAAGAGGACAAACTGTATTGGGTATCGATCCGGGGTATCGCACCGGGTGTAAAGTCGCCATCGTAGACGCCACCGGCAAATTACTGACAACTGATACTATCTATCCTGATCGTAATCTGGAACAAACGCGGGCAACGTTGTTACGCCTGATTAAGAAACACAAGGTCACGGTGATCGATATTGGTAACGGCACCGCCAGCCGTGAGACAGAGGCCCTGATCGCGGATCTCATCCGCGAAGAGCAGTTAAATATCAAATATACTATTGTCAGCGAAGCAGGGGCATCTGTCTACTCGGCTTCCAGGCAGGCCCGCCAGGAATTGCCCGATCTCGATGTGTCGCTGCGTGGCGCCGTTTCTATCGCGCGCCGTTTGCAGGATCCGCTTGCTGAATTGGTAAAGATTGAGCCAAAGGCTATTGGAGTAGGACTTTACCAACACGATGTAGATCAAAAGGCATTGTCCGATACATTGGATACGGTGGTTGAATCCGCCGTCAATACCGTCGGCGCCGACCTGAATACAGCCTCGCCCGCACTGTTGAAATATATTTCGGGTGTCGGCCCAAAGCTGGCAGAAACTATTGTGGCATATCGTGATGCTTATGGCCCCTTCTCGTCCCGGCAGACTTTGCGTGACGTTCCAGGTGTAGGCCCGAAAACCTACGAACAGGCTGCCGGTTTTGTCCGCGTGCCGGAAAGTCAGGACCCATTGGATAACACCCCCATTCACCCGGAGAGTTATTCCATTGCACGTGCCGTGCTGGATTTATTGGGGAAGTCCCTGCACGATCCATCTTTATCCCGTGAGATACGTCAATTGCGACGCACGATGAATTTGGACGAGCTGGCGCGGGAATTGGGCACCGGGCAACCCACACTGGAGGATATTTTAGATGCACTGGCTCGTCCAGGGCGTGATCCACGCGACGCATTAGAAGGACCCATACTGCGAAGTGACGTGTTAAGTCTCGAAGATCTGCGACCGGCGATGCGCCTTAAGGGGACAGTACGTAACGTGGTAGATTTCGGCGCCTTTGTGGATATTGGGGTCAAACGCGATGGTCTTATTCATATCAGCAAGATGGGGAGCGGGTACGTCAGTAACCCTCATGACAAAGTGTCGGTTGGGGATGTGATTGAGGTAGAAGTATTGGACGTGGACCTCAATCGTGGGCGCATTAGCCTGGAATTGGTCGAATGATCACAAGTCACAGTATGTGACCGTCACAGTATGTGACCGTTACAGTAGATGACCATTACACTTTGTGAGCAAGGAAATAGAAAGATGAATTTACCGATTGGATCTTTAGTGAATGTAGGAACCGTCATCCTGGGTAGTAGTATTGGGTTGTTGTTACGCAAAAAATTCCCGCAGAATATTCAAGCTATTATCTTCCAAGGGGTGGGGTTGGCGACTTTAGTGTTGGGAATGCAAATGGCATTACAGGTCGAGAATATTCTGATACTTATCTTCAGCTTGATCCTGGGAGGAATTTTAGGAGAAGGGATACACCTGGAAACTCGTCTGGAAAACTTAGGGAACGCATTGAAGATTCGAGTGAAATCCCAGGATGCACGTTTCACCGAAGGTCTGATCACGGCATTTTTAATCTTTTGTGTAGGCTCGATGACTTTTGTGGGCGCCATCAATGAAGGACTTAACGGCGATCGCACGCTCCTCTACACTAAATCTATATTAGATGGATTTACCTCAATGGCCCTGGCATCCGTATATGGTGTAGGTGTCAGTTTTTCCGTGTTGCCGCTATTCATTGTACAGGCCGGCCTGAGTTTGCTGGCGGCACAATTCCAATCCTTTTTTTCAGACTTGATTATAGCTCAACTGACGGCCACAGGGGGCGCGTTGATCCTCGGTATTGGCATTAATTTACTGGACATCAAACCTATCAAGACAACCAATCTGCTTCCCGCCTTAGTTGTTGTGATCGTTTTGACCCTTATTTTTGGATGATAAACCTGAATGCTGTTTTACCGGGCCGCTCGGTTTGTAGACCACACCTTGCGATCCGTGCATATCCACGGCCTCGCCGCCCCCCAACGCGACCGGGCCATCGAACTTCCCAGAAAGCACCGGACCGGTGACGTTGCCCGCGATGTTGGTCTGTGTACCAACAATCTGTCCCTGGTTGAAGAGGGTGGATTTGTTGCCCGTTACGACATCGCCGCCGACGTTGCCCCCCACTTGCACCGCTCGTTCCCCTAGCGCCGTGGTGTGGGCGCCTTGCGCCAGCGCGCCAGAACCGCTGACTCGACCCTGCCATGCCCTCGGCTCCGGCTCGATCTCCGGCTCCACATTGAACGGCAGCCCCTTCGGCTGTGTATCGCCGCCGGCATAGTAGGCCAGCGCGAAGTTGTCGGCGTGTTCAAAGTGCAGGATGGGGTGTTGCTTGCCCTTCGTGCGCCCCGGCACGACCTCGCGGGCGTGCAAGGCCACATCCGCCACACGGACAAAGCCATCCTGTTTGGCGACGCCCACGCCGGAGAGCGACTCGATCAGTGCCAGGGTAAACGCGCTGTACGGCTTGCCCGCGTAGGAAAGCTCATCCTCTTTGGATGATGCGATCAGCACGCGCCCTTTGCCTTCGGCGAGCAGCGCCAACGTCTCCGGCGGCAGCGGCGACTTGGCGAATTCCAGGCCCGGCGCTTTGGCGTCGCCGACCCCGCCCGCGTGACAGCAATCCAGCAATATCAGCAGCTTTTGCGCCGGGATTGCACGCAGCCTGGCCGTGAATTCCGCGCCGCTGATAGCGGTTTGCTTCAGGCGCTGCACGTCGTAGCCGTAGGGCATCAGGAAGTAGGCGTCGCTGGCGGAAGTGGAGACTTGATAGCCGTGGCCGGAGAAATAGAGCAGGATGCAAGAAGCAGGATGCAAGGTACAGGCTTGGGAGAGGGCATCGAGTGCAGCGAGGATGGCGGCGCGGGTGGCCGAGGGGGTCGGTAAGTAGGTTGACTTGCGATGGGGGATAGGCGCAGCGGCCTTCATCGCGCAAGATTGTTGCCAGACCGTTAGCGTCGTCTATGGTGTTCGGCAGGTCTGCGCCGACGCCGATGATGAGGGCGTGAGCATCTTGAAAAATTGCCATTGAATTCACCTCTTGTTCAAATGCAGTAGTAACCATCCGAAATTAAAGGCTATCTTCGCTATTACCATCCCCTGGCGTTACACCGAAAGTCGCAACGATGATGTCTCGGGTTTCCTGACTCAAGGTACTGGTTTCTTGCGTAGTAATAAGCTGTCCAGGGAAGTACGCTATGTACCAGGCTTTTTTCAGCTCCCACTCCCTTTGGTAGTCTTCTATATCCAACATTCCTAGGTGCTCCCAATAATATGTCCTTCCATGCCACTCGATGGTGAAATCCGGCAAACGGCTGGAGCCATCTGGCGCAGTCAAACGTGATTCGTAAGCGAAGGGGATACCGCTGCTGTAAAGGATATTAGCAATGATGACCTCTGATTTAGAACGTACTAATTCGCCTGACAACGTCCTGTAGATACGTCCCCGGCTAAACCTATCAATACCCAGGTACTCTCCAATACGTTGGTGAAATTCAAAGGTGTTCGTGTAGCTGTTCAATAATGCCACAAACTCGTCAAACAAGCCGAGCCGATAGGCTTTCTTTTCAGCTACATCGGCCAGAATTTCTGTGAGTAACGTATCTGGTAATGCATCCACAACAGAGTTGACGACCAGGCATTTGCCAGGGGCGCGCACTGTTTTGATTTTTCCCTTTGCTAACCATCGATAGAGATTATTCACAATACTGCTTTCGGGTTCTCCAGTATTCTGTGCTGTTGGAATCAACAGTCCTGTGCGAGTAGTATTGCGGTAAGCATCAAAAGCCGGTAATGCTACGCCCCTTGCCAATTCGAAAGCAGCTAAGGATTGAATTCCCTTACATATTGGTTCAATCACGTGACTACGCACCAGGTAATGATAAGCGGAGCGTGTGCTATCACCTTCCTCAAAATAGCTGACGGTGCGCTTACCGGCCCGGTCGTCCGTGAGATTGGAAAATGCCCAACGGATCTCTTTCTCGCCCGGAAAGGACTTTTCAATAAACCAGGTCTTACGGACATCAATGTTTTTATCCGAGTAAAACAAGACTGCCCACGAGGGTCTTCCATCACGCCCAACGCGCCCAATCTGTTGGTAGTACTGTTCAGTTGATTCCGTCAACAGATAATGCACCACTCCGCGAATGTCCGGGATGTCAATTCCCATTCCGAAGGCGCTGGTGGCGAAGACGGTTAATAATTCCCCCATTTTGAAACGGCGGATGACCTCGGCCTTCTCTTCCGAGGTCATATCGCCATGGAAAAACGCGGCCTTCAGGCCACGACCGTGAGCCTCTGCACACAGTTCTTCAGTGGAACGTTTGCCCTGCTTGCGATCCACATAGATCAGTACCTTCTCGTTTTTATGTTCATCCAACAAAGCCCAAAATCGTTCATCTTTCGTATCCTCGTTAGGGACTTTGATCACCTGGATGTGAATTTCGGGGCGTAATAGGACATCGTGCCGGATTACCTGCGCCGCTTCGATATCAAAATCATGACAAATTTGCTCCTGGTCTTTGGGGTTAAGTGTGGCTGTCAGGCAGAGAAGCGTGGGTAGCGGGGTTTCATCAAAAATATTACGCAGGAAATAGGGGATTTCCTTGTAAAATGGCCGGAAGTCTAATCCCCATTGCGAGATACAGTGCGCTTCATCCACCACCACCAGCTTAATGCACTCTCGAATATGTTGCAAGACAAACTCCAGGAAGCCATCTGTAGCCAATCGTTCAGGAGAAAGGAAAATAAAATCAGGAACCTCTCGCGCATTGTACAAATTGAGCAATTCTTTGTACTGTTTTTGGGTACTGATGCCGCTGTGCAAGGTAAACACTGTATGTCCGTGTTGCTCAAGTTTTTGTGCTTGTTCATCCATCAGTGCTGTAAGTGGAAAGATAACCAGCGTTACGCCGCCCAAAGCTTTGCCGGCAATCCAATAACATAACGATTTCCCCGATCCGGTGGGCATCAACCCAAGTGTGTTGTAGCCGGCCAACACTGACTGGATAATCCGGCGTTGTGTCGGGCGCACG